>NZ_DEXU01000007.1:0-170909 GCF_002364295.1 Idiomarina sp. UBA3176
TCCAACGCTACCCAGGTTCATAGAAAAAACAATTTAACTTTTACACTGCTGGTTCAAATAAGGTTGACACGCTCCGCCTTGTTGCTTATAGCCACTATTACATGACCAACCTTGTGGCGCGAATTGATTGGAGTGCGCGTTTTTTGGCATGTCTTGAGCTGAGGCTACTCCAGTAGCTAGAATGAGTAAAATAAATGAAAGCCTTTTCATAATCTTAAGTCCCTGTTAGGTTAATATAAAATAATTAATTGTAATTTTCTTTGAATTCTAAGTATTACCAGAATTATTGTCATTCAACTTTTTAATATAACCACTATTACCATATCATTCCTCGACAAAAGCCTCTTTACCCCATGGCTCTTACTCTAATAAGCGCTAGTTATAGGAATGAAACATTACTCGGAATCACTAAATGGTTAAGGGTTTCGAATAGAACTTATCTTATGACTTCCAAAACGGGTATCCGAGATACTACAAAGCTACACCTCTAGACTTAGTATATATTCAGTCCGAGCCGGAACGAAGCTAAGACAGAGATATTTACCTCTATCGAGACGCTTTACACCCCCAAAAAGCGTCATTCTTATACAGGCGAAGTATCCTCTGCGAACTTTGAAAAGGCGTACCTTGAGAATCTACCAACTGTTCTAGTGAAAGCTGGGAGGTCTAGATGGATGTCCGCTCGTCGCTCAAAGCGGACCGATATCTGAGAGCCATAAGTTCAATCGGTAAATGTAATTTTTTCGTTACTAAATGCGCTTACATACTAGGGCACCGCGTTATCTGATACTTGTATATTATTTTATTTAAGCCTGGCCGACTGTAGACGCTCCCGCCAAAGATAGATGTTTTATTCTAGGGTTGCTTTATTGTTGCATAGGAGTAGTTTAGTTGGTTGATAATTAACAAGTCTTCAAGGAAGAAAAATGAAATATTGTCGTGTAATGTTTGCTTTGCTACTGCTCTCTAACGTTGCGTTCGCAAGTGACTTGACCGCTAAAGTAAGCCAGTATTTCGAAGCGCAAGAAGCAGTGGAGCATAAAAACTCAACAAAAAACGATGTTAGTAACTTACTGGCACTGCTCACCGAAGATGCAACATTTGAGCATCCCAAGTTTAATGCCGTGCAATCAAAAGACGAATACAGAAAAGGCCTGCTTGCCTATTTAGGAAAATATGGTGAATGCAATATCCAGGTAAAAAATGTCATTGAAGGACTTAATGCTGTCACCGTCGAATATTTACATCCTTGCACTGATAAAAACGGAAACTCTGAACCTGAAGATAGTAAACAAAAACTGGTTACTTTATTCGAATTCGAAAACGACAAAATAAAACTTATTAGGCACTACTTCTAACGAGCAATTAAATGGCATCTCAAATGAAAAATATCTCAGGTGAGAGTTTATCTGCATTACAGAGCGAGATGAAAAATGCCGGAGTTAGAGAAAACGACAACAGGAGGCAGTTATGCCAGGTGCATTCGCTCACTTAAGTGTTGCTAATGTTGCAAGAGAACTTAAAGGGCTCAAAAATTTAAATATTGATTCAAAAGTTAAAGCGCAACTAGGAAGTCATCTAGAACTCATTGAACTGGGCTCCGTCAGTCCGGATTATCCATATCTGACATTAAAGCTGTTTGGCCGTAATAAGCAAACTGAATGGGCTGACTACATGCATCTCGGTGAGACAAAACGAATTGTTAAAGCTCTTATTGAAAAAACAAAGGCGCTAAGTGACGAGAATAAGTTGTTCGTTTTTCCGTGGTTAGCCGGATACATTTCGCATGTTATTGCTGATGTAACGATTCACCCAGTCGTTGAATGTCGGGTTGGCCCTTACGAGGGTAATGAAAAAGCACATCGAATTTGCGAAATGAATCAAGATACCTACATATGGTTTGAAAGAACGGGGCTGGGTGAACCTGGTTACTGTGAGCGTATTTCTGAGAATTTAACCAAGTACGACGTCGATGAAAAATTTAATCCCACTATTCAAAAAGTTTGGTTGGCTGCACTCAGAGACGTATACCCAGAAGAGTTCGAACAATCGCCGCCGAATATTGAAAGTTGGCACGATGGCTTTAGAAATATTACCGGTACAGCTGAAGAAACGCACAAACTTTTTGAGTGGGCTCGGCATGTTGCAGTGGACTCCGGCAGTGGCTACCCCTTGCGCGAAGAAGTCGACTTTACTTATATCCACAATTTGGAAACCCCAGTTAGCAATAAAGATTACGACGAAATCTTTGACCTGGCAGTTGATAATGTCCGGACGTATTGGGAGTTTTTGGCCGCTGCGGTATTTGATGATGGAGATACCAGTATGTTCAAACACTGGAATTTAGATAACGGTGTCGATAGAGACTCGGGCAAGCAGACTTTATGGGAGAACATACCATGAAACTATTACTGATTATCATAGCTTTATTAATGACTAATGCTTGCGCAGCTGAAAATCAGGCTTTATGCGATACGGAGGACCGTTATGAAGCAGCGTCTCATTTTTCTGATTTTGTGCAAAAAGTGAATTTTAAATATGCACTTGAGGACATTGAAGGTCTGAACAACGAACAAATTATTGAACAGGTTGCACGTACAGACGAAGATTACCGCGCTATTCTCAATAATTTTAACGTTAAATCATACTTTGAAGACGACAATGTGGTGATGTTGATGTGCGAAGGGGATTCGCTGATTATTGAGGACGCTGGGTGTACAGCAAAAGTTGAAAAAGTTTTTGAGTGCGGAGAACGTCCAGCATGTGCTTTATCTACCAATGCTTTTAAAGTTTGTAATTGAGATGAGCTCATTAACAGCACTTTTGAAGTCATCAAAATGATATGACTATTGCCCTCAACTCTTTCTAATTATGTAGACTTTAGTTAAGTATGTCTGGCGTCAAATTTTAGTCTGCTTTGAGCGAAAAGCGGACCATGGACTTTTTGCCTAATTCAACGAGTAACTCGCGTCGCTGTTTTTAATAAGTTTGGATGGCTCGAACCAGATACAGCACACTTATCTCAGCAATAGTGCGCGTTTTATTATTGTGTTGTTTATTCAAGTCGTTTACTGTCAATGGCATAACAAAAAATAAAGGTTAGGTATTGTGCGCTCGGCAGAGTGTAACTGAGCATGCTCAAATTGCCTCTGCTAACTTGTAGACTCTCAAGGCAGGAATGTTAGCTTGTTGAGCTGTATTGCAAGATATACCAAGCAATCAATCAAAAGGAAATTGTAGTGATAAATGAGTTAGAAATATCTGAAGGGGCATATTTCTATAGAAAAAAGCCAAATAAGCAGCTCTCTAACACTGCTGTATCTAAGATATTTAGAGACTTGTCAAAAGATAGGATGACCAGAAGCGTTACACTACAAAAGATTAGAGATGAAGTTGTCATTAACGGACATCCTTCAAAGCTATCAATTTGTGTCTTTAAGATAAAGTCAAAACCTAGTTTCTTCAAAAACTACATCGAAGATGAGCATGAGATAAAATTTTGCTACATTGTTGTTTTCGAATATAGAGACTACATAGTCATAAGCAAAAAAAACGTATCATCTTCAACGGATCTTGATGCATACCTTGATGATGTGGACTATTCAACACTTTCAAGGCTATATGCAGATAGTGACTCCAAATTCCACAAATTGGCACTCGACAACCTGGATGTGTCAGACTCTGCCATAAGAAGTAAATCCTTAGAAGCTAGAGCCCTTGAAGACTCGTACTCTACATTTGGAGCTAATAATTACGCAGTGAGAAATATGCGTATAACTTCTAGAGGACACCTATATAGTTTAACCCTTAGCACTGCGAGAATTAATAGACACAATGGAAAGGTAAGTGTTCAACAGCTTAGAGAGTGGATGGCAGATGTATGCAATGATATTGAAAACTTCTCTGCAACTGATAGTTTTATTGATAGCTTTGCGCTTCCCATTAGCTTTGAAGATCGGATTTGTTCTTTAACGCCAAATGGGATCCTTTTAAAATTAAATTCTTTAGTTGACGCGACTAATGAACAGAGTTTGGTTCGATCATATATCAAAGCAGATCCTCAAGATATTGATTTGGAACTAGGCAGGTACATTACGAAATACGATCAATTTCTTGATATTGAGGCGGACGAAGGCAGATATTTTGCCGTGTCTTCGAGGAATAAATATCTCTTTAATTTAATCGGAATTGAAATAAAGATATTAAAGAAATCGATAAAGATAAAATCGAATGCTTTTAGGTCCATATTACTTGAATTCGCTAGTGGTGAAACTCAATCCTTAGAAGAATATATCAATAAAAACCACTGCTTTGTCATCACATTTGATAATCCTGAAGTAGCATACAATTCGAAAAAGCTTTTTGAAAATACTCAGCTATTATCAAATATCAGCTCGTTCATGAGTATTTTTGAGCCTTGTGAAGAGTTAAGTGACGCAAGCTCTGAAAAAGGCATATTTAGTACTGCTAGCGTTAGCTTTAGTCCTTGTTCGATCTTTAACAAAGTAGAAAATGTAATTGATACAAATTCTACTTATCTATTTTTGGATGATCTTGGTAATGAATGGGCTGACCATATATCAGTGTCAGATGGAATAATTGAGTTTTATCATTCCAAATCTGGCGATGAAGGTCTCTCAGCATCCAAGTTTCAAGATGTCGTCGGACAAGCCCAGAAGAACTTGGGGAATCTTGTTCCTCCCCACCATAGGATCGATGGAAAAAGAACGTTATGGAGTCGAACGTATATCGCTAAAGTTGGAAATCAGAGTGTAGACACAAATATCTCGCGACTAAGAAAATCGCCTGCAGATTTTACTATTGATGACGGCCTTGAGTTTTACAAAAAACAAACACGAAAGCCTAACTTAAGAAAGGCTGTTTACTTAGTAGTTAACTTTATATCCAAGTCAAGGCTTGAAAATAATCTAACTGCATTGCAAATGGGAAACCAAGTAGAACGGCGTAATGAGGTAATACAAATACTATGGTTCATTTCGTCACTAATCTCTTCCTGCAAAGAGCAAGGTACTGAAATTAAAATAATATGCTTGAGATAAATAAGCTACCGCTTCAGCCAGAACTAGAATTTAAGATATGGACGATTATCAAAACCCGAAAGAAGGGAAAACCTACATAAGCCCAAGGTTGGATGCCTTCGGCGACTCTGACAAAAAAGTGCGAATTGCCTCTAAGGTAATTGAATCTCCAGACTCATATGCATTCGTGAAGATCAAAGATGAAGTAGTACTCAGGCATAAAGAGGACGCTAAGTCACATATCACGGCAAAGTTTCTAGAAGATAGTCGAGGAATATTTGTACTTAATATTCAGGGATACACTGTCGCAACAGGGAAGCCTCATAATGCCAGCTTCTCTTTTGTTGGAGAGGAAATTGGAAAACTCCTAGAGTTTATACGAAATATCCAATCGGTAAACTTAGATGATCCTTCAAGAGTCAATATTAATGATGAAGAGCTAAACCGAATTGTATTGAACGACAGGCAGGCAAAAAGTTTGCTACATGAAAACCAAGAACTTTTTGCTGAAGTTCTGAAATCAGAGGTCACTACAGAAGACCTGATTGCAGTCGGTTATAGAAAAAAGCAATTAGATGTGTACGAGAAGCTTCTATCTGATCAAAGCTACTTTGAATCAATTAAGGCTAAGAAAAACACTACTAATGAAGGTTTATGGCAAAAGTATTTTGAAAAGAATCCGTGGATATTTGGTTATGGGCTGGGGTACATATTCTTATCTTCCCTTGATGACAAAAAGTTGGAGCAGGTTGTGCAAGGATATAGTGTTGCTTCGAACGGAAAGCGTGTTGATGCGCTAATGAAAACGAAAGGTGTAATTTCGAACCTTTGCTTTGTTGAAATTAAAACTCACGCTACTGAGCTTCTTGATTCCAAATCATATAGGTCTGGCTGTTGGGCGCCGTCAAAGGAATTGGCTGGGGCTATAGCGCAAGTTCAAGGTACGGTCTCATCTGCTGTTGAAAGCTTATCTAGCAAAATTAACCCTAGTGACAGTGACGGCAATCCTACCGGAGAAGAAATCTTCAATTATCAGCCTAAATCATATCTTGTGATTGGTAGTATGAATGAATTTGTTTCAGATGGCGGGGTAAACAAAGACAAGTTACGGTCATTTGAACTTTTGCGTAAAAATACAACAAACCCAGAGATCATAACTTTTGACGAACTATATGAACGTGCAAAGTTTATCGTGCATAACAATGAAAGCAAATAAGGCGCTTCTATCGGTCAAGTTTTCCCCTGCGCTCCAAATTTTCCGCAGAGAGCGGTGTTAACGTCCGCTCTTGGCACGAAGCGGACTATCAATTCATACTCAAATCAAGTGTTATTAACAACCCTATTTGAAATTTTTATAGCCCTTATAAAGTATTTTAGTTTGAATTAAACACTTTATAGTCCATATAAGGGCTTTTATGTAAATATAATTGCGTGCCTTAAACAGTCTGCTACACTCTATTTATCAGTTTAAAGCCTATTTAAGGTTCGTTATATGAATTCAGAACGCGTTTCAACCATCATTGGTCAGCGAGTCAGGCAGTATCGGCTGAACCAGGATTTAACTCAGGAGGACGTAGCGACCTTAGCGAATGTCTCCCTTAATGCGGTTAAATCCGCCGAGAATGGTAAAAGCACCTTACCCACCTATGTCGCAATTCTTCAGGCGTTAGGGCATATCGACAATTTATTGGCTGCATTCCCGGACGAGGGCGTTTCTCCTGTGCAACTACTCAAAAGTAGCACCAAACAGAAGAAACGAGCGAGCGGGAAAACGCGTGTGAAACCTGCTGACAAAGAGGAGCTGGACTGGTGATTAATACCATTGAAGTTCGCTACAAAGGTGAGCCTGTCGGTGCCTTAAGTTATAACAAAGGCGACACAGCTGCACGGTTCGAGTACTTATCTGAATTTGTCGAAAAAAACATTCCGCTGGCGCCTTTAACCATGCCTGCCGAGAAAGGACGAATTTACTCTTTTCCGGGGTTAAATTGGGATACCTTCAGAGGTCTGCCGGGAATGCTGGCCGACTCTTTGCCCGACGACTTTGGTAATGCGGTACTGAACCAATGGGTTGCGCAACAGCCTGATCGCACCGAGCCTCTGAGCCCGCTTGAGCGGCTTCAGTATACCGGTGAGAGGGGTATGGGCGCTCTTGAGTATCACCCCGCGCGTAAGAACCAAACCAATGCCAAAAACAAAGACATTGAGCTTGAGAGCTTAATGAAATTAGCGCAGGAAGTGCTGGATGCACGAAAGGGCTTTCGTCAGCGCACGCACTTTGATGACGCGGCGGACAAAGAAATGATGCAGGCCTTATTAGCGGTTGGTACCAGCGCCGGTGGCGCAAGGCCAAAAGCGGTTCTGGCGTTTAATAAGGATTTCAGCCAGGTGCGTTCAGGGCAGGGGCTTGTGCCCGAAGGGTTTGAGCATTATCTGCTGAAGTTTGACGGGGTAAAGGAGCGCGACCCATCTCAGCAAACTTTTGGCGATCCGCTCGGTTACGGTGCCATGGAGTATGTGTATTACTTAATGGCCACGCAAGCCGGCATTGATATGATGCCATGCCACCTGCTGGATGAAGGCAACAGACGCCATTTTGTGACCAAACGCTTTGACAGAATAGGCAATGAGAAAAAGCACATTCAAACGCTTACCGCTATTAAGCACGTGAACTATCACGACATTGGCGCGTTTTCTTATGAGGAGCTGTTTCAGGTTGCCCGCCAGCTACGGCTGCCACGGGCGGACGCTATAGACTTGTTTCGCCGTACGGTCTTTAACCACGTAGCCACCAACCATGATGATCACTCCAAGAACTTTGGCTTTATGCTGGAGGACAAGCAATGGCGGTTGAGCCCGGCTTACGACGTTGCCTTTAGCTACAAACCCGGAAACCCCTAGGTAGAGCAGCATTGGATGTCTTTAAATGGCAAGCGCAGCGGCCATACCCGCGCCGATTTTTACGCACTGGCGGACGTTCAGTTACCAAAGGTAGAGCGCAAAGAAATTGATGCCATTATTGATGAGGTGATAAACGCGGTGTCTCAGTGGCGGGAGTTAGCCACTGAAAATGAGGTGCCCAAAGCGCTTGCCGACTCAATAGAGGGTCATCTCAGGCTTAAAGATTTTGCCTGAGAGACGCTTAGGCGTTATCTGACTTAACTTTATGAATGAGCTCGCGCATAACGTTATTGTTGTAAGCATGAACAATTTGTTGTGACTTAAACAATTGCGGCAGCTCGACAATAACAATGCCGAGCAGAACGATAATTCCGACGATAGGAAAGAAAGGCAATAGAACCAAACCTAACAGCATGACGCAAAGGTTGATAAGGCCACGTGGTGTGTTACCTAAATAAAAATGATGCAGACCGGCCATAATGAACCAGTTCAGTACCGCGTAGGTGTCCGGGTCTTTAATTTTCTGACCTTCAAGGCGGTAGTATTCTTTTCGCTGCTCAGGCGTTAGCTCACGTATTTGGTTACGCAGGGCTTCTTCTTCATCACGTAACTGCTCGGAAGACATTTCGTAAGACATAAGGGCTACCTTATTTAGGGAACTGGGTCATGTTTTTTATGAACGCAGTCAGGGTCGTTACAACGCCTCATGCGCGCTACACCAAGCTTTATACCGTGCCAGGTACCGTATTGGCTGATGGCCTGATAAGTATAGTGCGAACAAGACGGCTCAAAATTGCATTCGGTATTAAAGAAGTGGCGCGAACCGCCACGACGCTGATACCAACGAATTGAAGCTAAAATGAGCCGCTTTATCATGCTCGGTTTTATCGACCCAGAGTGACAATGGCCGCTTCACGTGTCCAGAACAGCCAAAAGCGTTTTTGCTCAAGTACCTGAAACACCATTTGCCAGCCGTCGGCAGCTTCCTGGTTCAAAGTCGATTCAATTTTCTTTAACGGCAGACCACTTGAGCCCAGAAGCAAAGTGCCACAGCCACCTTCCGCAATATGAATGACTTTGTATTCCGTAAACTTAGACATGCTTTCTTCCTTGTTTCAATTAAGTTGTAAGTAACTTACGTAAAAAGCTATGTAGCGTCAATTTTTATGAAATTGTGAATGGCACCTAATGAGCGATAGCCCAGAGATTGATAAAGTGGCTCTCCCATAGCCGATGCCTGCAGTTGTAGGGTATTGATGCCAGCGTCCAGTGCGTATTGCTCAAGTAACAGCATGGCGTCTCTGGCTAATCCTTTGCCCCGGTGGTCGTCCAGTACACCCACCTGATGAATGCCCATTTGTTGCTCTTGGGTGAAGGTCATGGCGGTGCCGGCTACTTGCCCCTGATATTTTATAAAGTACAAGCAGGCGCCACCAAGTAACAGGTTTTGAACGGATGACGACTCAACCTCATAACCAAAACATGCGCCGGTGGTATTCGCCCATTGTTGAGCCTGGTTATGTTCTATTGGCTCTAACGTTAGCCTGGGGGCGGGGTCTGAAAGTGCCGACGCACTCAGAGTTTTCACCATCATCTGCTGACTAAAACTGGGTGTTAACTCCGACGGCAGCAGGAGTAACCCCGTTCCGGCCTTTGGTAACAGCATTTCGGGCATGGATAAGATATGAGAGTCAGAGGCTTTTGCACTTAGCTTTGCCACCAGTTGCTCTTTTTCCGCTTCTGAATAATTGCCCGGTTCGCACCATATTCTGCGCGGCCATTGCTCTAGCTTGTAAATTGTAGCGCTAGGGTTGGTGGTAAATTCCTGATAAGGCTGCATGTGCCAAAGCTGATGTAAGTTATAAAGGTTTTGTTGTTGCTCGGTTGTCATTGCCGTGCCCCCATATTAATTAAAAATACCCCGGCGATAAGAAAACAAGCGCCAATTAGGCGGTAGCTGTTAAGTGCAATTGCGGTGTTCCCTAAAAAGCCAAAATGATTGATGATCATGGCACCAATGAGCTGGCCTGCGAGGGCGTAAGCCATGACTTGTCCCACGCCCAGCTTTGGTATTAGAAAGTACATGGTGCCGACACCAAAGCAGGTAAAAATGGCGGCAACTAACCAGAAGTACCAGGGCAGGCTAAAAAACGTAATGCTGGTGCGCTCGCTAAAGCCCCACAGAGCCAAAGCAGAGAATAGCGCGCTAATGGTAAAGGCTATGGTCAGCGACAAGAACGTATTGTGCGCCAGTTGCCCCATCATAGCGTTAATACTGGCCTGAATGGATATTGACATGCCCGCCGCAATAGCCAATACCACAAGTATTGTCTGGGTCATAAAACAACCTTAAACCGCGACAGTGGCTGACGGACTTTTTTCTGAAACTGGGTGGTATCTGCCTCGCTGCGATAGCCCACAGGGCAAGCGAATACGGTGCTAAGGCCGAGTTCTTTCAGTGAGAGGATATTGTCATAGGCGTCATGCTCAATGCCTTCCATTGGACAGCTGTCGACCTCGAGTTCAGCGGCGGCCAGCAAAAACGTACCCAAGCCAATATAGGCCTGACGCACTGCCCACTCTTTACGCGTTGCGGCCGACATTGCCTGTAGCTTTTGCGTGAAATAGTTGCGGGTATTCTCCGCCTCTTCGTTGGTGAGCTGGCGCTGCTGGCTTAATTCGGAAATATAAGGGGCGACAATGTCTGCAACTGTACCTGTTTTCGCCGCAAATATGACCAGCGCTGAGCTGTCCGCGACTTTTTGCTGCCCGAAAGAGTGATTAACCAACTGCTCACGCAGGCCTTTGTCGCGAACAACCAGTGTGCAGTAAGGTTGCAGGCCGTAAGACGAGGCCGTTAAGCGGGTGGCGTTTAAGAGTTTATCGAGAACGGCGTCAGTGATGTCGGCGCCAGAGAAGTCAGCGGTGGCGTAACGCCATTGTTGTAATTTTTCCAAGTACATTTAGAGCTCCTGTTAGCTTCTATTGCTGCAAGTGAGCTCTATTATTCAGAGACCCGGGAAGGGCCGCATTAACATAGTTTAATAAGTGGAAAATTACTTGGGGTTTTGTAACTGCTTGCGTAATCGTGACAGTTGCACCGGCGTTATACCCAGGTGAGAGGCAATGTGGTATTGAGGCACCCGGCTAACAAGATGTGGAAGTTGTTCTACAAAAGTTTCGTAACGCTTACTTGCCGTAGTTTGACCAAAGGCATTGTCGCGCTCGTCTTTTTCCAGCAGCCAGTTTTTTTCTAAATAGAGGATGTGATAACGCATTAAGTCAGGGTTTTGCTCCAGCAACTGCCGATAACCACGAAAGTCAATTTTCAGCACAGCCGAGTTTTCTAAGCACTCAACACTTAATGCCGAAGGCGTAGTCGTTAATAGCGAGCTCATGCAGGCGGGAAACTCACCTTCACTAAAAAACCGCTTATTGTACTCCTGACCGTTTTCATCCAAATGAAACACCCGCGCTAAGCCTTTATGGATAAAGCTAAAGCTGTCGGGATGCTCACCCACAGAATAAATTAAGTCGCCACGAGCGTATTCGTGATAACTCAGCAGGCTCTGAAACTTCTGCCAACAGCCTTCCGTAATGACATGATAGCTGTCCATGCGGGCACGTAGGTGCTTGAGGGCGTCGTTTGGTATCTTTGGCGTTATGTCGGCTAGGCTGCTCTGAATTGTCATAAGCTATAGTCGTCTGACTTGTCGGTTTTTGGCTTATCGAGTTTAACCTTAACGAACCCATAAATTATAGAAGCCTGGTGTCGGTGAGTTCGATCTTTTTAGAATAACAACATAAAAGTAGTCTTTATATTGATTTACAATTTAAATGTTGTATATTGAGTTTAAGTACAATTTATAAGTTGTTTTATGAAAAAGATACAAGACATTGCAGAACGATTGATTGCAGAGCGAAAAAAGCAGAACTTATCTCAAAAAGATATGCGGATGCTTATTGGTATGTCGCAGCAACAATATCAACGAGTTGAGTCTGGTCAGGATCTTAAAGTCTCGACTTTACTGCGTATTCTGGCAGGTCTGGGGCTTGAATTATCGATTACTGATCCAGAACAAACAGAGAGCAGCCAAATAGCTGAACCGTCCCGCCCGGCTGATGATTTTTGGTCAAATAAGCATAAGCATTTAGAGGACTAAAAATTATGGCTGTATGGCTGAGGCTCATAAAAAGATAGTAAGAACTCATTGGCGGAATCTACAACCAGATTTTCGTATTCAATAAGTCATTAACTGTTATTCCGACCATACAGCGTATTCATTCCCACTTGGACAGGTAAACTGAAAACGCCGACCACCGGGAAAATCAAATATAGGCTTGAGGATTTTACCGCCTGCGTCCTCAACGCTTTTCAGGCTTTGCTCAAGGTCTTTGCTGTATAACACCACCAGCGCACTGCCGCTCGACGTTTGAGCAACTAAGTCGGATTGGTAAAAGCCACCATCGAGCCCCGCATTTTGAATAGCCGCGTATTCCGAACCATAGTCTACAAACTCCCAGCCAAAGGCTTGTTGAAAGAAGCGCTTGGTTGCCTCAAGGCTCCGAGCCGGAAGTTCAATGTAATTAATTTTAGTTGAGTTCATGGTGTGCCTCGCCTAGGGCTTTTTGAGAAACGATTTTACCTTTAGTTCCAGTTTAACCTAACGCTGATTTTTATCAGTATTATTGCTCATTTATTGTTGTATCGGCACAATATAGATAGATGCTATATGAATCCCAAAAATGGCCAAAATGAATAGCAAGATCCTCCGTGCCAACAAAGCGATAGAAGAATCGGGAATTCTGATTAAACTCAACGCATATTCGCCGGAAGTTGTTAGTACGATATTTGTTTCTCTGGATACGAAGGAAAGCGACATCGATATCGTTTGTACGTACCAGGAGCAAGAAGCGTTTATCGAGGCATTTGAGTCGGCATATTCCGGCTATGAAGCATACAGCATACGCCCACGCAAAGATCACGCTTTAGGTCAGTTTCACTGTAATCAATTTTTAATTGAAGTCTATGCGTCAAAAACTCCAGTGGAGTCGCAGGATGCATTTCGCCATTATCAAGTGATGAAACGCCTTGTAAAAATCGGGGGCAATGAGTTCATCGACAGGATACGGCAGCTTAAAGAGAGCGGTCTCAAAACAGAACCTGCTATTTGCCAGTTAATGGGAATTTCTGGAGACCCCTACGCTGCAGTTCTTGACCTGGAACACTGGTCCGAAAAGGAGCTTACCAAGTTGCTTAATTTCGCTCAGGCATCCCTTTAGCCGAGCGTTAGTTCTTCCCACAGATACCTTGCTTGCTTTCAAGTCCTATTGTACTCTTTGATGTACATTAAAAAGTACTAAGGTAATTTCCATGTCAAGGGTTCGAGTAGATGAAGATATCCGCCCTCTGTCTGAATTTCGTGCAGGGGTAGCCACATTCGTAAAGCAGCTCCATGAAACCCGTCGTCCTATAGTGCTGACACAAAGAGGTCGAGGCGTTGCAGTACTGGTGGATGTTCACGAATATGAGAAGATGCAACAACGTCTGGAAATACTAGAAGAGGTGTACAAGGCGGAAGAACAGATTGCTTCCGGGAACGGTATTTCGCATGAAGATGCGAAGGCTCGGGTTTTGAGTAGGCTTGCTCAATGAAGATTATCTGATCCCCGCTTGCGCTGGATCGTATCGGGTTATTTACAGCATCAAAGATCAGGTTGATATTCTGACTGTGCGTCGCAGTAGTCAGCTATTGCGGATGTCCGAGCTTGGTGAGGAGTAAGTGGGATGAAAACCGATGATATTGGCTCTAACTCCGATTACGCGGAAGAAGCGTTTACCTTTGAACAAACTGGCGAGTTATCCGGTAACGTTGTACTTGAGTTTGGCGCGCCCTGGTGTGGACATTGTCAGGCGGCAAATTCCGCGATAAAAGAAGCAATAACTGAACGTGCAGGGCTACGTCATATTAAAATATACGACGGCAAGGGCAAACCGCTGGGGCGCGCATTCAAAGTAAAGCTTTGGCCGACTCTGATACTCTTGCACAATGGCAATGAAGTGGCTCGTCTAGTGAGGCCATTACGTTCTGACGAGGTTCGTGAATTCATTTCGAAAGTCGACTAGAATCTGCTAACAAGTGAAGGCATCGGACGCTGTAAACTGAGCCGCTGTTTAAAGAGCATTACATGTATATAGGATAAAAAGTGGGCTGGATACATTTTCTTGAAGCATATTTCTCAGTCACCTATGTTGGGATGGCGGTGGGTGTATTGTATTCAATTTACGCAGCCTATTTCAGCGCGAATTCTCGGACAGGAAGCCTTCTATTAAAAGTAAAGCCACCGCTGTCCGTAGTTTACGAATGCGTTGTTAACGCCTTTCGATTCGGGTTCTACACCTTATTAGGGCTCGTGGCCCTGGGCTTTATTGCCAGCATAGTCTTATCCTTGTGGGCAATAGTAAAAGAGATAAGCATTTAGCAAACATGGCATCAAATGACATGAATTATGATTAGAACGGAAAGACTGATACTTCGGCAATGGGATGACGAAGACCTCCTGCCCTTTTCGCATATGTGCAGTGATAAGGACGTGATGGAGTTTTTTCCGAAGCTTTTAACGGAGGAAGAAAGTTACAGCGGGGGAAGACGAATTCAGTCTCTCATTGCTGATCGAGGCTGGAGCTTCTGGGCTGTAGAGCTCCCTGGTCAGAGTAAATTTATTGGATTTGTCGGGCTGCATACCCCCAAAGAAAATATGCCGTTCTCACCATGTGTTGAAGTTGGCTGGCGCCTGGCGAAACCATATTGGGGAAAGGGTTATGCGACTGAAGCAGCTAAAGCGTCACTGCACTATGCTTTTACTCACTTGGGTTTAGAAGAGGTGGTCTCTTTTACAACAGCGCACAACATGCGTTCTCAAGCCGTCATGAAAAAAATTGGAATGTCCTATGCCTGTAATTTTAAGCATCCGGACTTAGAACCTTCTCACCCGCTTTGCGAGCATGTTTTGTATAAGATAAACAGAGAGCAGTGGGAGCAACATTCCTTATAATTTAGCCTGTACGGTGACGTTTATTTTCGTCTCCACTTCGCTGACGCATTTTTAAAAGTAGCAGTAGGGAGGATAATAAATTGGAAGTCATTAGAAGTAAGCAATTCACAGCAGATAAGGCATGGGGTGCAAAAGATATTGCCAACATGAACGGCGTTACCACTCGATTGCACTGGACAGATCAACCTTATAAGTGGCACGTAAATGACGGCGAAGAGGTTTTCGCTGTAATGGATGGCACTGTAGAAATGCTGTACAAAGAAAATAACGAAGTGAAATCTGCGACACTAAACGCTGGGGACATTTTCTTTGCTTCAATTGGTACCGAGCATGTTGCTCACCCCAAAGGCCAGGCTCGAATTCTGGTGGTAGAACGTGAAGGCAGCGTATAACCAAGCGTTTACTAAGTATGCCGGGGCGCTATACATTTAATGAAACCCAAATATTGGAGTAACAATACTACTACTGTTTTCGTATGGAACACTTCAGCAAAAAGAAGAAGGCATAATAAGCGCTAACATTGCAAGACTCCCATTTTGAATATATGATTCGTATACAAATCATATATTCAGGGGCTGCTATGGGAATTGTCAAAATTGATGACGAACTGCATGGGGAAATTCGCAAGGCGAGTGCAGTTATGGTTCGCTCTATTAATGCTCAGGCCGAGTATTGGATAAAAGTAGGTATGCTTGCTGAGGCGAACCCCAACATGTCTTTTTCGGATATCATGCGCGACCAAATGAAGTTGGCCGACGTAGACATAAGGAAGGCTGTTGGTGGCTAGTGTAAAGCTGAAAAGTACTGACGAATTAAATGTCATGCGTGAGTCAGGCCGTCTTCTTGCAATGGTTTTTGACCATCACTGGCACTGTTAAACTTCGAAGAGACATAAATTTGGATTCCTTAACTAACCAACAATTGCAGGCGGGTATTGCAGAACTTGACCATGCGATTTATCTCCATGATCAGTGGTACAAAAATTTGCTGCGTGTATTGGTTTCTCGGGTATCACCCGAGCAATCAGATTTGATGCCAGATGCACATCTAAAATGCGCTTTCGGGAAATGGTATGAAGACCACTCTGAAAGTTTTTTTATTGAAAGTCAGCAGCTTAAATCACTTTTTGAAGCACATAAAAAAGTACATAGTGGTGCGCGACATTTATTTCAGCGGATTTCGAATGGTTTAGTTATTCCTGTTGATGACTGGGACAATTTCGAAAGTGGTCGAGAAAGAATGCGGCGAGAAATTTGGGCGGCACGACATGAGTTTGCTGAAACCCTTAAAAATAGAGACTCACTGACCGAAGCTCAAACCCGAACCGGCCTGCTTGCAGACCTTCGAAAACAGCACTCTCTTGTTCTTAGGGGAAAGCAAACGTATGCACTGGCTATGTTGGATTTTGATCATTTCAAGAGGATCAACGATTCATACGGCCATGCTGCTGGTGATACGGTGCTAGCCTCAACCGTACAATGCGTAAAGTCCCACCTTCGGCCATACGACAGAATTTATAGATATGGCGGTGAGGAGTTTATTATCTGCATGCCCAGCACAACCCTAGAGCAAGCCGGTGAGATGATGGAGCGACTGCGCTTGGCTATCTCAGAACAGCATTTTGAATTTGGTGATATTCAGGTGACGGCATCCTTTGGGGTCACAGTTCTGAGGGAATCTCAAACCGTTAAAGAGTCAATAAACTGTGCTGATAAAGCGATGTATGAAGCAAAGAGCGCCGGCCGAGATCGTGTGGTGCTCGATGTTTAACATCGCTGTCATGACTTAATCAGGCATTACTATAATTCATTGGCAAAGCGTTCTACAGCGTTGACCACCTGCTTAGCTCCTTCCCGAATCTCGACAATGACGGCTCCCGACTGGTTGGCTAATTCCAGGCCTTGTTCTGCCTCCTCTCGGGTACTGGACATTTGACGCATCACCTCATCAGAGAGAGTTTGGTTTTTCTCGACTACTCTTACAATCTCTTCTGTGGCTTTACTGGTGCGGGCAGCCAGATTCCGAACCTCGTCGGCAACCACGGCAAACCCGCGCCCTTGTTCACCGGCTCTGGCGGCCTCAATAGCGGCGTTTAGTGCCAGCAGGTTTGTCTGCTCTGCGATGCCACCGATGGTTTGTACTATGGCGTTTATCTGCAGGGACTGTTTACCCAGCGCTTCAATGCTTTCGCTCGTCCCTTGCATTTGTCTGGCTATCTGCTGCATGGTTTCGACCGTCTTCTGAACCACAGCGGAGCCTTTTTGAGCGCTTACATCAGTTTGTTGTGAAACGTCGTAGGCGACGCTTGCACCTTCTCTTACCTGAGCTTCCCGTTCCACTTGGTCGGTGACCACGCTGGCAAATTTCACAACCTTAGATAAGTTGTCCTCGGCGTCGTACACCGGGTTATAAGTTGCTTCAAGCCAGACTTCTTGACCTCGGCTGTCGACTCGCTTGAAGCGGTCCGCTACGTACTCACCGTTGTTTAGTTTTTTCCAGAAGGCGGCGTATTCGGGCGACTGAACCTCTTCTGGTGTACAGAATATACGGTGGTGTTTGCCTGCAATTTGTTCGAGCCGATAGCCCATGGCCTGCTGAAACTGTTCGTTTGCGGTAATTACGGTGCCATCAAGGTTGAACTGAATAACCGCAGTGGAGAGGATCAGTGCATCAATGAATGCTTCACTCTCTTTTTTGCCTTCAATTGTTTTGGTTACATCGCGGCCATATCCCTGCACATGGGATAGTTTGCCGTCCGGGTTCTGTATCGGAAGCCAACTGATACGAAGCCAGGCAAGGGAGTCATCAGCGCGCAAGTAGCGGTAGTCATCGCTTATTGGTGCGAGCTTTGCAACGGCCTGATTAAAGTCTCGAAAACAAGCTAGTTTCGGGACGTAAGCTGGTACAATCTCTGACATGGGTCGCCCTAACAGCTGTTCGCGCTGGTAGCCTAGAACATCGGCAAAGCTTTGGTTTACGGCAGATATGCAGAAGTCGGAGTTCAGTGTGATGGACAGCATGCCACGATCCATCTGGCTAGCCAGTTGGCGGAGCATTGCTAATTCTTTACGCTGATCTTCGAGTTCATTTTTGAGGCGGCGATTAAACATCTGGATATTCCAGTCAACAATAATCCATCTTTATCGGCAGGTCTAACCAGCTCTTGAGCTTACGGGCAAGAAAACGCATGAGTATGTAGCCTTTATTGTAAAAGATGTTGCTACTGCGCAGATGACTGCGTACTTTAAAATATTTGAAAATCGGCTACACGGTGTCGAGACCTTATTATGAAACGACTGACAATTTTGACAGCTCTGGCCTCTTTATTGCTCGCTGGTTGCGGGCATTACAACTATGCCGTAAAGCGGGATGGGTCACCTGTTCCCTATAAAAATAAGTATGCTGACAATGATGACAACCCGTACGAGTTTTACAGCACTCTTTATAAAGTAAACGCAGACAGTCGGTTTAGCGATTTGGTCGAGATTACGCATTTGAACGATGTGTACAATAGTCATCAAGGAACGCCAGAGTCGACCCGGAGAAAGTCATTTTTAAGCTTCAACTTGAGTGATGAGTCCGGCGTAGAGCTTATACCCGAGTCGGTGGTTCTGGAGCACTATTCTGAATCGGGTGAACGCATCATACCGTCAAAGGTTGAGTCCACTGTATCTAAATGCGCGGGTAAGGTGGGTTGCCGGGAGTCTGTTGTTATGCACTACGAAAAAGGTATGCCTGAAAAGCTCCTGGAAAAAGTCAGTTTTAAGCTCATCGTTAATGGAAAAGAAAAGACGGTGTCTTATACGCTTCCACTGGAGTACAAATATCAATATTCGTTTTGGGACGTTATGATGGGAGTTTAAATGGGTATGAATGACGTTATTATTTAAACCGCTTACCCGAATACACACCGAAATTGCCCATGCTGGCTTTCGTTGAGGAGTAACAGGTTGCCACCCTGCGATAGCATAAGAGAGCGAGCGAGAGGCAAGCCGATGCCGGTACCGTCTGATTTGGTAGTGAAGAAAGGCACGAAGATGCTGGCGGCGGCTTGTTCGCTGATACCTGAGCCGTTATCGATGATATCAAGACAGGCAATCTGATCGATGTGTTGTGCGACTAATCTGATTTGTCGGCGAGCCTGACCCAAGGTGGCTTCGCTGGCGTTCTTAATAAGGTTTATCAGTACTTGCTCGAACAGTCCCGGGTCTACCATTACCTCGAAGGTTGGAGAAATATCAATACTCACTTCGATGTTGGCGCAGTCCTCTTGCATTAACAGTAAAACCTCTTCCACTTGAGATCGTAAATAGGTTGCTTCTAGCCTCGTGTTAACCGGTGTGCTGAGGGCTTTAAACGATTGAATAAATTGTGTCAGATGCTGGCCACGTCGACTCACGGTGGCCAGTGCTTCTACCAAGTCTTCACTGCCTTTGACACCGTTGTTGAGCATGTCAGCACTGATGCCTTCTGCACTTTGAGTCAGTGACACCATGGGGGCAATGGAGTTTGCAATTTCGTGAGTAAGCACTTTAACCAGTTGCTGGTGGGCTTTCACCTCGTGCGCAACTAGCTGCTTTTCAATACTCTGCAGAGTGAGTAGGGTGCGTTGCTTACCTTGATTAAAGCTCTGAATAAGAGTGTAGATAAAGGTTTCTTTGTGGTTGGGATAGTGCCAGATGAGTTCACCGCGGCTGCTTGCTTTATGCTGCTGCAGAAGCTTGCGCAGATTGCCGATATTGTGCTGCTCTTGAGTTTGCTCTGCATCTTGGTGGGCTGCTTGCGTTGACACTGAGTTTTCAGTGGTCGATATGCCATTGCCGGAAAGTGTTTCTTGCCAGGCACGAATAAAGCTTAACCCGAGTAAACGCTCTGCTGCTGGATTAGATTGGTCTATGTAGCCTTCGTCAGTGACTTCAAGTACCGCAATATCCAGTTGTGCAATCAGAGCCTTGAGGTAATTGGCCTGAATTTCAGCAGCATTCCGACTGCGGGCCAGTTCTTCCTGTACTTCTGTTAGTAAAGGCTGAATGTTCGGTGCGCTGGCATGGCTCAGACTGGTATCCCGGTTAATTAATGATTTCAGCACCTGGACTATCTGGCTATGCTGTGTGGTAAATTGACGCCGAATCATCATTATTGATGTCAGTGCGATGATTACAAATAACATCATTACAGCCGGGCCTGGCAGAAACCACTGAGTAAACAGTTGGTTTGGCTCGGCTAATGAATCATTAAGCTGGTTGTGTAGCCAATTTGCTATGACTCCTGAGACAAACAAGCCAACGGAAATAATGAGCGTCATCAACCATATTATTATGGTCTTCATAAGCCGTATTTCTCCATCCGTCGGTACATAGCGCCACGAGTAAGGCCGAGTGCTTTAGCTGTGTGACTGATATTCCCCCGATAGAACTGTAGTGCTTGCTGAATGGTTTTACGCTCAACGTACTCAAGCAGGAATGGGTTGGCTTCGGCGTCGTCGGTAGCTAAAGGTAGGCTATCGTTGGTTTTTGTATTGCCCGCTAAGGGGGCGAACTCAAGATACTTTTCATCGGCGAGTACCACGGCGCGTTCAATGCTATGCGCTAGTTCACGTACATTGCCAGGCCACTGGTAGCTGCGCAGCCATTTGCGATCCGAATCTTTAATATTCAGCTCGCTGCGACCGTAGTGGGCGGTATAATGGTCGCAATACCAGTCGAGCAGTAAGTCAATATCGCTGCCGCGTTCACGCAGCGGTGGTAGCTGTATTTCCACCGTGTTGATGCGGTAGAACAGATCCTGACGAAACAAGCCATCGGCGACCTGTTGGTGCAGGTTTTCGTTGGTTGCGCTAATCAAACGGATATCAATAGGTGTTGGCGTGCTGGCACCCAATGCAGTAACGGAGCGATTTTGCAGCGCGGTGAGCAGTTTACCTTGCTGAACCAAAGGCAAATTACCCAGCTCATCGAGAAACAACGTGCTCTGACTGGCATGCACCAGACGTCCGGGACTGTCCTGCGTGGCACCGGTAAAAGCGCCTTTTTTATACCCAAACAACTCACTCTCAAACAAGTTATCGGGCAGGGTTCCCATATCGACACTGACAAAACGCTGTTTACTGCGCTGAGACAGGTAGTGGATTTGCTGCGCGACCACTTCTTTACCCGTTCCACTTTCTCCCAGAATCAGTACATTAGCGTCACTGCCTGCCACTTTTTCGATCATTTTCTTAACGGCACGCATCGGCTCGCTGTTCCCAATCAATGGAGTTTCATCGTTGGTAGGCGTGGAGGACGAAGATGAATTATCAACGGTTTGAGAATGGGCGCTTTTAAGCGCACTCTCTACCGACGTAATCAATTGCTGGTTATCCCAGGGTTTGGCAATAAAGTCTTTTGCGCCAAGGTGCATAGCTCTAACTGCCAGACTGACATCAGCGTAAGCCGTCATCATTATTACTGGCAACTGAGGGTGAGCTGCTAGGATCTGCTTTAAGTAGAAAATACCTTCTTCGCCACTGCTGGAATCTCGGGTGAAGTTCATGTCGAGCAGTACCAAATCAATTTCATTGACTTTAAGTACGCCCATCAATTCTGTCGGGTTCGCTAAAGTTAGCACGTCATCGACATGGTGTTTTAGACACAGCCGACACGCCGTAAGAATATCCCGATTGTCATCAACCACTAGTACGCGAGGCATACAGACCCTTATCTTTGACCCTTTTTATAAAGAGTTATCTAAGCGGAAATCAGCCAGCGGGTCAAAGAAAGATTTACAGGTATCCATGAATGGACACCTGGGTGTGTCATCAGTGGACACTTGAAATTCGATAAAATATTAACTTGTTGATTTTTATAAGGTATTTAATTGGCACGAAATTAGTATAACTCACGGCATGGTATAACCGCGAGATAGGCTATGGACAAACAGTTAAAGAAGAAACGATTCCCTCTTAAGATGCTTGGCATGACGGGTCTCATCCTGGTTTTGAGTGTTGCCGTCGCGTGGCAGCTCAACTCTTCAGAAAGCCGTTTACGCAGCACTCTCACGATGCAGGACATTAGTCTTGCTACTGCCAAGCCTCGTGTATTACGTGAAAGTATCAGCCTGCGTGCCAGTGCCGTACCACAGCAAACCGTGTTTTTAGATATCACCGATGGTGGACGAGTAGAAGAGCGGTTTGTGGAGCAGGGCAGTTACGTAAAGAAGGGGGAACCTTTGGTACAACTGAGCAATACTAATTTGCAGTTAGATCTGATTAGCCGGGAGGCTCAGGTCACTGAACAGATGAATTTTCTGCGTAACACCCAAATGACCATGGAAACCAACCGCCTCAACTTACAGCGCGATATTCTGGATTTGAAGTATCAAATTCAGACGCTAAAACGGCATATTGCTCAAAGCGAAGAATTACACGCTCAGTCGATGGTGTCAGTTGAAGATCTGACCAGCCTGCGAGAAAAACTGGATTATCAGCAAAGCCTGCTCGAACTGGCTCGTCAGCGCCAAACCACAGAAGAAAAGATTCGCGAACTGCAATTAAACCAGCTAGAAGACAGTGTCGAAATGCTGACTCGGAATCTGGAATTTGCCCGCCAGAATGTCAATAACTTACTGATTCGTGCGCCTATTAGTGGCTATTTGAGTGAATTTAACGTGGAAAAGGGTGAAGCTCGAGAAGCGGGCAGCCGTCTTGGTCAGATTGACTTGCCTGAACGTTACAAGCTTGTCGCCAGCATTGACGAGTTTTACCTCAACCGGGTGCAACTGGGGATGTCTGCCAGCGCAGAGGTTGGAGGAAAAACACTGGATTTACAGGTGGATCGTATCGACAGTCGGGTCACCAGTAGCCAGTTTCAAATCGAGTTTAACCTCACCGACGACATTCAGATGACCCGCGGCCAGTCTTTTAATTTGACGTTGCACCTGGAAAAAGACGAGCAGCAGCGCTTGGCTATTCCGCGCGGCCCGTTTTTACAGGAAGGTGGTGGGCACTTTGTTTACGTGTTTGATGAAGAATCGCTTAGCGCAGTGCGGACTCCAGTACGCCTGGGGCGTCAGACTCCGCAATGGGTCGAAGTTTTAGAGGGTGTGTCTGAGGGCACCAAAATCATTACATCAAGCTATCGTAACTTCCAACAAGCCGATAGTATTCAGTTACAACAATAAGGATAACCGCCATGAAAGATTCACTCATCAGCCTGAATAAAGTGTCTCGTGTATTTCGTACGGAACAGCTTGAAACCACGGCGTTGAATGCCATTAACCTGAATATCCAGGCCGGTGACTTTGTCGCCATTATGGGCCCTTCAGGTTGTGGTAAGTCGACTCTGCTGAGTATCTTAGGCATGCTGGATTCTCCAACCTCTGGTGCGTATCAGTTTAAAGGCACCGACATTGCTGCTTACAATGAGCGTAAACTGGCAGATTTGCGTAAATCTGCGCTTGGCTTTGTGTTCCAGAGCTTCAATCTGATTGACGAACTGAGCGTACGTGAGAACGTTGAGTTGCCACTGCAATATCTTGGTCAGGCCAGGCAACAGCGACGCGCCCGTGCTGAGGAAATTCTTAAGCGAATGAACATTGATCATCGTGCTGACCATAGGCCGATTCAGCTCTCCGGTGGTCAGCAACAGCGGGTGGCCGTAGCGCGGGCTTTGGTGATTAACCCTGCGGTTATTCTCGCCGATGAACCAACCGGGAACCTTGACTCGAAAAATAGCGACGATGTGATGCAGCTATTACGTCAGCTCAATAAAGAAGGCACCACCATTGTCATGGTGACTCACTCCGAGCATGAAGCCCGCTATGCCAGCCGCATTGTGCGTATGCTGGATGGACGTATTGTCTCTGAAAACGTGAGTGACAACGTGAACCACAGCAACAATGAAGCTGCTGGTGAGGTGAGCCATGCGTGAGAAAATTTCTATGTTCGCCAGTTATATAAAAACTGGCTTACGCGCGCTGTTGCGCCAAAAAGTTCACCTTGCACTGAATTTAATTGGGCTATCGGTAGGCTTAGCCGTTGCTGTATTGATATTGCTTTATGTGCAGTTTGAGCGCGGTTATGACCAGATGCACCCACAGGCTGAACAAACCTACCGGGTTGAACAATTCTTTGTGCCGTTAGAGCAGCGCTTTCCTATTAGCAGCCCGGCCATCATTGATGAGTTTCAGGCGTTTGACTCGCGCATTGAAGGCACCCGAATTTTTAAAGATTCGGTGAATGTACGTCCGCAAAACGCACGCTTGCCATTAGAACTTGAGTCCTTAGCCATAGAGCCTAACTTTATCGACTATTTTACCTTTGAAACTATCGCTGGTGATCTTGATAGGGTGCTCAGCGACCCTGGTTATATCGCTTTGTCGCTTGAGCAGTCTCGCCGTTTATTTGGGCGTAGCGACAGTGTTGGCGAGATACTGACCAGTGAGAATCGAGTGTTCACGGTAGCCGCTATTATTGAGTTTCCAGAGCAAAGTCACTTCCATGTGGACTCTTTACGTTTAGTCTCTGAGGAGAGTCTGGGCGAACCTTTGAGCCTGAACAACGCTTATGTGTATGTGCGGATTCCGGCTGATGTTCATCTTGAACGGCTACTGGGAAGTGTCTCACAGGCGCTGAATGATAAGGCCTATAACGGTCAGACGATGTCGCATATTCGCTTACGCGCCCTCACCGACATTCACCTGCATTCGCAACTGGCGCATGAATTTAAAACCAACGGTTCGCAGGCGACCTTGCTAACGGCGTCAGTGCTGGCGGGTTTATTACTCTTGGTAGCGAGTATTAATTTTATCAACATGAGTATTGCTCGCTCGGGGAGCCGCGCTAAAGAGGTTGGTGTAAGAAAAACGTTAGGGGCTAGCCGCTGGCAGTTATTTAGTCAGTTTATGGTTGAGTCGCTGATGGTGACCTTCATTGCAGGTTTTATTGCCGCAGTAATAGTAGAGCTCAGTGTTGGTGCCTTTAGTGGGTTGGTAAACCGACCCATTAATCTTGAGTATTTGGGGAGTTTCGGTGCGCTGTTGTTGCTTTGCAGTACCATGATTGGTTTGTTAGCGGGTATTTATCCGGCGCTGTTTATCTCGGCGTTTAATGCCAAACGGGTATTGAGTGGCGATTTGCAGCGTGGTACTACCGCGGTGTGGGTGCGCAAAGGGTTGTTGGTGGCGCAGGGGGCTATTACCGTTGCTCTGCTAATTGGTAGCGCGATACTTCAGCAGCAGCTTGATATTTTGCTCAATCAGGACACGGGTTATCAAACCGAAGCACGACTGATGGTGCATGGTATTAATAATGAGCAACTGTTGTGGTCAGATAATCAAAGCTTGATGACAGATATTGCCGCTGTGCCCGGCGTGCTTGCTGCCAGCGCCATAGATATTGACCTTACGGATACCTACTCACAGATAGCAACATTGCGAATTCCGGGGCAGACTGAAGCTGATCGTCTGCCGCCGGTTGCGAGTTTTGGTGCGGGCTATAACATTGTTAAAGCCACCGGTTTAAACTTACGTGCCGGACGAGATTTTGATCCGAACCGGCAGGCCGACTGGTTTAGCATGGGCGAAGTGCGAGGTACCGCGTCGGCAATTATCACGACGTCACTGGCGCGTCAGGCTGGCTACAATAACCTGAATGAAGTGATTGGTGAGCACTGGATGGTTGACGACATGATGCCGACAGAGCTTCACATTGTCGGCGTTGTTGATGACTTTCAGGTTGGTACTGCGCTGCGGCGCATGGAACCCGCGGTTATTATTGCCGGGCGTTCACCGATGGCATTTGGCAATATGATCATTCACTTGGAGCCCGCCACGGCGCTGAGTACACGCGCGGAAATAGAAGCCATGTTGCAGCAACGACTCAACCGCATGGACATACGTACCTCCTGGCTCGGTGCTGATTTCACTGCCATGTACCACAACCAGCAGCGGCAGCGCACCATCATTATGCTATTTGCAGGCTTAGCGATACTACTCACCTGTGTTGGACTGTTTGGTCTTGCAGCATTTAGCGCAGAGCAACGCAGCAAAGAAGTTGCGATGAGAAAAGTACTTGGTGCTAAGCGTATGCAAATCGTTAATACGTTAGCTAAAGAGTATATGGTGCTTATGGGCATTAGCGTTCTAGTTGCGTTGCCTGGTACCTACTTTTTAGTTGAGTGGTGGCTCTCTGGGTTTAATGTGCGTGCAAGTCAAAGCGCATTTTTATATATAGGTGCTGCGGCGCTTACTTTTGCTATTTGCTGGCTTACCGTAGCAGGCATTAGTATGCGGGTTGCAAGCCGTAAGCCCGGATTGGTCTTGCGACAGTTTTAATGGTGGTTATTAAGCCGCAGAAATGCGGCTCTTTAGCAGTTTCAATTTAAAAAAATTGTTAATTTTCATTTTTTAACTAAATCTATTAACTGAGCATAAAACCTGAATTAGGGAAATAACCATGCAAGCGCGCACAAGAGTATTGATGGCTTTATTTTTTCTTATGGCTGCTGTTGCCTGTTACATTTTTGGAATGAACGCTGGTGGCTTCGCATTTATTTTAGTCGGACTGGTTTTTGAAGTATTGTTCTGGGTTGGTGTTTTTACACGAAAAGAGAACTTAAGTTCCGCTATACAACTGTAAGATCAAGCTTTTGAACCTTATCTAAACTTAAGTTTTTTCCGGCATGCCATAAGTCGTATGCATCCTGCATCGCTAACCAACTCTCCGGGCTTCTGCCCAAAGCTTTGGATAAACGCAACGCCATTTCAGGGCTTATACCACTTTGGCATTTCAAAACTCTGTTTAAAGTGGATGGAGAAACATTTAACTTTGTAGCTAAATACCGGCAACTCAAGCCAAAAGGCTGCATATAAGTTGCTAGAATAAATTCGCCTGGGTGGGCTGGGTTAAACATAATAGACATCAGTGATAATCCTCGTAATTAAGTAGATATACATGACCATCACGAAACTCGAAGGTTAAACGCCAGTTGCCACTAACCGCTATCGACCAAATATTTTTTCGACTACCTTTTAACGGGTGCAGTTTGTATCCCGGAATGTCGAGATCTGAAACTTTCATAGCTGTATTTAATGCAACTAACTGCATGCGTAACCTTGCTGCATGGTTCGCTTGAATTCCACGAGTACTTCCAATTTCGAAGTAAAGCCTCAGTCCTTTGTGCTTGAAAGTTTTGATCATGAGCTCTTAGTGTAGCGTGTTGCGCAACGTTGTCAATTCGTGGTTTCTTTGTATTTTTCGCATACGCACCGTGTCTAAAAGCTTATTCACCCTCTACAACCTCCCTAATTCGTAAAAAGCTGGCAAAGCGTGGCACGCCATTACTGGTGTAGCCGTGATACTTGTAGGTAATGATACTGCCGACAGGCGGAGGGTTATCGCGTTCGGCGTCGGTGAAGCCGGTGCCAATAGAAAATTCAATGCCTTGCTGATTGCGCACGCGCAGCGCGCCGAGCATGTCGGTGTATTTACCTTTGCCGGGTAAATGCGCGATGACCTCGGCCTCATCGTCGAAATAGGGTTTTAATTTTAATAAAGCATCGCTTCTGCCCGACTGATGAAGCGCCGTTGCTAAGTGCAGCATTAGGCCTTCTGCGCCATGCTCAACCATAGCTTTCAGGTGTTCGCTTAACTCATGATTGGAATGAAACCGTTGCTGCTTAACCGGCCTAATATGCTCAGCGTTTATTTGCTCAATTAAGCTTGAATAATTTTTGTATCGCTCCTCGAAAGGCAGTTGCGCGTCAGGCATATCAAACACCATATATTTCACTTGCCGCCAACGGTTATTCTTTGGTGTTTGGGTTCGCACAATAGAACTTAATTCCTCAAAATTCTGGCGTTTTGTCCACAGCTCACCGTCAAGCCAAACGGCGGGTAGTGGTGCAGTAAACCATTCCGGAGCTGATATCAGATTGCCTTGTCGGGTCAGTAGTTGCGATCCTGTCCAAATGGCCCGGATACCATCGTATTTTTCACTTACTAAGTAGTTGCTAATGGGGATGGTATTGTCCTGTTCATACACTTTTGCGAGCTGGGTTTGCGTTGAGTTCTGCCATGCGGCTGCAGGCAAGGTACAAAAGGCAGCGATAAAAAATACCACTAAATAAACAAGATGAATTCTAGAGAGTTTTGGCATCCTTGCCTCTTATTTTGGAGCGAGTTGCAGCGCGTCTGCGCCAAGTGTCATAAAGAGACTAGCACTGCTTACTAAGGCTGGCTGCATGGCAATGTCGCATTATGAGCTAAGCAAAATGGTTATTGTTTTTACAATGCAGTCGAAGCCAGAAAGACCAGAAGTGCTGCTATGCAGGGGAACAGCAGAAACCACTGCGGCCGCAGTAATATGCCAAGAGCTGTGCTGACATAAAAAAGAAGCCATAAAGCCCATTGGCTTTCTGAGAAAATGCCGGACAACGCAATAAGTAACACGCCTGCCAGCGCTTTAACAAACGCATAAATAATGCTTTTAATCAGCTGAACTGACTGCTTCTCCGGCAAGCAGGCTAAATACAATTGATAGTGTTTTCTAAGTGCCTGTGTTCCAAACAAACTACTTGCCAACAACAGGGCGCTGACAAAACTAACTAAATTAAGAAAGTAAGGCTGCACTTCGAGTGTCATTTGAGAGGCGCTAAGGCGAGTGATTGCTATAAGCAGCAGCAAAGTCACCAGTCTTAACTTCTCTCCGTTGGGGGATGCAATGTCGGCTTGTAAAAGCAGCCGAAACAGTCCTTTCGGCCATTTACCGAGTGCTATTGAGAAAGTCGGTATAAACCGCTCAACCAGAATTGCGGCGCTCCACAGTAGCAGCCATTCGGGTTTGGTTAATTCCCAGGGCAATGCAAAAGCAAGAAATGGAAAAAGCAGCAAGCTGAACCAGGGAAGTCTGTTGTTAACGGAAACAAAACCGTAATAAGCAGCGAAGACCACGACACCCGTTAAAGGAATTAGCTCAAACCAAAGCTGCTCGTCGCCGGACAACAGCCTTCCATTTTGCTGAAACGCCACAATAAGCAGTAAAGCCAGCGGCCCCAGAATAAAAAAGTTTGCTCCGTACAGTATTAACCCCAAGTTACTGAAGGATTTGACGAGCGGCCTGGTCGGCAATGATTTTATATAAATCTGGTAGTGGGTGGCGCAAATACCGTCCCGCTGAAAACTCATCCAGCTATACAGCAACAACAAATAGCCCCATAGGGTGTTCAGATAAACCGATGCGCTGGTTTCCGGGCTGGCCATAATGCCTATCGACAAAAGCGGCAGCATAATAAGCACCGGCAGGGCGAGAGGAAATAGAGCCACCAGTCCCATGCTAATTTGTCTCAGGCTGTCCAACCACTGCTTCAGAGACTCATGGTAAATTCTGATTCGAAATAACCAGTAACTCACACCGCACCATCAATGATATTTTCCAGAGCGATGTGCTGCACGTCGGTATTTTCCGCAAATACAACCTCATGGCTGGCGACAATAATCTGACCCGGATAATTGCTCAAAACTTTTTCCAGTACCGCGCGGGTTTGGTCATCAAGTCCATTACCGGGTTCATCCAGTAGTAGTAACTCCGGCTGGTGCATCAAGGCGGTAATTAAACTCAGCTTTTTATAATTACCCAGCGAGAGGTTGGACACTTTAGTTGCCAGGTATGGCTCCAGCCCAAACTCGCTAGTCCAGTTGTTAGCAGGGCAGTTAAATTGCAGCGCGTGAAATTTAAGTAACTCCTTCACCGTCATAAATGCCGGTAGGGCAACTTTGCTGGCGCTTATGCCTATGTTGTTTTTACTGCTTGCCAGAAGAACATTTTGCTTCTGATAGGTAATTTCCCCTTCTCGCGGGGAGATAAGCCCTGCCGCTAATAAAAGCAGAGTGGTTTTGCCAATGCCATTGGGGCCGGTAATGCAAACGCGGGGCGCATCAACAGTTAAGGATAAATGACGGAAAATACACCGATGCCCGTTAAACTGGCTGACCTTGTCGAAAACTAACAACTGCTGAGGTTCCTTAGCTGATGAATGGTTTATGTTTTTGTTATAGAGACTTAACTTTATACCATTGATGACCAGCGGGGAAAATAAGCCTTAGGCATTTGCAAACCGATTTTCGCATTACATTATGAGTCAAATACGCAAAAACAGCGTATAAGAAGGTGTAATTCGCAAAACGGTGGTTCTAATGTCAGAGCAAAGTTCGAAACTTGTTATCTTCTTCGACGGTGGATGTCCGTTATGCGTGAAAGAAATGCGCCACTTAAGAAAACTGGATGAACAACGAAACATCCAGTTTGAGAATATTAACGAGCCGGATTTTAATCAGCGCTATCCTGCAGTAGACGTTGCTAAGGCTAACCAGTATTTACACGGGCAGACCCGTTCAGGTGAAATGATCTATGGTCTGGATGTAACCTACGCAGCCTGGTCGCAGGTGGGTAAGGGCTGGATGATTGCGCCTTTACGCTGGCCTGTCATTCGTTGGTTTGCCGATAAAGCCTACTTGTTTTTCGCGCGTTACCGTAACCGCATTTCTAAATTGCTAACAGGGAAAGAGCGCTGCTCGCAGTGCTCTATTGACTGATATATTCTAACCAAAGAGATGATAACAAGAGTACTTTCGACATGAAGAAACAATATCTGGTGTTATTGCTGGCGCCAATGATAAGCGTGGCAGCCGATGATCCTCCGAAAGTTAGTGCGCAAGAGTTTGTGAATTTACAGCAGGGAGAAACCGCCCATGAAGGCTTTCGGCGTGCTCACGCAAAAGGTATTTGCCTCAGTGGTGAGTTTCGTTCAAACGGGCAGTTAGCCGGCTATTCAAAAGCGGCACTATTTGAAACGGGCTCTATGCCGTTTATCGGCCGATTTTCGGTAGCCGGTAATAACCCAACAGCGCCTGACTTAAAAGCACCGGTGCGAAGTTTAGCTCTGAGCTTTGCCATGAGTTCGACCGAGCAATGGCGTATTGCAATGAATACACCGCCCGTTATGGCGGTTAAAGATCCGCATACTTTTTATCAGCAAATTCAGGCGATTCAGGCAGGCCCCAAAGCAATACAAACGTTTTTTGCCGAACACCCGGAGAGCAGTGACTTTTTAAGCTGGAAAGCGCAATATCAACCCGGCGGAAGCTTTGCTGCCGAGACTTATAACAGTATTAACGCGTTTTATCTGGTGAATTCAAACGGTGAAAAGCAAGCCGTGCGCTGGACTATGCAGCCGACGGTTTCAGTTTCTGCTGACAACTTAGAGGGTGTGGATGCTCTGCACCAGGAAATTACCAACCGGGTAGCGAAAGAAAATATCATTTTCGACTGGGTTTTTACTTTGGCAAATGAGAAAGATGATGAGAACAATCCAGCAAAAGCATGGCCGGACAGCCGTGAGAAGATTACAGCGGGACAAATTGTTATTACCGGGGTAACGCCGCAGTTACAGGGTGAATGCCACGGTATAAATTACGATCCTCTGGTGTTACCAGCCGGTATTGAGGCAACCCGAGATCCCATACTACGGGCTCGTTCCGCGGCTTATGCTGAGTCTTATAGGCGCAGAGCAAAAGAAGCGTTAATGGGCGAGCGGGAGGACCAGGGTAATGAATAACACACAACAGTTTTCCTTGTCGATGCGCTTGTTCCACTGGGCTATGGCGGCTTTGGTTATTTCGATGCTGGCGGCTGGTCTATTGATGGTTCGTTCTTTAGAACCTTGGCAGTTAAGCATTTTAACCGTGCACAAAGCCTTTGGTGTTGTGGCGGCCGCACTGGTTATTGCACGTTTAATGAATCGTTTGTTCCATCAAATTCCGGCATTACCCGGAGACTTATCAAGCTTGCAGACATTTGTCGCCAAGGCTTCTCACTGGCTGCTTTATTTGCTGTTGTTCGCCATGCCAATTTCAGGGTACTTAATGCAGTACTTTGCCGGGCGGCCAATTGACGTATTTGGCTGGTTCCGCTTACCGTCGGCACTTACTGTCAATATTGAGAACTATGCCATATTCCGGGAACTGCACGGCTGGCTGGCAATAGCTCTTATGGCACTGGTTGCTTTGCATGTTGCAGCTGCCTTGCATCATCACTTTATTCGCAAGGACACGGTTCTGAAAAGTATGCTTTAGTAGGTTATTGCCTAACGCTGTTTATATTGTGTTGGGCAGTAGCCGCGCGACACTTCCGCGGGGCGCAGTTTACGATGTTTAGTATTGCGCCCCGATACACGTTCCCGCCACAAGCGGAAGCTGCCCGGCTTAAGTTGCGAACGCATAAACTTAATAACCTGCTTTTCCTGCAGGCCAAATTGTTCTTCAATAGCTTCAAATGGCGTGCGGTCTTCCCACGCCATTTCAATAACGCGTGATACTTCAGATTCAGTCAGGTTCATAAACAGGCTACTTAATGTCTTTTACTGAATTACGTTAGCCTTTGTGGATCAGATCTTTACGGCTACACCGACTCTATTCTACAAACCGTAAAGATGCCCCGCGTATCTTTATTTTAAGATGTGCTGTACTACACTTGATAATGAAGAAGTTGAGAAAACGCACTGACATTTTAACGATTAAGGAGGCTTTATGACTGGGCCAATGAATCCGAAAATTAAAAAAGACGAGCAAGATCTTAGCGAAGAAGAAAAGCGGAAGCTGCAATCACAGCAGGACAAAGAAAACCAGAGCCGTGAAGACCACCGTCGGCCAAATTCAACTCATGACACTCACTCGCAGAAAGATAAGCAGATAGCCCCAGAGCAACGTGGCCGGGACTCTCAGTAATTAACGACTGACTGAGAAAGGAGGCAACCATGCCAGACGTTTGGCGCGACAAAGACGAGCGTATGTATCAGCATATTAAGCAGTCTCAGCTGGATGACGGAAAAAGTGAAGATGAAGCAGAGGAAATTGCCAGTCGCACTGTGAATAAGCAGCGACGCGAAGAGGGGCTTACCGATAACACCACTACTCAGGGGACAGGTAACCCCAATACCTGGCTGGAAGAGCGCACCAAAGATGAGTTATACAATAGGGCGCAACAGCTTGATATTGATAACCGCAGCCAAATGAGTAAAGAAGAATTGATTGAGGCTATAAGAGAAAAGCAGTAGAGCTTTTAAGCTGACGTCTGACTGCTTTGGTGGTTTAATGAAAGCATTGTGACCGAATGAAGAAATGCCGACTATGCTAGAGTGCTTGGTGAAGACACAAAGCTCAAGGATGAGGGATAAAGCGTGAACGACAAGCAAATTCAAATATTTGAGAGCCAGGATGGGCAAGCACAACTGGAAGTGGCTTTGGAACAGGATACAGTTTGGCTGAACCAAGCTCAGATGTCATTACTATTCGATACCTCGACCGATAACATCGGTTTGCACCTGAAGAATATTTACAGGGAAGATGAACTGGAAGCAATGGCAACTACCGAGGATTTCTCGGTAGTTCGGCAAGAAGGTAAACGACAAGTCCGCCGTCGTGTAAAACATTACAACCTTGATGCCATTATTTCTGTGGGCTACCGCGTGAGCTCCAAACGCGCGACACAGTTCCGCCAATGGGCAACCCGAATATTAAAAGAGCACCTGGTTGAAGGCTACACTTTAAACCAACGTCGGCTGCAAGAGCGGGGCGTTGAGTTTGAACAGGCTCTGAATCTACTCAGTCGTACACTGAGCAACCAAGGCTTGGTATCTGAAGCTGGTGAAGCCGTTGCTCAGGTTATAAGTGAGTACGCTCGTTCCTGGTCACTGCTGCAAGGTTATGACGAGCAAGTTTTAGCGGAAATAGGCACCAGACAAAATGGTATGCAGGCTCTGGATCCAGATAATGCAGCCGATGCCATTCAACAGCTTAGAAAAACACTTATAGCTAAAGGCGAAGCCACTGAATTATTCGGACAGGTTCGTGGCAATGGACTTTCCTCGGCATTAGCGACGATAGAACAAGGTTTTGCAGATGAGTTGTTTTACCCCAACATAGCAAGCCGAGCTGCCCATCTGTTGTACTTTGTTATCAAGAATCATCCCTTAGCCGACGGTAATAAACGCTCGGGTTCTTTCCTATTTTTGTGGTATCTGCGATTAAATCAGCATTTATTAGCTAAGCCTGTTGAGCGGTTGATTAACGACAACACTCTCGTGGCTCTGGCACTACTGGTAGCTGAGAGCTTACCAAATCAAAAAGAGCTGATGATTCGTTTGATCGAACACTTTATTCTGCTGAAGGAGCCAGCCGATAACTAAGGGTTAAAGCTGACGGATGTCTGCTTTGATGGTTTAATATAGCCCCTTATTTGCAAGGAAAAGTAGTCAAATTGTCATGGCCGACACGCAGTACATAACCAAAAATCGTCTTTCGCAAGAAGTGAATAAAGCCCGCGTATGGGTCGCTATTATTGGCGCGCCTATTGCGGGTTTTTTAATGTACAAATTACCAAATTTCTGGTGGATTGTCGGACTAATTTACCTCTTCAGCATTATTGGAGCAGCATCCACTAAGCGTTCGGGCGCCAGAGGCGAATTAAAAACACTGCAGCTTTTAGAGAAACTCCCCGATAACTATGTTTTGTTTAACCAGATTGATGTACCCAATTCGCGAGCAAAACGCGGCTTCACGGAGCTGGATTTAATTGTTGTGGGCCCTAACGGCGTGTTTGTAGTCGAAGTGAAGAACAACAACTCTAAAGTAACGGGAGATGAGCAATCTTCTAATTGGGTAGCCCATAAAGTAGGTCGTAAAGGTGGCCGATATACAGCGAAAGTTCGCAATCCAATAAAACAGTTAAAAAAACAAATTCATGTTTTGGCTGAGCATTTGAAGAAAAACCGCGCATCTATATGGATAGACGGCGTTGTGTTTTTCTCACACCGCAGCGCACGGGTTAAGCTGTCTTCACCTCCCAGCGTTCCCGTTCTTGAACGTAAAGGATTGGTCGAGTATATTTTGAATTATCAGCCCAAACGGGCACCGTCAAATGTTGAGAAAGTCGTTCAACAATTAATAGAACTTAAACAAATGACGAGCTGAAAGATGTATAAAGAACAAACCGTTAGGGCGAGGCTGGCCCGGAAAACCAAAGGCATTCCTGCTTGGCTCTGGTTATTAACCATTTACCTTAGTTACTTTATGGTCTTGCACTTTATCGGCCAGGGATTTGCAGTTTTGTTCGTAGCCGTAATCGTTGCCTCTGCGTCGCTCATTAGCCCCAGAGATCGAGAGCAGAACAAAGTTAAAAATATCATGACTTTGTTGGATGTTAATGGTGAAAAGTTACGTGTTGGGTTGGAACAAGTCCCCAATAAAAAGCTGAAACGCGTAGCGGTGGGCGAATACGACGAGGAATACGCTATTTTACAGTTCCCTTTTAATTATCAAGTCTCGAGTGACCATCTATTCCCCATTCAGCAGCTCGGTTCAGTCCGCGAATTTTTCAAAACGCATTATCCGCAAGTTGAATTGCTCACCTAATTCTTCACACCTTCGCCATCATTTGTTAACAAAAGCGTAACAAAGTTCTTTTAATGTGGCCTGGTGTGTGGTACTTATGAGTTGTGGTTTTTTTGTTAACAAACAGATTAACTGCAGCGCTAAATACCATAATTAAAAAAGTTGTATCAAAAAAGCAGAGGGTCATAACATGGATCATTCAGAAGAACTGCAAAAGGTTAATGACAAGTCTGGTAAGGGTCGCGCGGCAAAACGTAAATGGCGTGAAATAGAACAACTAAAAGAGAAGTACCGGTTGCGGGAAGAACTCTCTGATATGGATTACTCGCTTGAACTCGATTTAGAAGAAATCGAACTATAAAAAAGAACGCCGTCTGGGTTAGCTCAGACGGCGTTTTGCTTTTGGGCTTACTGCTCTTGTTTTTAGAAAGAGCTTAGCGAATTTGTGCCAGCATTTGTTTTAATGCTTTTGGCGCACCGGCTGCTATATTGCCCGACTGAATGTAGTTGTGGCCACCCTGAAAGTCACTGACTATGCCACCGGCTTCGCGAACCAATAATTCGCCAGCCAACATATCCCAGGGCTTAAGACCCATTTCCCAGAATGCATCGTGGCGTGCTGCCGCAACATAAGCTAAATCTAGTGCTGCTGCGCCTGCGCGACGAACGTCGGCACAGTGCTCAAACAACTTGCTGAACATTTCCAGGTATTCCGGTAAACGGTTTTTCATTTTGAACGGGAAACCCGTTGCTAAAATAGCGCCTTTTAATTCCACTTTAGGTGAAATACGTAAACGACGACCATTTAGCTGCGCACCGGCGCCGCGGGTAGCGGTAAATAATTCTTCGCGCATAGGATCATAAACAACGGCCTGTTGAACAGAGCCTTTGTGAAGCAACGCTATAGAGATACAAAAATGGGGGATACCGCGCATGTAATTGGTCGTGCCGTCTAGCGGATCAATAACCCACTGGAAGTCGTTTTCTTTTCCAGCCTGAGTACCGCTTTCTTCTGCGATGATGCCGTGATCAGGGTAAGACTTTTTGATGGTGTTGATAATAGCCTGCTCTGCGGCTTTATCCATATCAGTAACCCAGTCGTTCAAACCTTTTGATTCGGCTTCAACAGGACTGCCCTGGTCGAAATTTTTAACTAAAATTTTGCCGGCCGCACGCGCTGCGCGCACCGCAATATTTAACATCGGATGCATACCAATTACCTGTGCTGTAAAAGAACAATTTTCGGTCGCGGATCATACCAGTGTTACGGTATCATGCCAAACTTTTCCATAAGCCGAGAAAAACTCAAGGGAAACGCCATGCTTGATAACATTCGTATTGTTCTGGTGAATACGTCTCATACCGGAAACATAGGCTCTGTCGCCCGTGCCATGAAGACTATGGGGTTGTCTAAACTAACCTTAGTTGACCCTGTGCAGGAGCCTGACAGTCACGCATCGGCGTTGGCCGCTGGCGCAACCGATATTCTGGCGTCGGCGACTATTGTGGATACTTTGCAGGAGGCGATTGCCGACTGTGGTCTGGTTATTGCCACCAGTGCCCGGAATCGAACTTTAGACTGGCCGCTGCTAGGCCCGCGAGAGTGTGCGGCAAAAGTATTGGAGGAGACCAGCCAGCATCAGGTTGCTCTGGTATTTGGCCGTGAAAACAGTGGATTAACCAACGAAGAGCTACAGCAAAGTCAGTTTCACTTACACATACCAACTAACCCCGATTACAGTTCACTGAATCTGGCTATGGCGGTGCAGACTGTGAGTTATGAATTACGCATGCAGTGGCTTGAATCGAAACAACGCGCTCCGGAAAATTTACCGGAGTACCCGCGCGCTGAAGATTTAGAACGGTTTTATGAGCATCTTGAAAAGACTCTGGGTCAGACTGGGTTCATTGTTCCTCAGCACCCCGGACAAGTCATGACGAAATTGCGTCGTTTATTTAACCGAGCCCGCCCGGAAGAAAATGAAATTAATATTTTACGTGGCATCTTAGCCTCTGTGGACAAATCAACGGGTAATACTTGACTAAAATAGTCGGGAATGTAGAATCTCAATACATTAACGATGAATTAAACAGCAGAGGAAACCACCATGCGCCTGACGTCAAAAGGTCGATACGCAGTAACAGCTATGCTGGACGTTGCGCTTTTTACGGCAAATGGTCCCGTGCCGTTAGCGGATATTTCTGAGCGTCAGGGAATATCTCTGTCGTATTTAGAGCAGTTGTTTTCGCGCTTACGTAAGCATGGGTTGGTGGACAGTGTGCGAGGTCCCGGTGGTGGTTATCGTCTGGGCTGTGCCGCAAACGATATTTCTGTTGGTGCCGTTATTCACGCGGTAGACGAGTCAATTGATGCAACACGTTGTCAGGGTAAAGCTAACTGTCAGGGCGGCGAACGTTGTTTGACCCACTCTTTGTGGGAAGGGTTAAGCGACAGAATATCCGACTTTCTGGACGGTATTACGCTGGCCGAGTTGATGAAGAAAGAGGACGTCGGTGACGTTCTGAATAGGCAGAATGCGTTGCATAACCACAGTGAAGAAGAGATTAAGTTAAACTCTCACCTATAATATTGCCTTTAAGTTGTCAGGAGCAAGCAAGTGTCTAAGTTACCTCTTTATTTTGATTATGCTGCAACCACGCCGGTAGACCCTGTTGTAGCAGAAAAAATGATGGGATGTTTAACGCAGGATGGCTTGTTTGGTAACCCGGCATCGCGTTCGCATAAGTACGGCTGGCAGGCAGAAGAAGCTGTCGATATTGCCCGGAATCAGGTTGCTGACCTTATTAATGCCGACGCGCGCGAAATTGTTTTTACCTCAGGTGCGACTGAGTCAGATAACCTCGCCATAAAAGGCGCAGCTCAGTATTACTCAGATAAAGGCAAACACGTTATTACACTTAAAACCGAGCACAAAGCGGTTTTAGATACCTGTGCGCAGCTGGAAAAAGAAGGCTTTGAAGTGACGTATCTGGATGTCGGAACAGACGGCTTGCTGGATATGGATTTGTTCCGCTCAGCCTTGCGCGAAGATACGGTGTTAGTGAGCGTAATGCTGGTTAATAACGAAATAGGTGTGCTTCAGGATATAACCACTATAGGTCAATTGTGCCGTGAAAATGGCACAATATTTCATGTTGATGCTGCACAGGCCGCCGGAAAACTTCCGATGAATATGGTCACGTTACCTGTTGATTTAATGTCACTTTCTGCGCACAAGATGTATGGCCCTAAAGGTATTGGCGCATTGTATGTACGCCGCACTCCGCGAGTTCGGCTGCTGGCGCAAATGCATGGCGGGGGTCATGAGCGTGGCATGCGCTCAGGCACGTTACCAACTCACCAAATTGTCGGTATGGGTGTAGCGGCGGAACTGGCTCTTAACGAGCTGGAACTGGAGCCCGCACGAATTGAAAACTTGCGTCAGCGACTATGGAAAGGGGTTAGCCAGTTAGAAGGTGTAACTTTGAATGGCTCTGACCAGCAACGGGTTCCGCATATTACTAACATCAGTTTTGCCGGAGTTGATGGTGAACTGTTGCTAATGGCGTTAAAAGATCTTGCGCTCTCATCGGGCTCGGCCTGTACGTCGGCCAGTGTTGAACCCTCGTATGTGTTAAGAGCATTAGGCGTTGAACATGAGCTGGCAATGAGTTCATTGCGCTTTAGTATTGGGCGTTACACGTCCGAAGCAGATATCGATAGTGCGGTAGAGCTTATCCACCGCACTATCGGAACCTTAAGAGGCGCTGCTTAGTCCTTAAGCAGGCCAGCAAAGGTTTTACGGAACTTAGCCAGCTTCGGTGAAATTACCGCCTGACAATACGGGTTTTCCGGGTTTCTGGCGTAGTAGTTTTCGTGGTAATTCTCTGCCGGGTAAAAAGTCCCTAACTCAGTCACTTCCGTTACGATAGGAGCTGCAAATGCTGCATCGGCTTCAAGTTCCGCAATAATACTTTCCGCTTCACGTTTTTGCGCGTCGTTATGATAAAAAATTGATGTGCGATATTGAGTACCCACATCGTTACCCTGACGATTCACCTGAGTTGGATCGTGCAAAGTGAAAAAGATTTCTAAGATTTGACGGTAAGAGATCTGCTCTGGATCGTACTGGAGTTGTGCAACTTCGGCATGTCCTGTTTCGCCACTGCAAACCTGCTCGTAAGTTGGATCGATGGTATGCCCGCCAGTGTAGCCCGATTTAACCGACTGAATGCCTTTTACCTGAAGGAAGGCTGACTCAACACACCAGAAGCAACCCCCACCAAGAGTGGCTTGTTCATATTCATTGTTCGCCATGTCAGAACTCCTTATCGTCAAATAGACGTCTATATGGCTATATAAGTTCTCTCATCCTAGCTGAGAATGAATGAAAAAACAATCACTGGGTATTCGATTTCTGCGCCGATCTCACGTATAATCCGCGCGACTGATTTATCCCTTAATTTTATTGGAGTTTATAACCATGGCTTTAGAGCGCACTCTATCAATTATCAAGCCTGATGCAGTTGCAAAAAACTTAATCGGCGCTATCTATAACCGTTTTGAATCTGCTGGTCTTCGCATTGTTGGTGCTAAAATGATGCACTTAAGCAAAGAACAGGCAGAAGGTTTCTACGCAGAACACAAAGAACGTCCTTTCTTTGGCGCTTTGGTTGAATTCATGACTTCAGGCCCTATCGTTGTTCAGGTTCTTGAAGGTGAAGACGCTGTACGTAAGAACCGCGACATCATGGGTGCTACGAATCCTGCAGAAGCACTGGCAGGAACTATTCGTGCCGACTATGCTGAAACTATAGACGAAAATGCGGTACATGGTTCAGATGCAACTGAATCTGCTGCACGTGAAATCTCTTACTTCTTCAGCGACGAAGAAGTTTGCCAGCGCACTCGCTAAGACTGTATTCGAATGTAGCCTGATGCTATTGCATCAGGTGATAGCCTGACGGAAACGTCAGGCTGCATCAGAAAACCGGAGCTTTATGACCAACGCAATAGATAAAAAAGTGAACTTACTCGACCTGAATCGTGAGGGAATTAAAGAGTTCTTTCGTGAAATGGGTGAGAAACCATTTCGTGCTGAACAAGTAATGAAGTGGCTGTATCACTTTTGTGTCGATGACTTTGATGAGATGACCAATCTTAATAAAGCCTTGCGTGAAAAGCTCAAGCAAGTCGCTGAAATACGCGCGCCTGAAGTTCGCGAACAGCAGCAGTCATCGGACGGTACGATTAAGTTCGCCATGACCCTGTTTGACGGTCAGGACGTGGAAACAGTATGGATACCCGAGGGTGATCGCGCTACTTTGTGCGTGTCTTCTCAGGTTGGTTGTGCATTAGAATGCACTTTCTGCTCAACCGGGGCTCAAGGCTTTAACCGTAACCTCAGTGTGGCAGAAATCATCGGTCAGGTATGGCGGGTGAATCAGCTGTTAGGGGCTTATGGCAAGACCGGAATTAAACCCGTAACGAACGTGGTTATGATGGGCATGGGGGAACCTTTGCTTAACTTAAACAATGTAGTTCCGGCAATGGAGCTAATGTTAGATGACCTGGGTTTCGGTTTATCCAAACGCCGCGTTACGTTAAGTACTTCAGGTGTTGTTCCTGCGTTGGAAAAACTGCGTGAACGCATTGATGTGATGTTGGCTATTTCGTTGCACGCGCCAGACGATGAGTTGCGCAACGAGATTGTACCTATTAATAAGAAGTACAATATTGAAGAATTTCTGGCATCCAGCCGTCGTTATGTTGAGCAGTCAAAAGCTCAGCGTAAAGTAACGGTAGAGTATGTCATGCTGGACCATGTGAACGATTCAACCGATCAGGCACATGCGCTGGCAAAAACCTTAAAAGATACCCCGAGTAAAATTAATCTTATTCCATTTAATCCTTTCCCGGGTTCGGACTACGGACGCTCCAGTAACTCGCGAATTGACCGTTTTGCCAAAGTGCTTATGGAGTACGGTTTGACGGTAATGGTACGGAAGACTCGTGGGGATGATATCGATGCAGCTTGCGGGCAATTAGTGGGCGATGTCATCGATCGTACAAAACGTATACTGAAACGTCAGCAGAAACAGCGTGGTGGGGAAGCAATAGCTGTAAAGACCACGTAAATTAACAGAATCGCAGGCACAAGGAGTGTGATAATGCGAACCGCTTTATTATTGATAGCCGCAGCGCTATATGGTTGTACCGCTAACCCTGAACAGTCGGTATCTGTGGGTAATGATGTACGGTTGCAGCTTGGACTTGCTTATTTGGCGCAAGGGAAATTGAAGCTTGCGCATCCGCATTTGCAAACCGCATTGACGAACAATCCCCGGTCTCTGGATGCCAATCTTGCCTTAGGGCAATGGTATTTAGCGACAAATGACGTTGATTCTGCTTTGTCACTTTACCAACAGACATTATCATGGCAACCTATGAGCGGTGCATTGTACAATAACTATGCGGTTGCACTGTGTGTGGCTGGTGACTGGGAAAAAGCACTCAGGTATTTTGATAAAGTGACATTGGATCCAGTGTATCCACATCATGCCAGAGCTGAGGCCAATAAAGCCGAATGTCTGGCTCGGGTAGGTCACGACGCAGCTCAACCATAACAGGGAAACCCCTTACAATCATGACTGCTGAAAATGAATCAACACAAGATAACAAAAAGCCAGAATCGGAAGCGGCACAAGAAACAGAGCAAAAGCCGAGTAAAGGTCCTGGTGAAATTCTGAGAGAAGCCCGTGAAGCTAAAGGTTTAGAGCAACGCGAGGTTGCAGACCAGTTGCGTTTGCGAAAGCAGATTATTGAATTACTGGAAGCCGATGATTATTCAACTTTCTCTACGGCAACCTTTATTAAAGGTTATTTACGCTCTTACGCCAAACTGCTTGATTTAGACGATACCGAGCTGTTTGAGGCTTATAAAGCCAGAGGCTATAAAGAAGTTGAAAGCAGCCAGATGCAGAGCTTCTCAAGACGTAAAAAGCACGAGGAAAGTGACAACCGCTTAATGTTAATTACTTATGTCGTTATCATTATTGTCGTTGCCTTGGTTATTTGGTGGTGGCAAGAGCCGGATCTTGGTTTTAGTGAAGGCGAAACTGGCACACAGGAAAGTTCAGAAGTTTCTCCGGTAAATACTGATGATGAAACTGATAACGTCGGTGATATTGAAATTTCAAACCAGCCGACGGAGCCACAAATTGAGCCGAATGAAGATGAAGCCGTATTAGAGTCGGAAGTTGAAACCGATGATACGAATGTTGCGGTCGAGTCTGTACAAGAACCCGTTAGTGAAAACGGCGCGAATGATAACGAGAACAACGACGAGAATACCAGCGAGAATATCAGCCAGAATAACGACGAATCGCAAGCCGATAATTCTGAGTCTGCGGCTAATGATACCCAAGAGTTACCAACTGAAACTGCTGAGCCGACAGATAACGAAGTTGAAACTCCGACTGAGTCCGCGCCTGTTGAGCCGTCGTCGCAATCAGAAACTGTTTCAGCCAGTCTGGTGTTAGAGTTTAATGAAGAATGCTGGGTTAAAATTGATGATGCTTCCGGTGAAACTCAGGCGGTTGGTGTAAAAGCTGCAGGCTACCGTATGCCAGTTCCTGGCGAAGCGCCTTTTTCAGTAACACTGTGTAAACCTGAAGCTGTTAATGTCAGCTTTAACGGTGAAGCCTTCAGCATGGACCAGTTCCGGACTGGTCGTGTCGCGCGCTTCACCGTACCGTCAGAAGAGCAGTAGAGGTCAATTTAAGGTTATGATGCACGAAAATCCAATTAAACGCCGTCCTTCACGCCGATTGTATGTAGGCAATGTGCCTATTGGTGATGGCGCACCGATTGCTGTGCAGTCCATGACAAATACCGAAACAACCGATGTTGATGCGACCGTTGCGCAAATAGAAGCGCTGGCTCAGGCTGGTGCTGATATTGTTCGTGTGTCTGTACCAACAATGGAAGCTGCCGAAGCTTTTAAGCAAATAAAGCTACGCAGTCCTGTCCCCTTGGTTACTGACATTCACTTTGATTACCGCATTGCGCTTAAAGTTGCCGAATATGGTGCTGACTGTTTACGTATCAACCCGGGCAATATAGGCCACGAAGACAGAATAAAAGCTGTAGTAGATGCAGCACGTGAGCGTAACATTCCAATTCGTATTGGAGTTAATGGCGGTTCGTTAGAAAAAGATCTACAAGAAAAGTATGGGGAACCCACAGCCGAGGCGTTAGTCGAGTCTGCAATGCGGCATGTCAATATTCTCTACAAGCTGGACTTCTACGACTTTAAAGTCAGTGTTAAAGCGTCAGACGTTTTTCTAGCGGTTGAATCCTATCGTTTATTGGCGAAAGAAATTGATCAACCACTGCACTTAGGTATTACCGAAGCTGGCGGTAAGCGTAGCGGTGCGGTTAAGTCCTCAGTTGGTTTAGGCATGTTGCTGGCAGAGGGTATTGGTGACACGCTGCGAGTTTCGCTCGCTGCCGACCCTGTTGAAGAAATTAAAGTTGGCTTTGATATATTAAAGTCACTGCGTATTCGTGCACGGGGCATTAATTTTATTGCCTGCCCAAGTTGTTCCAGACAAGAGTTCGATGTTATCAACACCGTTAATGCCTTAGAGGAACGTCTGGAAGATATTACTATTCCCATGGATGTTTCAATTATAGGCTGTGTGGTTAATGGTCCGGGCGAGGCTCTGGTATCGCATGTAGGTCTTGCTGGCGCAAAAAACAAAAGTGGCCTGTACATTGGCGGAGCACGTCAAAAACTCCGGCTGGATAACCAAAATTTAGTGGATGAGCTGGAAGCTCAAATTCGCGAACAGGTTAAGTTCATAGAAGCTAATAAAATTGACGTAAAAGAAATTAACGGTTGATTTTACCCGCATCGACAAAGTCCCTATAATACCCGCTTATTTTCTGTATCGATAACCAGACGAGAAGGTTCCGTGGCGAATACAATCCAAGCAATTCGTGGCATGAATGATTTGTTGCCAGAGCAGAGTCCGGCCTGGCAGCAGGTTGAAGCAGTAATACGACGTGTTGCTGCAAGCTACGGATATAGCGAAATCCGTATGCCAGTGCTGGAAAGCACACAACTGTTTAAACGCTCTATTGGTGAAGTTACCGATATTGTCGAAAAAGAAATGTATACCTTTGATGACCGCAATGGCGAAAGTGTGACCTTGCGCCCTGAAGGGACAGCGAGCTGCGTGCGTGCGGGTAATCAGCACGGTTTGTTGTACAACCAAATTCAGCGTTTGTGGTACATGGGGCCTATGTTCCGTTACGAACGTCCGCAAAAAGGTCGTTATCGTCAGTTTCATCAGTTTGGTATTGAAACCTTTGGTTTAGAAAGCGCCGATGCCGACGCGGAAGTCATTCTGCTTTCGGCTAGATTATGGCGCGAGTTTGGTATTGCTGATCAGGTCGAGCTGCAACTGAACTCTCTGGGATCTAATGAAGCTCGGGCGAATTACCGTGATGCGTTAAAAGCTTACTTGTCTGACTATGAAAGCGAGCTGGATGACGACAGTAAACGCCGGCTTGAAAGCAATCCGTTGCGTATTCTGGATAGTAAAGACGAAAAGACTCAGAAGATTCTGGAAGGTGCGCCTAGTCTATCCGAATACTGGGACGCTGAATCGAAAGAGCACTTTGAGCAATTAACGGCTCGTCTGGAAGCGGCTGGTATTTCATATACTTTAAACGAACGTTTGGTTCGTGGTCTGGATTATTACAACCGTACCGTGTTTGAATGGGTCACCACGGCTCTGGGCGCTCAGGGTACCGTTTGTGCCGGTGGTCGTTATGACGGTCTGGTTGAACAATTAGGCGGTAAGGCTACGCCTGCAGTCGGTTTTGCCATGGGCATGGAACGTTTGGTGCTGTTGCTACAGGAACAAGGTAAGCTCACCCCAAGACGAGTGGTTGATGCTTACTTAATGCCGCTAGGCGAAGAAGCGGAACTAAATGCCCCGCGAATTGCCGAACAGCTGAGAAATGAATTACCGGAACTGCGACTGGTAAGCCACTGTGGTGGCGGTTCTATGAAGAAACAAATGAAAAAAGCCGATAAGTCGGGTGCACAAGTGGCACTCATTATCGGTGCAGATGAAATCGCTCAGCAGCTGGTAACCGTAAAACCGTTACGCACTGCTGAAGAACAACAAACTCTGGGCTGGCAGGCACTTATTGAGTTTCTGCAGCCGCTGACAAGAGGGTAGTCAGGTGGATAATACCGAAGAACAACAAGTAGAACGTTTAAAAGAGTTTTGGAAAGAACACGGTAAAGGTATTGTTGCCGGCGTGGTTATTGGCTTTGGTTTGTTTTATGGCTGGCGTTATTATGACCAGCATACGCTGGAAACTCAGCAGCGTGCTTCAGCAAATTACGAGCAATTGACGGCCGAACTCTCTGAAGGTAGCGAGAACGCGGTACTGGAAGCGCAAGAGTTTGTCAGCGAGAACCCCAAAAATGTTTACGCGCAGTTGGTGGCTTTGCAGTTGGCTCAGCACTCGGTGGAGCGCGCTGACTTAGCAACAGCGGTTACTGCGTTACAGTCGGTAGTCGACAGCGCTGAAGACGAAAACATGTCGGCCTTAGCCAGTATCCGGTTAGCTCGGGTATTAATTGCTCAGGAACAGCTTGACGCTGCTTTAAGTCTGGTTAAGAAACCGTTGCCAGAAGCTTATGCGGGCTTTGCCGCAGAGCTTGAAGGCGACATTTTGGCTGAGCAGGGTAATACCGAAGAAGCTCGTGCCGCATACGAACGCGCATTGCAGGCTGGTGAGTCATTGACTCCGGCGCTGCAAATGAAACTCAACAGCCTGGTTAAGTCATAATGCAATTGATTAAACGCTTTACCAAAGGCAGTTTGTTATTGACTGCTGCAGTTCTTGTTAGTGGTTGCTCTATATTCGGCGACGATGATGAAGAGCCTAAGTTTGCTGTACTTCAGCCTATTTCCGAGCAAGTACAAGCAAAAGTTTTATGGGACGCCTCAGTTGGAAGCGGTATAGGTGAGCACTTCTCCCGACTGAATCCTGTGGTTGAATATGGCAAGGTTTTCGCCGCCGACCGAAATGGCATCGTCAGCGCATTTGATAAGTCCACAGGTGAACGCCTTTGGCGAATTGATTTGCGTCAGCGTATTACATTTGATGAAGCTACGGATGAAGGTTGGTTCAGCGGCTTATTTGCTAGCCCTTTCCCGGCGCGCATATCTGGTGGCTTAGTTGCTCAGTATGATCGTGTCTTTTTGGGCACTGAAAATGGTGATGTTGTTGCTCTGGATGCTGAAACTGGCGATCTTGTTTGGCATACCGAGGTGAACAACGAGGTCATGTCAGACCCAGCCGTCGGCGAAGGCCGTGTCGTCGTTCACACTGGTGGTGGGAAAGTTATTAGTCTGGACGCCGAAACCGGTGAAGAGCAATGGGAATATGAATATCAGACACCCATGCTGACTGTTCGTGGTGCCTCCGCTCCGGCGATTATTAGTGGTGGTGTTGTCGTTGGTGATAGCAACGGTTCTGGTATGGTACTAATTGCAGACAGTGGGCAGCAAGCCTGGAGTCAGCCTATTGGTAAGCCCAGTGGAAGTACAGAACTGGAACGTTTAGCCGACGTTGACGCAAAACCCGCTACGCAGGGAACTACCCTGTATATGGTTGCGTTTAACGGAGAGCTGGTCGCGCTTGAACTCATGAGTGGCGAAGTACGCTGGAAACGCGACTACAAAGCATTTGAAAACATGTTGGTGACTAGTGGCCGAATTTTCTTAACCGATGTGAACAGCCACGTTTACTCACTTGACCAGAGCGGTGGTATTGAGCGTTGGAGTAACACCGAGCTGTTTGGGCGTAAGCTAAGCGCGCCCGCATGGCATCGCGGTAATATTGTTGTTGGTGACTTTGATGGCTACTTGCATTGGCTGGACAGTGAAACCGGCAACATTGTTGGTCGTTACGACGTTGGCGGCGATGGAGTCTATGTTGCTCCTGTCGTGGATAACAACATTATGTATGTACAAACTCGGGACGGTGATATCATCGCGCTCGATACTCAATCAGGAAATGAATAAGAGATGTTACCTGTTGTCGCGCTCGTCGGGCGCCCAAATGTGGGGAAATCCACGCTTTTTAATCGTTTAACGCGAACTCGCGACGCACTGGTAGCGGACTTTCCCGGGTTAACCCGGGATCGTAAATACGGTCAGGCAAATTACGACGGTTATCAATTTATTGTTATTGATACCGGTGGTATTCATGGTGATGAAGAAGGCATTGACGAAGAAATGGCAAAGCAGTCGCTGCTTGCTGTTGACGAAGCCGATGTGGTTCTTTTCATGGTGGACGCGCGTGACGGTGTTACCGTTGGTGATCAAGCCATTGCTGACCATTTGCGTAAGCAGAATAAGAAAGTTTACCTGGTCTGTAACAAAATTGACGGTATTGATGCCCATTCGGCAATGGCCGACTTCTATTCGTTATCTTTAGGCGAACTTTACGGTATTGCGGCGGCTCATGGCCGTGGTGTTGAGCAGTTACTGGAAATTTGCTTTAAGCCAATAGCGGAAGAATACCCCGATGTTATCGTGCCCAAGGAGGTTGAGTCTGAAGAGCTGGAGCATGATGAAATTGACTACGATAAGCTGCCACTTAAACTGGCTATTGTTGGTCGTCCGAACGTCGGTAAATCAACTTTAATCAATCGCATATTAGGTGAAGAGCGGGTTGTCGTTTATGACATGCCAGGCACTACTCGCGATTCCGTGTATATTCCTATGCAGCGGAACGAGCGGGAATATGTTCTGATTGATACCGCAGGAGTCCGTCGTCGTGGGCGTATTGGTGAGGCTATCGAGAAGTTTTCGGTGGTTAAGACCCTGCAGGCAATTGAGGACGCAAACGTTGTCCTTATTGTGGTTGATGCACGTGAAACTATCAGTGATCAGGATCTCAACTTAATTGGCTTTGCATTAAATGCCGGTCGTTCAATTGTTATTGCGGTGAATAAGTGGGATGGTTTGCAAAACGACCACAAAGAAGAGATAAAGCGCGAGCTGGATAGACGCTTAGGCTTCGTTGACTTCGCCCGTTTGCATTTTATTTCCGCGCTGCACGGTACAGGTGTTGGTCATTTATTTGAGTCGGTTGAAGAGGCTTATGCCAGCGCAACGCAACGCATTAGTACCTCTAAGCTGACGAAAATAATGGAAATGGCGCAGGAAGAGCATCAGCCGCCACTGGTAAGCGGTCGCCGGGTGAAACTTAAATATGCGCACGCAGGTGGCTATAATCCACCACGTATTATTATTCACGGCAACCAGGTAAAGGATTTACCGGGGGCTTATCAGCGCTATTTAATTAACTACTTCCGGAAATCTCTGGGCGTTATGGGTACGCCAATAAAAGTAGAATTCCGTGAACCGGTTAACCCTTATGAAGGTAAGAAAAACCAACTTACTTTGTCGCAGCAGCGAAAACGCAGACGCTTGATGAAGTTTCTGAAGAAGAAAAAATAGTTTTAAACGAGAAAGCCTGCTAATTGAGCAGGCTTTTCTTTATCTATTAATTAAAGTCTGAGGGGCTAAAACGGTACTCGGTCAGGCAGTAATCACAGGTCATCATAATTTCGCCTTCCTCGGCTAAAATTTCCTGAATTTCTTCCGGGCTTACTGAGGCCAGTGCCTCCAGCGTGCGCTCACGTGAACAGCCGCAAACAAAAGTGACTTCCTGTGACGGATACAGATGCACTTGCTCTTCATGATAAAGACGATGCAATAGCTCTTCAGCCGGTAGTGTGAAAATTTCTTTGGCTGTAATGGTGTTGGTTAAAGTGGCCAGATGTTCGAACCCGGTTAAGTCCATGCCGGTTGCAGGCAGGCGCTGTAACAGCATTCCTGCTGCATGTTCGCCGTCGGCGTGCAGCCAGACCCGGGTGTGTAGCTGTTCTGACTGTTCAAAATAGTCTTCCAGCATGGCTGCAATTGAATCGGCGCTGGCACTGACAACGCCCTGATAACGCTCACCGGTATCGGGAGTCAGGGTTATAATGAGTTGGCCTTTGCCTATCATTGATTGCAAATCAGCGCTGTCAATTTCGGCTCTTAACCGGGCTATACCCCGAAGTTCCTGATTATGGTTGCCATTAACTGCTATAAAGTTAAGTGGTCCATCGCCCTGAAGTTGCACTGCAATATGACCTTCAAATTTTAAAGTGGCAGTTAATAATGATACTGCAGCCATCATTTGCCCAAGCAACTCCTGAACTGGCGCAGGATAGTCATGGCCACGGAGCAAAGTTTGGTAGCTGCTGGTCAATTGAACGAGCTCACCCCGCACATCGTGCTCTTCAAAGGTGTAGCGTGACAATTGATCAGTTGGGTATTCCATGGGCACTCCTGTTTATCGACAACAAGCGGTTTACTCACCGCTGTCTTTCATTCTGATAAGTTGACGGCGCTGCTTTTTGTCTGGCCGTCCATCCGGGTGCGGATTATACAACGCATTAAGCTTTCTTGCTTCCGCATTTTTTTCGCGCTTTTCTATGCTCTCAGGGGTTTCCCTATAGAGTAATTGCGCCTCGCTGGCACCGCGGCGTTGTTCACTTAATTCCATGACTTCAACTTCTTTTGTATCGAAGCCCTGACGCAAAGTGATAATAGCGCCAAGCTGAACAACCTTAGAAGGCTTGCTACGCTGCCCATCATAATGTACTTTGCCTGACTGAATCATTTGTCGGGCAAGTGCTCTGGTTTTGTAGAATCTTGCAGCCCACAGCCATTTATCCAGACGAATGGGACTTTCTTTTCGAGTTTTTGTCATAAAACCGCAACGAATTCGTTATAAACTTTGTGTTAACCGATTGTTGACTCATGTCGCCTGCGCTAGAATGCATGAATCGCCTTTTGTCAGTGTAACAAGAATAAGAATAAAGTGACTGCCCGACTCCAACAAATATTTAAAGATACTCAAATGTGGCGCCGCTTAATGCAAGCGCTAACGGCTTTCGCATGGTTTTTGGTTGCGGTATTGCTGGCTCGGTTTACCTGGTCACTGATTAACCCTGCAGAGCCCGACGACAGCGCGGTGTTACCTATAGTTACGGTTGATTCTACTGCAACTGGCTCGATGAATTTAGAGACTTTAACGACGCTGAATCTTTTCGGAGCAGCAGAGCGGGGGAACCGTCCTAAAAGCGTTCAAAATGCGCCGAAAACATCATTAAACGTCCGTCTGATAGGCGTCTCTGCCAGCTCTAACCCTGAACGTTCAGCAGCTATTATTCAGCAAGGCAGCAAGCAACAAACCTACATTATTGGTGAGAGCCTGGGCAGTTCATCGGTGACTGTAGAAGAGATTCATGCCGATCGCGTTATTCTTGATAATAACGGCCGATTAGAAACGTTGAAAATGGAAGACATTGGTGAGGACAGGCCTGCACTGTCTTTAATTGTAGGTGACTCAGATAACTCTGGTGCGCTGGTACCTGTCGATAGTGATGACAGCAATCCGGTTAATGATGATGCGACTGTTGAACAACAGTTGGCCCAGGTTGCTGATAATCCTTCGTCGTTACTCGATTACGTGAATATTTCGCCAGTACAAATTAATGGCGAGTTAAAAGGATACAAACTGAATTCAGGCAAGAACCCCGAGTTATTTCGGGATGCTGGATTCCAGAATGGTGATCTTGCAGTGGCTATTAACGGCTACGATTTGACCGACATGGAGCAGGCCATGCTTGCTAGTCAGGAACTGTCGGAACAAGAGCGAGTCACCATAGAAATTGAGCGCGGCGGTGAAAGGATGGAACTGTCGTTTGAGCTACCGGTAAAACAGGATAATTGATATGACAGTGGCAAAGAGTGGCTTAAAAGCATGGTTGGGAGCTCTCGGTTTGGCATTAACACTGATGAGTTCACCATTAAGCAGCGAAGAATATGCCGCCAGTTTTAAAAATACTGATATTAACGAGTTTATTCAGGTTGTCGGCCGAAACTTAGGTAAAACCATCATTATCGACCCTAACGTGCGGGGCAAAATAGATGTGCGCAGCTATGATGTGATGGATGAAGAGCAGTACTATCAGTTTTTTCTTAATGTTCTTGAGGTCTACGGATTTGCCACTGTTGAAATGGAGTCCGGTGTCCTGAAAGTCATTCGTGATAAAGACGCAAAAACCTCTTCGTTGCCTGTTATTGGTAGTGACACAAAAATGCTGGGCGACACAATGGTGACCCGGGTTGTGCCGGTAGAGAATGTCTCCGTAAGGGAGCTTGCTCCTTTATTGCGTCAGCTAAATGACCAAAGCGGTGGCGGTATGGTCGTCAGTTATGACCCATCAAATGTGATCATGATGACCGGGCGCGCTGAAACCGTGCAGCGTTTAGTAGAGATTATTGAGCGGGTGGATCGGGCTGGCGATCAAGATGTTGATATGATTAGTCTGGAGTATGCGTCAGCCAGTGAAATTGTTCGTATAGCTCAGTCGCTGTTCGAGAAAAATAATGAAGGCGTACCGGCGTTACTTATTCCTAAAATTGTTGCTGATGAGCGCAGTAATAGCGTTATTGTTAGCGGTGAGCCCCGTGCCCGTGCCCGCGTCGTTAAGTTGATTAAACAGCTTGATCAGGACTTAAAAACCGAAGGTAACACTCGTGTTTTCTACTTAAAATATGCGAAAGCACCTGAAGTAGTTGAGGTGTTGAAAGATGTCAGCCGTTCTATTCAGGCCGAAGTCGAGCAACAGTCCGGTACCGGTAATGCAACTCAGCGCCGTCGTACCGGAGGTGATGAAACGGTCAGTATCAGCCCGCATGAGCCGACAAACTCGGTGGTCATTACCGCTCAAAAAGACATGCTGGCGTCGCTGGAAAAAGTGATTAGGGACTTAGACATTCGCCGTGCTCAGGTTCAGGTTGAAGCTATTATTGTCGAAATTATGGAAGGCGATAACGTTGACTTTGGCGTGCAGTGGATCAGTGAAGACGGCGGTATGGTTCAATATAATAATGGTAATCAGGTACCTATCGGGAGTTTGGCCGCGGGTGCTTATCAAGCACGTGAAAGGGAAGGTACAACGACGACCCGGATAACAGATGGAGGAGTCGAGGTGACGACGACAGAACCGGATGAGCCTGGTGATGTCTCGTTGCTGGCGAATTTACTGGGCTCGGTAAACGGCATGATGTTCGGCACCATTCAGAACGACTGGGCAGCGGTGGTTCAGGCCGTTACTCAGGATACTCGCTCAAATATTCTGGCCACGCCAAGTATTGTTACCGTCGACAACGAAGAAGCGAGCTTCCTGGTCGGTCAGGAAGTCCCTACGATTAGTGGCTCTACTACGGGGGATAACAATGACAACCCTTTTCAGACGGTTGATCGCACCGAGATAGGTATTAAGTTAAAGGTAACGCCTCAAATTAACGAGGGGGACGCCGTGCAAATGACGATAGAACAGGAAGTGTCCAGTTTAAGCGGTGCCACTGCGGTTGACGTGATTATTAATAAGCGGGAACTGAAAACCACGGTTATGGCTGACGACGGCGAGACCATTGTACTGGGCGGTCTAATTGACGAAGACGTGCAGGAGTCGGTCTCTAAAGTTCCTTTATTAGGCGACATACCAATTTTAGGTAAATTATTCAGCTCTACGTCAACCTCTAAACAAAAGCGCAACCTGATGGTTTTTATCCGTCCAACCATAGTCCGTGACGGTAACCGTATGCGTGAGTTAAGTTCGGCAAAGTACAATTATATGCGGGCACTGCAATTGGATGAACGTTCGCGCGGTATCTCTCTAATGCCTTCTGAGGATTCACCGTTGCTTAACGACTGGGACAGTGAACTGACGTTACCGCCGGGCTTTGACGAATATCTGAAAAAACAAGGTAGCGAGAAGAGCGACAAGAAGAATAGCGAAGAAAGCGATAAAGAAATCGGCGAACAAAATGAAGAGCAGCAAAATGACTGAAGCCAGTGCCATTGCAACAGCTCGCCTTCCTTTCAGCTTTGCTAAACGCTTTGGCGTGGTGGTTGAGCAGGGTGAGCCGTTAATTTTGCATTGCCGTGCAGGTATTTCGGCTGCTGCGTTAAAAGAAGTTAGGCGCGCGTTGGGTCAACCTGTCACTCTTCAGGAGCATGCCGCAAGCGACTTTGAAAGCCTGTTAACTCGTGCTTATCAACGAGACTCATCGGAAGCCCAGCAGTTAATGGAAGACATTGGCAATGAGTCCGATTTATTCTCTCTTGCTGATGAGCTGCCGCAGACCGAAGATTTGCTCGAAAGCGAAGACGACGCGCCTATTATTAAGCTAATTAATGCGATGTTGAGTGAAGCGATAAAAGAAGGCGCCTCAGATATTCATATTGAGACTTTTGAGAAAGCTTTGCTTATACGTTTTCGCATAGATGGTGTTTTACGTGAAGTGTTACGACCAAACCGTAAGTTGTCATCGCTGCTGGTGTCGCGCATAAAAGTAATGGCGCAGCTGGATATCGCCGAAAAGCGTGTTCCACAGGATGGTCGTATTTCTTTGTTGATTGCCGGTCGGGCAGTGGATGTACGGGTTTCTACCATGCCGTCTAATCATGGCGAGCGGGTGGTACTGCGTTTGCTGGATAAGAACAACGCAAGGCTTAACTTGACTGAACTGGGAATGACTGACGGGAACCGAAAAATTTTCCAGGAACTGATTTACAAACCCCACGGCATTATTTTGGTAACCGGCCCGACGGGCTCAGGTAAAAGTACGACGTTGTATGCCGGGCTTAGCGAAATTAATTCTAAGGACCGTAATATTCTGACCGTCGAAGACCCTATAGAATACGCCATTGATGGCATTGGGCAGACTCAGGTTAACCCTCGGGTGGATATGACCTTCGCCCGCGGCTTACGCGCTATTTTGCGCCAGGACCCGGACGTAGTGATGGTTGGTGAGATACGTGATGTCGAAACCGCGCAGATTGCTGTGCAGGCGTCGCTCACCGGTCACCTGGTCTTGTCTACATTGCACACCAATACAGCCGCCGGCGCTATTACTCGTCTGGAAGACATGGGCGTAGAACCTTTCCTGCTTTCATCGAGCTTATTGGCGGTGTTATCACAGCGCCTGGTGCGGACACTCTGTAGCGAGTGCAAACAGCCGCACCAGCCTGATGACGAAGAAAAGAATATGCTGGGCCTTGATGCTTCAGATACGAGTGTGATTTATCGTGCAGGGAGTTGTGAACGATGCAATCACACCGGTTATCGTGGACGAACCGGTATTCACGAACTGCTGCTGGTGGATGACCACGTACGTGAGTTAGTCCATAACGGTCACGGTGAGCAGTCTATTGAAAAGTATATTCGGCAGTCGACCCCAGGTATTCGCCAGGACGGCTTAGCAAAAGTACTGAAAGGCAAAACAACGCTGGAAGAAGTGCTGCGGGTTACCCGCGAGGAGTAGAGGGTGGCAGCATTTGAGTACCAAGCCGTTGAAGCTAATGGCAGAAAGAAAAAAGGTGTACTGGAAGCCGATACTGAGCGACAGGTACGTCAGTTATTGCGTGAAAAAGGCTTAATGCCTTTAACCATTGAACCTGCCGCTGATCAAGACAGAAAGAAAACCTTACAGCCCCGATTTGGGCTTCCACAGCGTAAGGTTAAAGCGCAGGACTTGGCATTAATTACCCGTCAGTTATCCACCTTAGTAGGTTCAGCGTTGCCCATTGAGCAGGCATTGTTAGCGGTTGCTGATCAAACCGAAAAGCCGCGCCTGAAAAAGTTACTGATGTCGGTACGCAGTAAAGTGGTTGAAGGTTATGGCCTTGCCGAAGCTATGTCGGAGTTTCCCGGTGTTTTTGATTCTTTATATACCGCAATGGTCGCTGCAGGTGAAAAATCCGGCCATTTAGACACCGTATTGGATGAGCTGGCAAACTATACCGAGCAGCGGCAGCACATGAAAAGCCAGTTGACTCAGGCGCTAATTTATCCGCTTATGCTGACTTTGGTTGCCATTGGCATTGTGGTTTTTCTGTTGGTTTCTATTGTGCCGCAAATAGTGGATAACTTTTCAACCATGGGCCAGGACTTGCCGCCAACCACTCTGGCGATGATAGCCATTAGTGAATTCTTGCAAAACTGGGGGCTGTGGTTACTTATTGGTATTGCTTTGGTACTGGTGGCCTTTAACCAGTGGTTGAGAAATGAAAAGAACCGCCTGAAATATCATCGAAGGCTGTTAAAACTTCCCATGCTGGGTAAGGTCATAAGAGGTGTGAGTACCGCCCGTTTTGCCCGGACTTTAAGTATACTGACGTCCTCGGCGGTTCCTTTGCTTGATGGACTACGTATTACTTCATCAGTTATCGGTAATTTGGCCATACGCCAGGCGGTAGATGAAGCGGCCGGACGCGTTCGCGAAGGGGCGTCAATGCGCGGTGCGTTGCAGGAAACGGGGTTGTTCCCACCAATGATGCTGCACATGATAGCGGCAGGTGAGAAGTCCGGTGAACTGGAACAAATGTTAAAACGTTCAGCCGATAATCAGGACAAAGAATTTGAAAACTTGGTGTCGGTCAGCTTAAAAGTATTTGAGCCGGTGTTGATAGTGACGATGGCAGGTATCGTCTTCTTTATTGTGCTGTCTATCATTCAACCCATTTTACAATTAAATAATAGTGTAGGGCTTTAGGTATGAGACGTAATCAACAAGGTTTTTCATTGGTCGAAGTAATGGTGGTTATTGCCATTATCGGTATTTTGGCCACTATGGTGTTACCAAATGTACTGGGTAATCAGGAAAAGGCCAACGAGCAAAAAGTGATAGCCGATATTGTCGCTTTAGAAAACGCACTGGCTCAGTATCACTTAGACAACGGTATGTTTCCAACGACCGAGCAGGGACTTGAGGCTTTAGTCAATGAACCGAACATGGATCCGCAGCCTCGCAGCTACCGCAGCGGCGGTTATATTCGTCGTTTACCGCAGGATCCTTACGGCAATGACTATTTACTCCTGAACCCGGGTCAGTACGATGATGTTGATATTTTTTCCCCGGGCCCGGACGGTCAGCCCGGAACAGATGATGATTTTGGCAACTGGATGATTGGCAACAACAATCGTGATCAATAAGCGTTGTTCAGTTGGTTTTACTTTAATTGAAGTCATGCTGGTGATGGCCATTCTTGGTCTCATCGCCAGCGCTGTCATGTTTACACTGCCCGGTGGTGATCGTGGGCAGGACTCTCCTCAAAATGCGGCCGTGAGTTTACGTCAACAGCTAAACTATGCACGCGAATACGCCATGGTTCGACAACAACCTCTCGGATTAAAGTTTCAAGAAGATGGCTATCGTTTCTTATTCTGGAAAGATGAGCAATGGCGCGAACAAAACGCTCGTGGTTTGCGGGCGCAGGAAACAGAATGGCCACTACGCTGGCAGTTTACTAGCCGGGGGCTGAAGATATTGGAACAAAACGAATCGCTGAGTAGCGGGTTGTTTGCTGAGGAAAGTGACGAAGACAGCATCATTCCCGATATTCTGATTCTACCTAGTGGTGAAATGACACTATTTGAAGTTCATATTGAGCATTTAAACGACCCCGATGCTGAACGTTGGCTTATTGCTGAAAACAGCTGGCAAGTCAGTATTTCTGCCGAGGCTCCGGAGTAACTATGCGGTGGGTGCGTGGCTTTACCTTAATTGAAGTGATGGTTGCCTTGTCGGTGTTCAGTCTGGCGGCACTTGCTGCACTACAGGCCGCTAGTGGGCATCTGACCGGGTTAAGTGCTTTGCAGGATAAAACCTTTGCTCAGTACGTAGCTTCTAACCGCCTCGCAGAATTGTCGCTTGAACAAAAGTGGCCACTTGAAGATAAACGGAGCGGCCAGCAGGAACAGGCCGATGTTACCTGGTACTGGCAGCAACAAGTGACTGAAACCGTCACGCCGAATGTTGTTGCAGTGACGGTGAAAGTGATGAAAAACGAGGACGGTCGTGAGCACTTTCGGCTAACCCGCTATGTGCGTAAACCGGATTCAGCGGGAGGAACGAGCAATGGTCGTTAACTCCGCAAACAAGGGTTTTACCTTAGTAGAAGTGCTGGTGACCATGGTGATATTTGCCATTATCGGTATTGCCAGCTTTCAGGTTCTGAACCAAATGGTCAATACCGAAGAGCAATCTCAAAAACAGCGCGAGCAACTGGAACGTTTGCAGTTTAGCCAGTTGCTGATACAGCAGGATATTCGGCAAATGGTCGCTAAACCAACACGACCATCGGGTGTCGAAGTGACTCATCAATACCTGAGTAATGATCCGAGTTACTTCGATTCTGACGGCGGTGTGCTGGCCTTTGTCAGAAGTGGTTTTGATAACCCCGGTAACATGATGCCCCGCAGCGAATTGCAGCCGGTAGTTTACCGTTTATGGGATGGGAATTTGCAACGGGTAACCGAGACTTTCGTTAACGATCGCTCCTCAGAGCCATCCGTTCAGACCTTATTAGAAGGCGTTGAAGAACTGTCTTTTCGGTTTTACCGCAGTGATGGCGTGAGTAACGCGAATCAGGGGTTAGAACAAGGCTGGAGCGACAACTGGGAAAGCGCAGGTGATTTGCCTCAAGCCGTTGAAGTGACCATTCGTAGCAAAAACTTTGGCACCATCAGACGCGTGTTTTTGATAGCCGCAGTAGGACAGCAAGTGGAAAGTAATAGCGGAGGGCTGCAACGTGCCAATTAGCCCGCGTAAGTCATCACAAGCCGGAGCGGCACTGATAACCGTCTTGCTGGTTATTGCTATTGTGTCGGTTATTGCAGTGAATTTAGGCGGCAAACTGCAGTTGCAAATAACCCGTATGGGCAACTTGCAGCAAGCTGAACAAAGCTACTGGATGTGGTTAAGCGCAGAGGATGTGCTAAAAGAAGTGCTGCAAACTGAGCTGGAAGAGAACGATGGAGTTGCGCACAAAGAGCAAAACTGGGCTCAGCGCAGCGGACCTTTTCCGGTAGAAGGTGGGCAGATTGCCGCGAAAGTCAGGGATTTATACAGTTGCTTTAACCTTAATAGCCTGGTTACCGATGCAGAAGATCCCGGAACTCTGGAAAAGCGCAAACGACAATACAAAGCGCTGCTGGAAGCACTGGAAATTGATAACTATCAGGCCGAAATTTTAACCGACAGTCTGGTAGACTGGCTGGATGAAGACAGTCAGTTGTCGGGCAGTAACGGTGCCGAAGACCCTGATTACGAGAGTCTACCTAAGCCTTATTTGGCCGCAAACAGTCAACTACTTGAGATGAGTGAACTAAGAATGGTGCGTGGATACAGCGCTAAAGTTGTCAATTCTTTAAACTCTGTTGCTTGCGTTATTCCCAATGAGACAGACTTAAAAATTAATATTAATACTCTGGAACAGGATCAGGCTGCGGTTTTAACCGGGGTTACCGAAGGTAAGCTAGCACTTGCTGATGCTATGGCTTTGTTGAATAACCGGCCGCCTCAAGGCTACGAATCCGATGAGGAACTCGCTGAGTTGGCTGAGCTTTCGGGAGTGAGGTCGGAATTAGAAGGTGAGTTGCCGGAACTGACCGTGAGTAGTGAGTATTTTCAGCTGGTTGCGATGATTCAGTGGGGCGAGGTAGAAATGAGAGCGCGCTCGGTATTACATTTAAACGAAGGTCGAGTACAAACCCTGTACCGGGCGATGGGAGATTAGTTTATGCATGAAACACTGATTCTGCGGTTACCGGCTTATGGTACCGAAGAACCCATACCCTGGTTGGTCTGGCATAAAGGGCAGCAAGAGTTAATAGCCAGTGGAGAGCTGAGTTCGGTAGCAGAGCTTGTTCAGTTAAAAGATAAGGCCAACCGTTGCGAAGTCATTGTGGCCTTGCCCGGGCAAGATGTTTCGATGACAAGAGTGACTTTGCCCGCAGGCACAAAAAGGCATCTGCAGCGCATTATTCCTTATGCTCTGGAAGAAGAGCTGGCGACAGACATTGAGCAACTGCACTTTGCCTGGCCGGATCTAAAAAACACAGAATTGCCAGTTGCTGTAGTCGCCAAAGAACGAATGAATTATTGGCTGCAGGTATTAACCGAAGCCGGCATTGATTCTGCTTTCTGGGTACCCGACTGCTTCTTGTTGCCGCATCAGAACGATACCTGGCAGGCCATTGAGCTTGCCGACAGTGTTATTGTCAGAACTGGTGAGTGGCAGGGCTTTACCATAGAAAAAGAGCAGTTTGCTCAGTTAGCACCAGCTTTTGCTGCTGAACAGAACAGTCCAACAGAAATTATTCACTATGGCGCGCTAAACTGGCCGCAATCGCCAGCACCTTTAATCCCTGCTGATATTGAAGTGCCTTTTACTATCGCGGTGCAAAGTATCGCGACAGGAAATCGTATTAACTTAAGGCAGGGGGCTTATCGCTCACAACGGGCAAAACGTTCAGTTGATTTACCCTGGAAGGGGCTGGCTACTGCTGCGAGTGTACTCTTTGTTTTGGCCGTGTTGTTAAACGGCGTACGCTATTGGCAACTGGAGTCTCAGCGGGGCGCTTTAAAAGCTCAGGCTGAGCAACTTTATCGTGATGCCTTTCCGGGTCAGACTCGTATTGTGAATTTAAAAGTACAGTTGCAACGACAACTGGAAAGCCTTGGACTAGGCAGTGCGGATGAAGCTTCAGTGCTTGCGGTTTTGCAGCAACTGGCTCCGGCGTTTAAGTCGCAGCCTGAACTGCAGCTTGAGTTACTGCGCTTTCAGAATAATGAATTGCGCTTACAGGCAACTGCCAGTAGCTTTTCTCAATTTGAGGCTTTTCAACAGGCGGCGAAAGCCGAAGGGCTAACTGTTGAAGCGGGTTCAATGAGTAACCGTGGTGAACAAGTTTCGGGTTCTTTAACCGTGCAGCTCGATGCTCAGGGAGCGCAGTCATGAACAGATTTACTCGTCAGTTAACGCCTTATCTGGATTTAGGCAAGCAGCGCTGGAGCCAGTTTAACCAACGCGAGCAGAGCTTGTTAGCTGTTTTGGCAGGCGTACTGTTTATTGCTTTTCTGTACTTTGTCATTTGGCAGCCCAGCTCCCAGGCAGTAGCCAATGCAGAGCGTCAGCTTGCAGCTCAACAGCAGCAATACCAATGGGTTCAGCAGGCAATAGCGCGCTATAAAAAACTGGAAGAGAGCAGCTCTGAACAACAAAGTGCATCAGGCTCTGTCAGTCAACGTATCAACCGTGCTGCAGCTGCGCAGGATATTCAAATTGCGCGTTTGCAGCCTCAGGGGCAGGAGTATCTGTTAAGTGTTGATGAGGTGGCTTTTTCTGATTTATTAAGCTTTTTAGCCGAACTGGAGCAACGCCAGGGGTTATCACTAAAAGCTGTTGATATTGCGAAATTAAATACGCCCGGACAGGTGCGTTTACGTAAACTATTAGTAAGTGAGGCTTCATGAACTTAAAACGCTGGATACCCTGGTTAGTGGTCGTGTATCTGGTTGCCATGCTGGTGATGTTACCGGCAAGGGTTATTTACTGGTTTCCTTTACCGGATAACATCAGGCTCTCTCAGGTCAGCGGAAGCTTATGGAATGGCGTTGCCGGGCAGGTCGCAGTTGACGATATCGTACTGAATAATCTTAGCTGGAACTGGCAGGTGTCTTCTGTATTTCTGGGAGAGTTGGTCATGGATGTTAACTTGCCTGCCAAAAGTAACCCGTTTGCGCTGAATGGACGCTTACTGGCAGGGTCCACCAAAGTTGGAGCCAAAAATATAACAGCCAGTGGTGATGTTAATGCTCTGCTGCAGTTGGCAAACACCCGCTTGCCTTTAAAAACCGGAGGTAACTGGCGTTTGTCCTTAGACAGTTTTGTCGTTACTGCGCCCGGCCCGGTACGTTGGTGCGACGAGTTGAAAGGTCAGGCCCGGGGCGAGCAGATTCGGGTGTTGGTTAATAATCAATGGCAGTCGCTGGGAGATTTTCCGGTAGAACTTAGCTGTAACGACGATAACTCGGTGGGCTTAGCCATGAATGGTAATAACAGTTTAGGGTTAGACTTTCAGGGCAGCATTAACAGCCAGAGTTTCAATGCTGAAGGCACAGTGAAGCCGAATCTGGAAACACCTGAAGGGCTGGCTAAAATGATGGAATACATGGGAACGCCGGATTCGCGCGGACGTTACTCATTTCGCTTGTGATCCCACTTGCGGGCATAAACGTTTATGATTACTGTAATAATAAGTCACTAATTAAAGTCTCTGCGGAATAAGGAATAATTTGTATGGATAACATCGTCCAGTGGATTAATGATAATCAGGACATGCTGATAGGTTTCTCGATTAAATTTGTCATCGCTATTGCGATACTAATTGTCGGTAAAATCGTCGCTAACACCGTGACAGGTGTAATGACCAAAGGCATGAAAAAGCGTCAGGTCGACGGTGCTGTTATCAGCTTTGTCGGTGCAATTTTAAAAACGGTGATATTCATTGCCGCTATCATGATGGCACTGTCGCATGTGGGCGTTGAAACTACTTCCTTCATTGCCATACTAGGTGCCGCAGGTCTGGCAATTGGTCTGGCGTTGCAGGGCTCCCTGTCTAATATCGCATCGGGCGTTCTGCTTATTATGTTCCGTCCAATTCGTGCGGGTGAATATGTTGATGCTGGTGGTGTTTCAGGAACCGTTGAGCAAATTAATATCTTTCAGACCATTATGAAAACCCCTGACCGTAAGGTGGTTTTTGTGCCTAACTCTGAAATTATCGGTGGCCCTATTGTTAACTATAACCGAGAAGAATTGCGCCGTATCGACCTGGTTATTGGTGTAAGTTACAGTGCGAATCTACAGCAGACGAAGAAAGCACTGATGGATGTGATTACCAGCGATGAGCGGGTATTAAAAGATCCTGAACCTGTTGTTACGGTGACCAACCTTGGCGATTCGTCGGTCGACTTTAATGTTCGCCCGTGGACGAAAAATGAGGACTACTGGCCGACCCGCTGGGATTTACTAGAGCGAATTAAAGACCGTCTGGATGAGGAGGGCATTGGTATTCCCTTTCCCCAAATGGACGTTCACCTGAAAAAAGACGACTAACGTATTGTTGTTCTGACAAAAGGCCACTTCAACAGTGGCCTTTTTTGTGGGTGCTCAAGCGAGTGCCTGAGAGATATCGGCAATAATATCTTCCGCATTTTCAATGCCAACACATAAACGAATAGCTTCTGGTTTTACGCCAACCGCGGCCTGTTCGCCAGCAGACAACTGCCGGTGAGTTGTGGAGGCCGGGTGGCAGGCCAGTGACTTTGCGTCACCAATGTTGACCAGGCGTTTAAACAGTTTCAGCTTATCGTAAAACTCAACGCCAGCATCGTAGCCGCCTTTAACGCCAAAAGTTAACAGCGACGCAGGAACCCCATTTTTAATATACTTTTTCGCTCGCTCGTAGTTAGTGTGCTCTGGCAGCGCTGCAAAGTTTACCCAGTCTACGCTTGGGTGCGACTGTAAGTATTCAGCCACTTTCAGCGCGTTTTCGCAGTGGCGCTCAATACGCAAAGGTAAAGTCTCCAAACCCTGCAGTAACAGGAAGGCGTTAAAGGGTGACAAGCAAGCACCGGTATTACGCAAAGCGACAGTACGAACGCGGGCTATGAAAGCCGCCGGACCAAAAGCGTCGGTATAGACTACGCCGTGATAAGCTGGCTCCGGTGAGCTAAACTGAGGAAAGCGTTGTTTTTGTTTAACCCAGTCAAACCCTCCGCTATCGACTATTAATCCGCCAACTGAATTGCCATGACCCCCAATGTATTTGGTTAGTGAATGCACCACAATGTCAGCGCCAAAATCAATGGGTTTGCAAAGTATCGGTGTAGCAACCGTGTTGTCCACGACCAGTGGAACTCCATGCTGGTGAGCGACCTCAGCATAGCCTTCTAAATCGGCGATGTTTCCCGCCGGGTTGCCAATACTTTCACAGAATACGGCTTTAGTTTTACCGTCTATAAGTTTGCCTATGTCTTCCGCTTTATCCGATTCGGCAAAACGGACTTCAATGCCAAATGAAGGCAACATATGCTGGAATAGTGTGTAGGTTCCGCCGTAGAGTTGTGGTGTCGTCACTATGTTATCGCCCTGACGGGCAAGCGTAATTAATGCGTACTCAATGGCTGCCATGCCTGAGGCTACGGCAAGTGCGGCGACACCATGTTCAAGTTCTGCGACACGTTTTTCCAGAACATCGTTGGTCGGGTTCATAATGCGGGTATAAATATTCCCTTCAACTGCCAGGTCAAACAGGTCAGCGCCATGCTGTGCGTTATCAAACTCGTAGGAAACGGTTTGGTAAATGGGAGTAGCTACTGACTTAGTCGTTGGGTCAGTTTCATAGCCGTGGTGGATGGCCAATGTTTCGTCTTTCATACGGACTCCAGTTCAGATTCAGTTAAAAAATGCGTTAAAGCCGATTGGTACTGTTCAACATTCTTGATAAACCCGTCGTGGCCGAACGGCGTTTCAATAGTGACCCGGCCAAATGGGTTGGGAAGTAAGCTTTCCAGTTCATTCACCAGGCTGGGCGGGGCAATAGCGTCGTTGTTAAAGTCGACTAGCTGCACTTTTGCCTGCACGCGGGTTGGATTAATACTGTAATCATTGAGTATTGGCGTAAGGTGCGTAAATAAGCTGCGGCAGCCATTGCCGTTTTGCTTCAACAGTTTTTCGCCCTGATACAGTAAGTATTCAAAGGCATCGTCCGCATGATTAAAACGTTGTTCGAATTCTTCCGCGGTGCGATAACTCAGCATGGCCAGCGCCCGCGCCAGAATAATGCCTGACTGTTTATCATCGCATCGTTGAATGAGCGCTTGCTGAAAGTAGCGCAGTAACGCTGAATGTACTGACGGCTTATGAGCGGCGCCAATAGCACTTAAACGTGGCAACTCAGTTGGGTGGTCAGCGGCATACTGAAGTCCCAGAACGCCACCGAAAGACCCCCCGATCCATGCCTGTAAGTTGTCGGTTTCCTGTTTAAGTGCGTGTCGTATGGCTTCACTGTGTTGCTGCACCGTTAAAGGCACCGACGGACACTCTGATCCTCCTATGCCGCCGGGGTAATCGAAGCTGATGACTTGCACATCAGTCAGCTCTGAAAAGAGCGGATGCAGCGACTGCCACCAGCCACTTTCATCAGCTTTCCAGATTTGGCCACTGGCACTGATCCCGCCCTGAACAACAACGACCGGTTTATCAGGATCGCCATAGCGATAACCTTTAAGACGTGCGAACGGAGTGTTTGCATAAAAACTGCGGGCAACTGGCTGAACCATAGTTAACCTCAATATTCTGAGTGAGGTTTTGACTGTAATAAATAGATATCAGGACGTCAAGACATTTAGACGTCCAAATTGGCTGGGCGTATTTGAGTGCGAGCGGAATATGGTATGATTTATCTTTCATTTCAAAATAAGAGTGATGCCCATGGTGTATTCGGTCAGACAGTTAAATACTGAGATTCGACAACTGTTAGAGCAAGGCTTTGGTCAAATAAGCCTGGTTGGAGAAATCTCAAATTTTGCAGCGCCGGGTTCAGGACACTGGTATTTCACTTTAAAAGACGAGCGGGCTCAGGTTCGCTGCGCTATGTTCCGCAATGCGAATCAGCGTGCAAAGGTTCGGCCGCAAAATGGTATGCAGGTACTGGTAAGAGCCAAAGTCACGGTTTATGAACCGCGGGGCGACTACCAACTGATTATTGAGCAGGTTGAAGACGCTGGTCAGGGGCTTTTACAGCAGCGTTATGAACAGCTAAAAGAGAAATTGTCAGCCGAAGGGTTATTTGCGGCAGAACGCAAGCGCTTACTACCCGACCATATTCGCAAAGTCGGCGTGCTGACCTCACCCACCGGCGCTGCTATCAAAGACATTCTGGCGGTGATGAAACGCCGCGACCCCGGCGTCGAAGTGATTATTTATCCGAGCGCGGTACAGGGAGAGGCAGCGGTTCCGCAGTTGCAGGCTATGCTAAAAACGGCATTTGAACGTAATGAAGTGGATGTACTGTTAGTCAGCCGTGGCGGTGGCTCTCTGGAAGACTTGTGGTGTTTTAACGATGAGACTTTTGCGCGTCTTTTGGCAACCGCGCCCATGCCAACCATTAGCGCTGTAGGTCATGAGATTGATTTCACTATTGCCGACTTTGTTGCCGATGTCCGCGCTCCTACACCTTCCGCAGCCGCTGAGTTAGTTACCAGAGATCAACAACAACAACAGCAAAAAGCGCAGGCACTGCAACAGCGCTTAGGGCTGGCGCAGCAAAGATTGCTGCAGCGTTTACAGCAACGTTGGCAATTTTTACAAACCCGGCTGCAACAGCAGCACCCGCAACGACAATTGCAACAACAGTCGCAATTAGCCGATGAACTGCAAGCCCGAGCTAACCGGGCTTTGCAGAACCGGCTGGCGCGGCAGAAGCAGCAAGTGTCATATTTACATGGGCGCCTGCAGGCAATGCATCCGCAAAAAGAGTTACAGCGTTTGCAGCAAAAACTTCAGACGCAGCAGCAACGATTACCGCAGGTTATGCAACGAGTTTTAAAAGACAAGCGAACTCAGCAGCAACAGTTGATGCAGGCTCTGAACCTTGTCAGTCCTTTGAATACTCTGGAAAGGGGCTACGCTATTGTCCGTACAGAAAAGGGTGATGTGGTTCGTAGCGAGAAGCAAGTGACTGTGGGTGAATCAATAGAAGTTCGTCTGGCTGACGGTAATATTACCGCTAAACGGCAATGATTCTGCGGCTATTGTCATATTCCTGACATTCGCGCTTTGTTATACTGACTAGGTTATTCACAAAGGAGTCGTGGTATGAAACTCAAAGCATTGGCAGCCGGTATTGGACTGGCGTTGGCATCTACAATGGTGCAGGCAGAAGAACAGAAACCCAATATTATTTATATTATTGGTGACGGTATGGGATTTGAATATATTAGCGCGTACCGTTATGCCATGTCTGATTTAGACAGCAAAACGATTGCTGAAACTGAGTTTGATGCCATGCTGAAAGGCGCCGCAACAACCTATCCTGATGATAATACCTGGGTTACTGACTCAGCTGCGGGTGCAACCGCTCTGGCTACAGGCGTTAAAAGTTACAATGGCGCTATTGCGGTCGATTCAGATAAATATCCGCTGCAGAGTATCATGGAACTGGCTCGTGAAAATGGCTGGTCAACGGGTTCGGTATCGACATCACAAGTTAATCATGCAACACCGGCATCGTTTTTCACTCATCACCCGTCGCGCTACGAATATAATCAAATAGCCGACAAAATTGCGACTCAGGTGGTTGAAGGTAAGCCGTCTTTTGACGTCATGCTAGGTGGCGGACAAAGCTATTTTAACCGTGACGACAAAAACTGGCTGGATGTATTGCCAGAGCATGGCATGCAGGTAGTAACCGATATGCAAAAGCTAAACTCGGTTGACTCTACGCCTGTAATGGGGCTTTTTGCAGAAAAAGGTCTGCCGTTTGCTATTGATGGCGATGTTGATGCGTTGGCCAATATGACACGTACCGCTTTGCGCTTATTGGATAAAAAGCAGCAGCCGTTTGCTTTAATGATTGAAGGCAGCGAAATTGACTGGTGTGGTCATGCTAACGACATTGCTTGTGCCGTACACGAAATGGACGGGCTAAACCGCGCCTTGAAAGTGGTGAGTGAATACCGCGAAAACAACCCCAATACCTTAATTGTTATGACGGCTGATCACTCAACTGGCGGTCTGACACTAGGGCGTGACGGCGAGTATGCCTGGCATTCTGACCGTGTTATGAAAATTAAAAGCTCTATTGCGTCCATGAGTAAGGAAATGCTGACCATGGATACGGATAGCTGGGCGGAGTATGTAGCTGACAAAGTTAACTTTGAGCTGACTCAGGAGTATCTTGATGAACTTGCTATTGCTGCTGAAAAAGAAGGTGAAGAGCAGCAGGAGGCTCTGCATCAGGCATTGGTCTATATAACGGGCGATATTACCGGCACTGGCTGGACAACCAGCGGACACACCGGCGTTGATGTTCCTGTCTTCGCCGACGGCCCGTATAGCGAGAACTTCGGTGGCTATATGGACAATACTGATATTGGCAAGCAGCTAATAAAAGTCGTTAAATAATCCCTCTTTGTAAGTTCCCTCCGACAGTCGCGTTTTATAACGCGACTGTCATATTACTGTCATAAAAATACAGTCCGAGTACGCTAGGCTAGTGGCATGATGTATCTGTTGCCATGTCTACGCTATGAAATTTTTTAATAAAGAACTAAGCTGGCTTTCCTTTAACGAACGAGTGTTGCAAGAAGCTGCTGACAGCACGGTTCCGGCAATTGAACGAATTCGCTTTCTCGGAATTTTTTCCAGTAATATGGATGAGTTTTTTCAGGTGCGCGTGGCTGACGTAAAGCGCCGTATTTTCTTTAGCCAGGGGACAGAAGAGCGTGAACAATATGAGCAGTTGATGGCACAGTTGCAAAAAAAAGTTGTGTTGCTGCAAAAACGCTTTGATGAAGTACTGGAAGAAGTCTTAGAAACCTTAAGAAAAAATGGTATTTCACTACTAAGCATTGACCAGCTGAACGAGGAAGAAAAGCAAAGGCTGAAGCGTTTTTTCACGGAAAAAGTACAGCGTTTTATTGTGCCTATATGGGTCAATGGTAAAGGGAACCTTTCTAATATTATCCGTGAAGATGAAACCTACCTTTGTGTTGAAATTATAAACTCTGATGACAAACAGTATGCGCTGCTGGAAGTGCCTTCTGATCAGATGGATCGCTTTATTAAGTTGCCTGCTAAGGGGCACAGTAAGAAACATAAGCTCCTCTTTTTAGACGACATTATGCAGTTAAATTTAGAAGTGCTGTTTAAGGGAATTATTCCATTCAAACAACTGCGGGCTTTTTCATTTAAAACCACCCGGGACGCGGAATATCGTCCTTCAGATGATATTGAACAAAGCTTGCTTGAACGTATGGAAGAAGGCTTAAAGCAAAGGGTGAAGGCTGATCCTGTGCGTTTAGTTTATGACCGTGCAATGCCGGAAGAAATGCTCTCTTTTTTGAGTGAAAAGCTGCAGCTAACTCAGTTCGATTCCTTTGTCGCTGGTGGCCGTTATCGTAACACACGGGATTTCGCTAAGTTCCCGCACTTAGGCAAAAAATCACTGACGCACAAAGTTCTGCCTGCGTTGTTTCATCCAAAGTTCTCGCACTTTGATAATGTGTTTGATGCTATTCAGAAAAGCGATATAGCGTTGTATTACCCGTACCATCGATTTTCGCATTTTACGGAATTTGTCCGGCAGGCTGCTTATGACCCTAAAGTGACCCGAATCTCAATGTGTATTTATCGGGTGGCGCCCAATTCACGGGTAATACGTTCCTTGATGGATGCTGTGCAAAACGGTAAGCATGTGACCGTTATGGTTGAGCTTCAGGCTCGGTTCGATGAAGAAGCCAACATTGAATGGGCAAAGGAATTAACCGACTCAGGTGTCCGGGTTAGTTTTGGCATTCATGGGCTTAAAGTGCACTCAAAGCTGGTGCTGATTCATCGCAATGAAGGTAACCTTGACCGGCGTTATGCGGTGATTGGAACCGGGAACTTTCACGAGGGAACGGCACAAATTTATACCGATTTTAGTTTATTTACCTGTCAGCCGGATATTTGTAACGATGTTGAATCGGTATTTCACTACCTTGAGCAACCCTATCGGGCACATAAGTTCCGCCATTTAATGGTGGCGCCGGTAAATATGCGCCAGAGAATAAATGATCTTATCGAGTTCGAGATTGATCAGGCTAAAGCCGGTAAACCCGCAGAGCTGTTTTTTAAAGTGAATAACTTAGAAGACGAAAGCCTGATTGTGCAACTTTATAGAGCGTCGCGCGCCGGTGTTAAAATTAGAGGCATAGTGCGAGGCATGTGTTCTTTGCGCCCTGGAATCGAAAATCTCAGCGAGAACATTGAAATTCGTAGTATTGTTGACCGCTATCTGGAGCATGCCCGGGTGTACGTTTTTGAGCACGCCGGCAAGAAAGAAGTCTTTATTGCTTCGGCCGACTTAATGACACGTAACTTAGATCATCGTGTGGAAGTTGCCGCACCCATCTATGATGATGAGGTGAAAACTGATATTTTGAAAATTATGAACTTGCAGTGGCAGGATAAAGCCAAGTCACGCTTTATTGATGCGGAACAACAGAACAAATACTGTTTTGAGTCGGATCGACTGGCTCCTCCTAAAGGCCGTTCGCTGGTGCCTTCACAAGTCGCTATTCACCGATATCTTAAGCGACGTAAGAGAGATTATGAAAGCCAACAAAAAGACCTCTAATAATGACCCGAAGCAATTTGCTGCTTTGGATATTGGCTCCAATAGCTTTCATTTAATTATTGCGCGTTTAGTGGAAGGTCAGCTTCAGCCCATTTTCAAATTCAAGCAACCCGTACAACTGGGAGAAGGCCTCTCTAACCGGCACCTGAGTGATGCTGCGCTTTACCGTGGTGTTGAAGCACTCCGGCAATGCGCTGTTCGGCTGGAAGGTTTCCATCGCGATACCGTGAAAGTTGTAGCTACACACACCTTGCGAAAAGCTAAGAATCGTAAGCGATTTCTGGCTGAAGCCGCCAAAGTGTTACCTTTTCCTATCGAAATCATTTCAGGCAGGGAAGAAGCCCGGTTAATTTTTCGTGGCGTAGCGGAAACCAGTTCCGAATCTACCGGCTCTCAGCTGGTTATTGATATTGGCGGGGGCAGTACTGAATTCGCTATTGGAAAAAATCGCCAACCGAAGTTCTTAAGCTCCCGCAGTATTGGAAGCCTGGCTTTTTCAAAAGAGTTTTTTTCATCAGGGAAAATTACCCCCAAACGCTTTGATAAGGCGGTTGTATCCGCTCGTCAGCATGTTGAGCCAATAGCTAACTATTTGGCGGAGCACCAGGTAGAAAGTGTTTTCGGTACGTCGGGAACCATTAAGGCTATTTATCAGTGGATTGTAAAACGCGATGGTGAGCAACCTTTGGGCATAAACTATTCCCAGCTTCAGGGTTGCCGAACAGACCTTATTGCTGCTGAGTCGTTAAAAAAACTGAATAAAGAATGGGTTTCGCCCGAGCGCAGAGAGTCTATTGCCGGTGGTGTTGCGGTGCTGTTGGGTATTTTCGAAGAACTGGGAATTGAACGTCTGGTTCCTCACGACTCCGCGTTAAGAGAGGGCGTGTTGTATGAACTGGCAGGTGAAGTCTTGCTGCACCAGGACGTACGTGAGCGCACTATTAACAGTTTAGCGCAACGCTACTCGGTTGATTCTGCTCAAGCTCAGCGGGTGTTATCTACGGTTCAGCAAATTTGGGGGAGTGTAGCTGAAAACTGGGGACTCACCGGACAAGATTTGGAAGTGTTACTAGAGGGGGCAGCTAAGTTACACGAGGTGGGACTTAGTATTAGTGCCAGTGGTGTCCAAAAGCACTCTGGCTATATTTTAGCTCACGCTTATATGCCAGGGTTTAATGCCGAAGAGCAGCGTTTTCTATCGACCATTGTCCGGTACTTTCGTAAAAAAATACAAACCGCAGAATTTCCTGACTTGATTTTGTTTAGCCAGAATCAGCTTATTAAAATGCTGATAATTATGCGTCTGGGCGTTATTTTAAACAGCGATAGACAAAACTCGAGCTCATTGGATAAGGCTGTTATTGAAGACGGGGCGTTGAAACTGCAGCTGAAAGGCTCTGCTAAAGAGGATTCAGTGCTTACTATGCAACTTGAGTCCGAGGCCAACGTTATGCAGAAATTAGGTTATGAACTGCTAGTCTGCTGAAAACAGCAGGCGCACAAAATAAAATACATTTCTTTGTGCGCCCGTATTTATTTTATTGATTAAAACTTATACATAGCCATCAGCTGTAAACGGTTTAAGTCACCGTCGACATTGGCTTCAGTTTCACGGTTCGCTTGTGAAATTTCAGCACCAAAAGTCAGGTTAGACGCTGGTGAATACATCAGGTTAAATGCCAGACGTTGCGTGTATTCAGTGTAAGTCGCTGGGTTGACAGATGCTAATAACTCTTCATCGTTATCTGCCCAGCCACGCGAGTAAACCACGTTAGAACGTAATTTCTCAGTCCAGAAGTGACGGTAAGCAAACGAAACACCCGTTGAATCAATGGCTTCAAGTTCACCATTGCTGTCAATGTAGGCGCCATTCCAGGTGTTAAGACCTAAGTAGCGGCCTAAGCCAGAACCGGTGGTGATTGACGCACGAATGTCGTCCATGCCGAAGGTGTATTTAGCGCCAAGGCTAACACCATAACCAAAAGTTGTTTCATCATCGCCGGTTTGCGGAACATCGTAAGCCAGCTGGCGTAAAAGTGCTGATGCCTGCCAGGTTAAGTTGTCTGTCTTACCTGTGTATTTAAAGGTTACATCCGGAACAAAGCCATCGCTGGAAACAATACGCCCGCCCGGAGCCGCAACGCCGCCGGTTCTGGTTTCTGTAACCGTTGTTTCAGGGTTCTCGATAGAAGCGCTAAAACCGCCTGAGGTGTAACGAATCTGCGCCTGACGAACGAAGATAATGCCATCGGTGATGCCGATAAAGTCGACGGATTCAGCCAGAATGTTTAGGTCCTGAAAGTTAGACCAGGTTTGACCAAAAGTCCATTTCCCATATTTTAAAAATGCGTGACGTAGACGCGGATTATAAGAGTTTGAAATACGTTGGTCACCGTCAGGGGTCAACATAAAATCCATTTCGATATGGCCGGTCAGCGTTTCACCATTATCTAACTCAGTGTCGGTGGTAAGGAAAAAACGCGACTGACGTGCGTGAAAATCGGTGACCATGTCGTCGCCTTCACCACCCACAGGGGTGAGGCTTGGAATATACTGTTGCCGAGCGATACTGCCGCTTGAAGGTGCCTGACCATCGGTGTAGTCCGATACCATCATGTCCAGTTTAACAAAACCACCAAAATCGATGTCAGTTTCGTTTGCCTGAGCTCCTAAGCTCATAACACCGAGTACGGCAGCGCTTGCTGCTGATACGGTGAATTTCTTTGCGATACTTGCTTTAGCCATGGTGTTCTCCCCTGTAAGCCAAGTGTTCGTTTTGATCGTGCATTTTATTGTTATGCCAAAGATAAACGCTGTTAATTCTCGTTAACTGGTCAATTTTTATCAATCTAGACTATGGTCTAATAGTGTTTAAGCCCTTTAAAACGTACAACAGATACCATCTTGCGAATAAGGAGGAAGAGGTAATGTCGCAACTGTATTCAGTTCCTGAACATATCAAAGCTAAAGCCAAAATCGATAATGACGGTTATAAGAAACTTTACCAACAGTCAGTAGACGATCCTGAAGGTTTCTGGAGTGAACACGGACAGCGAATTACTTGGTTCACACCTTACACCAAAGTTAAAAATACCAGTTTCGAACCGGGTAAAGTCAGTGTTAAGTGGTACGAAGACGGCACTCTAAACGCCTGTTACAACTGTGTCGACCGTCACCTTGCTGATAAAGCCGATAAAACCGCGATTATCTGGGAAGGCGACGACCCTAGTGTAGACAAACACATCACCTACCGCGAGCTACATAAAGAGGTATCCCGTTTTGCTAATGGCCTGAAAAAACTAGGTATAAGCAAAGGTGACCGCGTTGCTATTTACATGCCAATGGTGCCGGAAGCGGCTTATGCCATGTTGGCTTGTGCGCGCATTGGTGCGGTTCACTCGGTTATCTTCGGTGGCTTTTCTCCGAACGCCATTGCTGACCGTATTAACGACTGTCAGGCAAAAGCCATTATTACCGCTGATGAAGGTCGTCGTGGTGGCGGCACCATTGGTTTGAAAGCTAATGTTGATAAAGCCATTGCTGACGATGCTTGTCCAACGCTGGAGCACAGCATTGTGTGCCGTGTAACAGAGGGTGATGTTGACTGGACTGAGGGTCGTGATGTTTGGTGGCACGAGCTGGTTGGCAACGTCAGCGACGAGTGTCAGGCAGAAGTGATGAATGCCGAAGATCCGCTATTCATTCTTTATACCTCGGGTTCAACCGGAAAACCTAAAGGGGTTGTGCACACCACCGGTGGTTATATGGTGTACGCATCCATGACCCACGAGTATGTTTTTGATTATCATGAAGACGAAGTCTATTGGTGTGCAGCGGACGTTGGCTGGATTACAGGCCATTCTTATATTGTTTACGGACCATTAGCAAACGGCGCAACGACCCTGATGTTTGAAGGTGTGCCTACTTATCCCGGTGTTGGTCGTATTGGCGAAATTGTCGATAAACACAAAGTGAATATTCTTTATACGGCGCCAACCGCTATTCGCGCGTTAATGGCTAAAGGCGACGAAGCGGCCAAAACCTCAACCCGCGAAAGCTTGCGTATTTTGGGCAGCGTGGGCGAGCCGATTAACCCTGAAGCCTGGGAGTGGTATCACCGCGCTATTGGTAACGGTAAGTGCCCAATTATGGATACTTGGTGGCAGACCGAGAACGGCGGTATTTTGATTACTCCGCTGCCGGGCGCCACGGATTTGAAGCCGGGTTCTGCAACTCGTCCTTTCTTCGGTATTCAGCCCGCGCTGGTTGATAGCGAAGGCAACATTCAGGAAGGTGAAGCCGAAGGCGGGTTGGTTATTAAAGACTCCTGGCCGGGTCAAATGCGCACATTATGGGGTGACCATGAGCGCTTTGAGCAAACCTACTTCTCTACCTTTAAAGGTATGTACTTTAGTGGCGACGGCGCACGCCGCGATGCCGATGGCTATTACTGGATAACCGGTCGTATGGACGATGTACTGAACGTTTCCGGCCATCGCCTGGGTACCGCTGAAATTGAAAGTGCTCTGGTTTCGCATAAAGCGGTAGCCGAAGCAGCTGTTGTCGGATATCCGCACGACTTAAAAGGTCAGGGCATCTACGTTTATGTCACGCCGGTTGAAGGTGTTGAAGTTACTGATGAGCTGACTAAAGAAGTTCGTAACTGGGTTCGCTCTGAACTTAGCCCAATTGCAACTCCAGACTTAATTCACTGGACTACAGGCTTACCAAAAACCCGCTCCGGTAAAATTATGCGTCGTATTCTGCGTAAAATTGCCGCTAATGAGTACGAAAACCTTGGTGACACCTCTACGCTTGCCGATCCAAGTGTGGTAGATTCTTTGATAGAGAATCGAATGAATAAATAATGTCACTTAATCTGGAATCTCATGGCGAAATTTTTAATCGCAGATGACCACCCATTGTTTCGCGAGGCGCTGCAGGGCGCTCTCGCGAATCACTTTTCTGAGCTGACCTTACGCGAAGCTGAAGACTTAGACTCAACTCTGACTGCACTGAATAACGACGACGATGTCGATTTATTGCTGCTGGACTTACACATGCCCGGCAGTGGTGACTTGTATGGTCTTATTCGTGTCAGAGAAGACTATCCGCTGCTTCCTGTTGCCATCATCTCCGGTAGTGAGGATTCCTCGATTGTGGCCAAGTGCATTGGCTTTGGGGCTTTGGGCTTTATTCCAAAATCATTACCCTCTGCAGAAATAGCCGAAGCAATAGATACCATCCTGCAGGGCGACACCTGGGTTCCGAAAGAAAACAGAGAACGTCTCGATGTGATTTCGGACGAAGATCAGCAGCTTGCACAAAAGGTTTCGGAGCTTACCCCGCAGCAGTACCGGGTTTTGCACTTTCTTCATGAAGGCTTGCTGAACAAACAAATTGCCTATCAACTGGGCATTACTGAAGCAACAGTCAAAGCACACATTACGGCAATTTTCCGCAAACTGGGAGTGTACAGTCGTACCCAGGCAGTTTTGGTGGCTGAACGTCTGCAATTATGACCTGGTTACTGATATTTGCCTCGCTGGCTTATGTGATTTTCCTCTTCGCAGTTGCCACCTGGGGCGACCGTTTAGGCTCGTGGGCGAATAAAATCAGTCACAAGCCAGTTGTCTACTCTATGTCGCTGGCCATCTACTGCACGTCCTGGACGTATTACGGCGCTGTGGGTAATGCAGCAGTTGACGGTTGGGCGTTCTTTCCTATTTTGCTCGGGCCAATTTTGCTGTTCTTGTTTGGTATCCGAATTCTGGAAAAGCTGGTTTCGGTTAGTAAACAACAAAATATTACTTCAATAGCCGACTTTATTTCTTCCCGCTTTGGTAAACGCCGCCGGCTTGCCGTGGCTGTTACCGCCATTGCTGCCGTTGCTATTATTCCTTACATTGCGCTTCAGTTAAAAGCTGTGGGCATTAGCTTTGCGGTTCTGACTGAAAGCTCTGGAGTGATGGCACAGTTTTCGATAAAAGAACTGGGTGCTGCTGCGCTAATGGCAATTTTTGCTATGTTGTTTGGTACCCGCCACGTCGAAGTCACTGAATATCGCAGTGGCATGATACTGGCTATTGCTGTTGAGTCGATGATCAAACTGGTTGCATTGCTGGCAGCTGGTGTTTTTGCCTGGTTCCTGATTCAGGGAGACGCGCAATCGGACTTATTCAGTTCATTCAGTGACGCAACGAAACCTCAGTGGTCATTTGCAGCCTTTGGCGAGTTTGAGTTCATTGTACAAACCCTAATGGCGGCCGGGGCAATTTTGTGTTTACCCAGACAGTTTCATGTGGCGGTAGTGGACAATGTTGATGTCCGGCATTTACGCACGGCTCGTTGGGGCTTTCCTCTGTATCTGGCGCTGACCGCTGCCGCAATTGTCCCCATTGCTATTGCAGGAACTTTCTATTTGTCAGCAACCACCGACGGTTCAACGTTTGCGCTGCAACTGCCGTTACTCAAAGACCAGCTTTGGTTATCACTGGTTATTTTTATTGGTGGTATATCCGCAGCAACAGCCATGGTGATTATCGCGTCCGTAACCTTAAGCACCATGATAACTAACGACGTTATCATGCCCATTTTGCTGCAGCGCGAGTCGCGCTTGCCGCTAAAACATCGGCGTCGTGAATACGACCGGGCCTTACTATTAATTCGGCGTGTGGCTATTGCCGTTACTATGGTGCTGTCGTTCTTGTGTTATTACTTCTGGGCAGCCCGGACTAACTTAGTCAGTATTGGTTTGTTGGCTTTCTCGCTGGTGTTGCAGTTGTTGCCGGCATTGCTTGCCGCACTTTACTGGCGTAAAGGACATGCACGGGGTGTTTACGCCGGGTTGGCTGCAGGTTCCGTCGGTTGGGTTTTAGCGGTATTAATACCCCTTTATACCGACTTACAGCTAACCGATGTGGAAATAATAACCCGCGGTACTGTGGTTTCTTTAGCCTTAAATTGCTTCGGGTTCATTGTATTTTCATTGTTGGCAAAACCACGTCTGGTTGATCGTATTCAGGCAACGGCTTTTGTTAAACCCCGAGCCGCTTTACCCGATTTGCATTTCAACAAAAACGACAGTGCTACCAATGCCGATATGTTGTTGCTGTTAAGGACCTTTTTAGGGGCGGAACGGGCTCAGCAGTTAATGCAGTATTATCAGCGTCCGGAAAGCACTGAGCTTCCGCTGGAAGGTGTGGCTGAAAAAACCTTTATCAGTTTTGTGGAAAGAGCGATAGCTGGTGTACTTGGCTCTGCCACAGCGCGCTCTCTTGTCGATGCGGCACTGCGTGATAAGCAGCTGAATTTAGAAGAAGTTGTTCACTTCTTTGACGATACAACGCAAGCTCTGCAAACCCAGCAATCCATTCTGTTTAGCTCACTGGAGAATCTGGCTCAGGGTATTAGTGTTGTCGATGCGGAGCTGAGGCTGGTGGCCTGGAATAAACGCTATATGGATTTATTCCAGTACCCTGAGGGCATGGTGAAACCCGGACAGCCCATAGCGACCCTTATTCGCTATAACGCAGAGCGCGGTGAATGTGGTCCTGGTGACGTTGACGGATTGGTTAATAAGCGTTTGCGTTATATGCAGTTGGGGTCGCCACACCGTTTTATTCGTCGGCGTGCCGATGGCCGGGTGATAGAAATGGTAGGTAACCCTTTGCCGACCGGCGGCTTCGTTACCAGCTTTACCGACATTACGTCGCACGTTGAAACCCAGCAGGCACTGGAAGATGCCAATATTGATCTGGAACAGCGGGTTGACGTTCGGACCCAGGAAATACGCGAGATAAACCAGGAGCTGACAGCAGAAATAGACAGGCGCCGACAAGTTGAGGATGAGCTGAAAAAAGCCAAGGCCGAAGCGGAAGCGGCCAATGCTTCTAAAACGCGTTTTCTGGCGCTGGCCAGCCATGATATTTTACAGCCTCTTAATGCGGCGCGTTTATACCTTTCGGCTATTCAGGAAAAAGAACTTTCGGAGCGTAACTTGTCGTTAGTTGGCAAGCTGGATACTGCGCTTGGGTCAACTGAGCATTTACTCTCTACCTTATTGTCGATAGCAAAAATGGATCAGGGGGCTTTAAAACCGCAGTTCCGGCATGTGCAGCTTAGCTCATTACTGGAACCGCTAGTCGAAGAATATGCGGTGCTGGCCGAGCAGCGGAAGCTGGATTTTCGTGCATTTTATAAAGACCGGCCGGTGTACACTGACCCAACGTATTTGCGCCGAATTGTGCAGAACTTTTTATCTAATGCCATAAAATACACCCAAAGAGGCAGCGTGTTGTTGGGTGTGCGCAAGCGCGGAGATGAGCTTCAGATAGCCGTGTGGGATACCGGGCCAGGTATTGCGGCTCAGCAGCAGAATAAAGTGTTTGATGCATTTTATCGAGTACAGAACCAAACTGTAGACGGTGTCGGCCTTGGATTAAGTGTCGCGCAACGTATGGGGGAGCAGTTAAACTGTGACGTACAGGTTGAGTCGGTTGAAGGTAAAGGCTCGTGTTTTTCGGTACGAGTGCCGTTAGGCAATGCTGCTCAGGTTGTCAGCCGACCGAAAAAACAACTGGAAGATGCTTTATCTGATCCTTTACAGCTTATTGTGGTCGATGACGACAATGAAAATTTAAGTGCGTTGAGTGCGCTGCTGAATAAGTGGGGGTGCGAAGCCCTGACATTTAATCGTTATAGCAAAGCTTTAGCCTATGCTAAGGCTCACAGCCAGAACAAAGCGCCGCACGGACTGTTGTTAGATTACCAGTTAGGTGACGGTGACGGCTTGCAGTTGGCGCAGGAACTACGTGATATTTGGCAGCAACAGATACCGGCCGCTTTGGTGACAGCGATGCGTGACGATGCCGTGAAGCAGGCGGCCCGCAAAAGCGGCCTGCAGTTTTTACCTAAACCCGCTAAACCTGCCGCATTAAAAGCATTTTTAAAATACATTAGTACCCGAAAGGCGGGAGGAGCCAGAAGTTGATAGAGCTTGCCGAGCGACACTCATTTAAACTCCCGGCACAATGCCGTGCGTTAATTGAACTGAAAAGCAGCGACGACGTTGAGCAGTTAGCATTTGAAGAACCTTATTATTTGCTTGGTGAGGGCAGTAACACCTTATTTGTTGATGACTTTTATGGAACCGTCATTTGCAACCGGCTACTGGGTGTCTGTATTGAAGAACAGGAAAGCTCGTATTTAATTACTGCCGCAGCAGGCGAGAACTGGCATAACTTTGTTGCTGACTTACGCGCAAGAAGTATCGACGGGCTGGAGAACTTAGCGCTAGTTCCGGGCTCAGTTGGTGCTGCTCCGGTACAGAATGTCGGGGCATATGGTGTCGAGGTGTCAACCTTTATTGAGCAGGTAACCGCCTGGGATATTAAAGAAAAGTGCTGGGTTTCTATGAATAAAGAAGCCTGCCAGTTCGCGTATCGCGACAGTGTATTCAAGCAACACCCTGGGCGTTGGTTGATAACTTCGGTGGTGTTTCGCTTGCCCAAAGACTGGCAACCGGTTACTCACTATGCTCCGTTGAACCAACTTCAGGGGCATGTGAGTGCCCAGAAAATTTTCGATACGGTTGTGGAAGTGCGTCAGAAAAAACTGCCGGACCCAAAAGTTATACCCAATGCAGGCAGCTTTTTTAAAAACCCGGTTATTAACAAAGCGCAGCTTGATGGGCTGTTGCAGAAATGGCCGGACATGGTCTATTTCCCGGTAGCCGATAACCATGTGAAAGTGGCGGCTGGGTGGCTTATTGAGCATTTAGGTCTGAAGTCTGCGTTTGTCGGCGATGCTGCTGTTAACCCGCATCAGGCATTGGTACTGATTAATAAAGCACAGGCCACGGGCAGTGATATTACGCAACTGGCACTGAAAATTATGAAACAAGTGGCGGATGCCAGTGGCATTATGCTGGAACCTGAAGTTCGTCTGGTGGGCCAACATGGCCTTGTGCAGTTGGCGGTAGAGAAATGAAGCAGGCGGAACGTCTTGATCAGTTAATTACTTTACTGGCTAATGGTGAGTTTCATTCCGGGCAGGCTATTGGTGAGTCTCTGGCTATATCTCGGGCAGCGGTAAACCAGCACATTCATAAACTAGAAGAGCTTGGGTTGGAGCTGTTTTCGGTTACCGGGCGAGGCTATAAGCTTGCCTGGCCGATTGAGCTTTTGCAGGCCAGGGTTATTGAAAATGAAAGCCCGGAAAAGTGGCGGCAGTCGCCGGAGTTTGAAGTGAAGTCGGTGGTTGATTCCAGCAATGACCGGGTTAAAGAACTGGCCAAAGAAGGGCCTTTAGAAGCGGGTTTTTCTATTTTCGCCGAAGCTCAGACCGCCGGACGTGGGCGTCGTGGAAAAAAATGGATTTCGCCCTTTGGCAATAACCTTTACTTTAGTGTGTATTGGCCTTTGGATGAAGGTATTCATGGCGCCATGGGGTTAAGCCTTGCGGCTGGGGTCGCCTTAGCGGAATGTTTTACCGACCTGGGTATTGAAGGCGTTAGCGTAAAATGGCCTAACGATGTTTATATTGGCGGGAAGAAAGTGACCGGAATACTGGTCGATCTTGAAACCTCGCCGGAAGGCGCTGCGCACAGCATTATTGGCATTGGCATTAATTTAACCATGCCAGAGCATGTTGGTGCGAGCATTGATCAGGCCTGGACGGATCTGAACTCCGAATTGCCGCAGCCAATGTCGCGTAATCATATTGCGGCGCAGGTACGTGCCTCTGTACTGTCGGCTTTACAGCAATACGAGCAACACGGGCTGGCTGCGTTTCAGCAAAGCTGGCGCCGCTACGACTGCTTTTTGGACAAGCCGGTGAAGCTCATTATGGGGCAGAGAGTTTGTTTAGGAACCTGTCGTGGAATCGACGAAAATGGTGCGTTACTGGTAGAAGATGAGCAGGGCGTACGTCGTTATTTTGGTGGTGAAGTTTCATTGAGGGCGCAAGATGCTACTAATTGATGCGGGCAATACCCGCAGCAAGTTTGCATGGTGGGATGCTGACACCGATAAAATAGAGATTCTGGGAGCTATTCCTCATCAAAGCTGGCTAAACGATTTAAGTCAGCCGCTAAAAGATTTGCTTCTTGAGGTTATTAGCGGCCGTCAGCTAGAACGCGAGCAACAGGCCATTGGTTGCAGTGTGGCCGCTGTTCAGGTTATGGATACGTTAAATAGCTCGCTGGCGGAACTGGGTATAAAAGTTTTCTGGCAAAAAACCAGAGCACAGCAAGCAGGGGTTACTAATGGTTACACTAAAGAACCTGAGCGCCTCGGCTCGGATCGCTGGATGGCCTTACTCGGTTGTCATGAGCAAGTGAAACAGAACGCACTGATTGTCGATGCGGGTACTGCACTAACCATTGACTGGCTGATGGCTGATGGCCGTCATCTTGGCGGCTGGATTGTTCCCGGACGACAGTTAATGCTAAATGCCCTGGGTCAGGGTACGGCTAATTTAAAGGGCATTACGGTAAATGATATTGAGCGTGATGGTTTAGCTGCCGGCTTGGATACTTTTGACGGTATTACCCAAGGGGCTGAAGCAGCTTTAACCGGTGCTATTGCACAAGCGATTCAGTTGTCCGGCCGCTATTTTTCTGACCAGCCTTTTGATGTGGTGGTCACCGGTGGTGACGGTGAGCATTTGATGCGAACCTTGTCGGTTGAATTCTGTCGTTATGACGATTTGTTGTTTAAGGGTTTGCGACTCTGTGCCGATAACCTAAACAGTTAAGCTTTTAGGTATATTCAGAGAGACCACAGGCAACTTTATGAAGATAGTCATTCCAATGCTGATTGCTGTAGCCGGATTGACCGCTATGCACAAGGCGCAGGCGCAGGATGTTGAAGCGGTACAGTTATATTCAGACGCGGAACTGGTTGAGATGTTTGCAACTAATGCGCATCTGAAACGGGTACGCGATACCGATCGCTGCCAGTTGGCACAGGATATTGAAGCTCAGGCCGAGCTTGAGCGCCGACCGACTTATCAGTTTCTTTATGGCGACATGATGGCCTGGGGTGTGTGTTATGACCGTGACCCCGAACTTGGCCTGCTGTATATGGAGAAAGCAGCTCAGCATGGCTTACTGGAAGCTCTGGAGCAGTTAGGTCGCTATTACCATGAAGGGGTTTTGGTGCAAAAAGACATTGAGCGTGCCATTCTGTACCTTCGTGAAGCCGCATCGTTAGGGAATTTGCCTGCGCAACGACGCTTTGCCGATATTCTGCTGGCCGATGAAGGCAGCCCTTATGATTATGAAAAAGCTTATCATTGGCTGCATAATTCAATTACCGCTGATAAGCGGACTTATGCGGATATTGAACAGAAGCTTGCAAAGCTGGCTGAGAGAATGCCACCTTCGGTGGTTGAGAAAGCAAAAAGGCCACTTGATTAGAGTATATAGGATTAGGTGGCCTTTGATTTGAACTGCGAAAGCTTATCTGTGTTTAAGACAAGCGATTGCGGAAATCTTCGTAACTAAATTGTCGTACACAATCAAACTGACCATTTTCCCGAAAAATTCCAATAGCCGGATGCTGAACGCCGTTAAAGAATGATGTTTTCACCATGGTGTAATGCATCATGTCCTCAAACACCAAGCGGTCGCCAACAGCCAGCGGCTGATCAAAACTGTACTCACCGATAACATCACCGGCTAAACAACTGTTGCCGCCTAAGCGATAGCTGAAGGCTTTTTCCGCTGGCAAACCGGCTCCGGTAATGACCGGGCGATAAGGCATTTCCAGTACGTCCGGCATATGTGCGGTAGCTGAAATGTCGAGTAAAGCGATTTGTCCCTGGTTCTCAACAATATCCACAACTTCACAGACCAGCGGGCCCGTTTGCCAGGCAACGGCAGAGCCGGGTTCCAGTATCACTTGCAGATCGTAGGTCTCGCGCAGGCGCTTTAACTGCTTTATCAGATGATCAACATCGTAGCCCTGACGAGTCATTAGATGCCCACCACCCAGATTTAACCATTTCATTTGTTTTAGCTGTTCGCCAAAACGGTTTTCCACGGCGTCCAGTGTGCGCTCAAGGGCAAAAGAGTCGCACTCGCACAGGTTGTGCACGTGCAAACCTTCAACGCCGGTTAAGTCCTGCTGCTTAAGTTCGCTGGCACGAATACCCAGACGAGAGCCCGGTGCGCTGGGATCATAAAGCTCAGTTTCAGCTTCCTGATGCTCCGGGTTAATACGCAGACCAACGGAAACTCCGGCATCAGCTGTCTGTTCACGGTACTTGTGCCATTGAGAGACACTGTTGAAAGACAAGTGATTCACTAACGGCAGTAGTTCGTCGATGTCTTCTTGTTTATAAGCTGGCGCATAAGCATGAACTTCGCGCGAAAATTCCTCCGCTGCCAACTTTGCCTCCCAGACAGAGCTGGCTGTGCAGCCTTTAAGATATTGACGAATAAGCGGAAAAGCTGACCACATGGCGTAGCCTTTCAGTGCCAGAATAATGTCGGCACCACTTTGCTCCTGTACCTTTTGCATCAGCTCGAGGTTTTTGCGTAGCAGCTTTTCGTCCAGCACATAGCAAGGAGACGGAATTTCCGGCGATGTATATTGACTCATGCGTTGTCTTCTCTGTTACTTCTCAAATGGCTTATCGCATTCCAGAACTTGCCATGGAAGGCCATATTTGTTTAGCCGCTCCATAAACTCGTCCGGGTCAAACTGCTCCATATTCCAGACGCCTGGTTCCATCCAATGACCCTGCAACATCATAGAAGCGCCGATCATTGCCGGTACGCCGGTAGTGTAAGAAACCGCCTGAGCACCTACTTCTTTGTTCGTTTCAGCGTGGTCACAGTTGTTGTATATGAAGATGGTTTTTTCCTGACCGTCTTTCATACCGGTGACATAAGTACCAATACAGGTTTTGCCGGTGTAACCTTCTGCCAGAGAACCGGGGTTAGGTAGTACGGCTTTCAGAAACTCCAGTGGCACAATGTTTTTGCCTTCAAACTCTACCGGCTGGATAGAAGTCATGCCAACGTTCTCAAGTACACGTAAGTGAGTCAGATACTGCTCACCGAAAGTCATCCAGAAACGCGCGCGTTTAATGGTCGGAAAGTGCTTAACCAGCGACTCCAGCTCTTCGTGGAACAGCAGGTAAGACGGGCGAACACCAACATTTGGGTAATCCAGATCTTTACGCACGCTGATAGGGTCGGTTTCGTGCCACTCGCCGTTTTCCCAGTACTTACCTTTTTGGGTAATTTCGCGAATATTAATTTCCGGGTTAAAGTTGGTTGCAAAGGCCTGACCGTGGTCACCACCGTTGCAGTCAACAATGTCCAGATAATGCACTTCGTCAAAGTAGTGCTTGGCGGCATAAGCCGTAAATACGTTGGTAACACCCGGATCAAAACCGGCACCCAACAAGGCCATTAAACCTTTTTCTTTAAAGCGTTCCTGATAAGCCCACTGCCACGAATATTCAAATTTCGCTTCGTCTTTTGGTTCGTAGTTTGCGGTATCCAGGTAGTGAACGCCGGTTTCGAGGCACGCATCCATGATAGGTAAGTCCTGGTATGGAAGCGCAACGTTAATAACCAGTGACGGGTTAATGCCACGAATAAGCTCAGCTACTTCTGCAGAGTCATCGGCGTCTATCTGATACACTCCTACAACGCGGTCTTTACCGGCTTTTTCCTGCAGTGCCTGACATTTGGACAGGGTACGGCTGGCAAGATGAATCTCAGAGAATACTTCAGGCAGGCCCGCACATTTTTGTACGACTACGCCAGCAACACCGCCGGCACCAATAATTAGAACTTTAGACATGAATGCTATCCTTCACAGAAATCTTTTAACTAATAAAGTTGCTGCGAAAGATAGCATATTTTTATGGAATCATCATTCAGAAGCGTTGCTTTGTGCTGCCTCTGAATTCATGCCTAAATGCTTATGTAAAAATGCCCAGTTTTCGGCATGTTCTTCAATGCGCATCCATGTTGGTGTACCGGCTCCGTGACCAGCGCGAGTCTCTACATTTAACAGTATGGGTTGGTCGCAACTTTGGTCACGTTGCAGTGCAGCTGCAAACTTGTAGCTGTGCCATGGAACCACTCGATTATCGTGATCGCCGGTGGTGATCAAGGTTGCCGGATAACAGGTGCCGCTCTCGGTATTGTGCACCGGCGAGTAAGCATAAAGAGTTTTGAACTCCTCTTTATTTTCGCTTAAACCAAATTCACTACCCCAGCCTCGTGCATTGGCGCTGGGCAGTTGGTATCTCAGCATATCCATAACACCAACGGCAGGAAGGGCTGCGGCAAACAACTCAGGACGCTGAGTCATGGTAGCGCCGACCAATAAACCGCCGTTACTGCGTCCCTGAATAGCGAGTTTGTTCTTGTTGGTGTAGTTGTTGTTTATTAACCATTCAGCCGCGGCAATAAAGTCGTCAAAGACGTTTTGCTTGTTTTCTTTAGTGCCTTGTTGATGCCACATTTCACCAAATTCACCGCCGCCGCGAAGATTTGGAATGGCCAGTACGCCGCCCATTTCTAACCAGACAAGACGGGTTGTGTCGTAATCTGGCGTAATAGAAATATTGAAGCCGCCATAACCATATAACAGCGTTGGGTTTTCGCCGTTAAGCTCAATGTTCTTGTCGTGCACTAAAAACATTGGAACTTCGGTGCCATCGGCACTGTTGTATACCACTTGCTCAGTTGTATATTGATCTAATTCGGCTGGCACTTTGGTTTCATACCACAAGGTGGTACGTTGCTGGTCAGGCTGGTAGCGATAGATTTTTCCCGGTTCGGTAAAGCTTTTGAAGGAAAAGAATACATCGGGTGCTTTATGGCTGCCTTCAAAACCGCTAATTGAGCCAATACCGGGTAAAGCCAGCTCCTGAAGCATGGTTCCTTTTATATCAAAGATAGCCACTCGCGAGCGCGCTGACTGCAGATAATGCGCAAATAGTTGACCATCTACTGCATGTACGTCTTTCAGTGTATGAGTTTTAGCAGCAATAATTTCTGTCCAGTTCTCAGGTTCAGGTTGTTTAGGGTCAACGGCAACGACACGACCTGTCGACGCTTCATTGGTAGTCTTAAAATACAGCAGGCCTTTTTGGCTGGTAACGTACTGATATTGGCCGTCCCACTTGGTGAAAAGCCCTTTAAAAGGTGCATTTTCCTGTGCTAGCGGACGCAGGTAGACGGCATTAGCGTCGTAGCCTTTAAAGACATCAATAAGTAAGTATTTACCGTCGTCCGATACTTTGGCGTAAGGGTTTAGTTCGGGCTGGTTGTCAAAAGCAAAAATCAGCTCATCGTCACTTTGTTCGGTTCCCAGTTTATGAAAATAAACACTGACGGGTTTTGTATCATCAAAGCTGCCGTCTTTATTTTCAGGGTAGCGGCTGTAATAAAACCCCCGTTCATTTGGTAGCCAGGCAACTTCGGTAAATTTAACCCCTTCAATAACGTCGCTGGTGTCTTTTCCTGAGTCTACATTACGGACTTTTATTTCCGTCCAGTCGCTGCCGCCGTCAGAAGTGGCATAAGCAACATAGGTAGCGTCGGGAGAAACGTTAATACGCGCCAGCGACACGGTTCCGTCGTCGCTGAAGTTATTAGGATTAATCAGAATATCCGGCGCACTGTTTAAATCGGTCATGGTGTATAGCACGGACTGATTTTGAAGGCCGTCATTTGCGAAGTAGAAATACCGGTCAGCATAGCGAAAAGGCGTGCTGACTTTTTCATAATTCCACAGTTCAGTCATGCGGTCTTTAATGTCCGCGAACGCCGGAAGATTTTGCAATAAAGGGGTAGATAACTGGTTTTGTGCATGCACCCAATTAGACACTTCCTGATTGTCCTGCTCTAGCCAGCGGTAAGGATCTTCAACCCGGGTACCGTGATAATCATCTTGCTGCTCGACGGTTTTAGTTTCGGGGTAAGGGCCTTTAGGTTGTTCCTTTTCCTGTTCAAACGAGCTGCAGGCACTCAGTATCAACACAGTTGAACAAAGAATAAAAGCTGAATAACGAGTCATGGTTGGGCTTCCTGTTTAGGTTCTGCGGTGATCATAGGAATTTGCTGTCAAAACAACAAGTCACATTAGTGTAGTAAGCATACTTCTTTACAGAGATTTTCATTCGCCTGACGCTGAGATACTCCACCCCAATACTCGCCCAGATGTTTGAGTGTTGTCGATGAGTTACACAACAGTTCGGTTAGAGGGTGATTACTATGTTGCCAGTAGAACCACTGAGCTAAGGCAAAATGTGTCGCGTCAAACGGGATAGTCTTACTGCGATAGGCTTGAATAAGGCTTGTTCTTATCTCATTGTGTTCGTCTGTCAGTTGCAGCATATCTTTGCCATCTGACAACCATTGTAGCTGGTTTTGTCCCCACTGACCGAGCAATTGACATACCCGGTATAATTCAGTGAATTCATTGGTTAGTGGGAGTGCATAAATAGCCGCCGGCCGTGCGGACACACTGTCTATACGGCTACTGAGGCGCCAAAGGGCATAGCCATTTTTCTTCCAGAAATTATCCAGTCCCGGTGACCAGGCAAAACTGGTGCCCAGCATTTGGTAATTGTTGTCCAGTGCCCACCGGTAAATCTCAGCCAGCAATTCGGAGGCGGCTTTACGTCGTCTTTTCGCAGCTGGTACCGCAATACGTGCAACTCTTAGCCAATGTAAATCCATAGCCCAGTCCTGTTGCAGAAAGTAGCCTATGGCCTGAGGCAGTAAATTTCCTTTGGGGCGTCTTTGCCCTTGTCTGACTTCTTCTTTTAATGGCGATAAAATGGGTCCCTCACTCATAAGCCAGGCAACCGCAGTAACTTCGCCGTTTGTGGACTGATATGCGAGCTTATGTCCGGGTTCGGTCAGCAGCAGGTTAAGGTCATTCGGGCTACTTTGGTAATGTGCGCTGAGAAGAAGTTGAAAACATTGTTGCAGCAAAGCTTCTTCAAGTTCCGATGCGTGTTTAATAAAAGTGCCGGACTCCCGGCTCCCGAATTGTGTTACTGGTTGCTCGTTCAGTAGAAAAGTCTCGGTCAGCCACTGCTCTAATGGATCATTTGCGGGCCAGCGTAATGGTTGAGTTAGCTGGTGAACCGATACCTGTGGCAAGGTTTTCCTGGCCCAGTCGGTAAAGTGCACAGCAAAACCACGACCACAACCTTCATAACCAGCAACGGTTGTGGCAAGCAACCAGGGATTAAATTTTTGGCATAGCTGTTCTGTTGCCCACAATGGCAGACCCGCAGCTTCATCAATAATTAATGTTACTTCCGAATTACCGGGTTGTTCCAGCAGCTTATCCCAGGCGACGAAATGAGCTTCCGGCGCTTGCTGTAGTAAAACTTTCGCATTGGCTTTTCGCGGTGCCGTCACAATAATCGAGCTGTGCTCTTTTGCTTGGGCAAGCGCCTGACCTAACAAGGTACTTTTACCGCGGCCGCGTTCGGCGGTAATGATATGAGTTTCGCATGGTTTTGCTGTGCTTTGTGTAAGAGCGTTAAAAATAGAGTTCTGCTCATTCGTTAGCTGTAGCGTCTCATTTGCTGAGCGTGTTTCAGTTTTGTTGACCGATGAATAGGGTTTGATGTTTGATTCGGCAAAGTGTTTTGCGGCAAAACGCTCCATGCGGTGACTCATGGCGTTGCTCTCAGCCGGGAGTAAAATAGACAACAGACCACCGGCGGTAACGGTGCCACAAAGCGCTGCTATGGCGTCGGCGTGCAAACCGTCGTGGCAGTCTATCCAGACTTGTTCAAACTCATGCCCCAGATAATCGCGGTAACGGGAGAGTACGGCATCGGCATGAGTCTGTAGGTTTGATAAGTAGATAGAACTTTCAGAACGAGCCTCGCAGTATTCGCGCCAGAGGCTCGCATCTTGCAGCAGTTGAAGTTGTCGGTAACCGCTGCGCTCTGCCATTTTAGAAAATAGGATAAGCGAAGAATTTAGTTAACACTGTATTAATAAATACCGCCGCTAATATCAAGGGAATGAATGTACAGATAGATAGACGTACATATTTGGCCAGTAGTGTATTCGGATAACCGGGGTTGCCTTCAGCAAGTTCTGCATCCAGGTTTTTACGGCGCCAGTGGAAGCTGACAAATAAGCAAATCAAAAGGCCATTCAGTGGCAAGATGGTGTCGTAAAAAACGTCGTAGATTACATCAAAAACTGACTTAGGCGTGTCAGCGTAGAAAGTAAACTCAGTGAATGCCGGAACAAAACCAAAAGAGGTCGCGGCAATAAGAGTCAGTACAGTAACGGCGATACCCATAACCAGCAGGGCTTTTTTACGGCTTATCTTCGCTTGCTCAATAACCGCTGCGGTTGGTACTTCAAGAATAGAAACCAAAGATGTAATAGCAGCAATAAAGGTCAGCAGGAAAAAGATAGTAGCGGCAATGCTTGCGCCAACATAGCCGACAACGCCTTCCAGAGCGATAAAGATTTGCGGAAAGAAAGAGAAAATCATACTAACCGAGGAGTCACTCAATGAATCCGGGTTGGTATTGGGATTGATGGCGAATATCGCGGGCAGAGTCATTAAACCGGCGGTAAAAGCAACGGCTGTATCTGTTAAAGCAACCAGTTTACCTGAGGTCACAATGTCGTCCCTGCGGCTGAAATAAGAGCCGTAGGTTATTAAAATGCCCATACCGAGAGATAACGAGAAAAAGGCCTGTGATAATGCGCCGTTGATTACTGAACCATCAATTTTTGAAAAGTCGGGAACCAGATAAAACTCAAGTCCGAGCACGGCGTTATCCAGTGACAGAACAAAGATAACCAGCAGAATGAGCATAATAAACAGCGCTGGCATCAGGAATTTCGCGGCTTTCTCTATCCCCTGACGAACACCACCAAGCAAGATAACATTGACGATTATTGTCACTGCAATAAGGAAACCAACAAAGCCGTAGTCGTTTACGAATTGGCCAAAGTATTCGGCGTCGGCGAGCATATCGAGGTTGCCGGTAACTGAATGCCAGAGGTAACCGAAGATCCACACCGTGATGACCATGTAGAAAACCGCAATCATAAATGGCGTGATAACTGCCAGTAAGCCAGCAAGATGCCAGCCTTTATTGTTTGGCGATAATGCTTTGTAAGATCCCAGAGGGCTTTTTTGAGCGCGTCGGCCCAGGCCCATTTCTGCCAACATAACTGGCACGCAGATAAAGGCAACGAATAACGCATAGATAATTAAAAATGCCCCACCGCCATTTTTAGTGGCAGCAACGGGGAACCCAACTAAGTTACCAATGCCGACGGCAGAACCTGCCGCCGCTAATATAAAGCCAATCTTAGAGCTAAATTGATCGCGTTGTTCGCTCATTCTGAACCTTCTTTTATCGTTTTTGTTTTACGCTTTTTAAGCGCTGCTGTTCAGCAAATTCCAGCAATCCTAGCAAGGCGTTAATTTAACGGCAAGCAGCTAATTACTGTTTGTGCGGCAGAATGCGGGAAATCCGGCTTGGAAACAAAACTTATTTTAACATCCATGACAATTGTAATATTGGAATTTGTTGCAAGTCATGTAACATTTAATTAACTCAGTTTTAACACGCTGGTAAATACAGGGAATTCAACTCTCTGGAACAGATTGGCGTCTTTTTACCAGCGTGTTTCCTGCAACTGAGTCACCCCATTGCTGCATTTCAAAAAGTCGTGAAACGCAACGCCGGAAAGGAAAAGCCAATTGTCTGGCCTGATATAATTTATCGATGTCGGTTTCGGCGGTTACCAATAAGTGACATTTTCGGTCATAGCACTCATCGACCAGAGCTATAAAACGACGGGCTTCGTTATCCAGTTTGCTGACAATATTTGCCTGATGTTCGCGCTGGTATGTTTCCTCTACACCATGTACCAGGTCTTTATCTGGTATATAAGAAAAAGCCGGAACCTGATGCACCGCTATAGCAGCATAACGATCGGCCAGTTCCATATAGTCGCGCTGACTTCTGGGGCCGGAGCAGAGAGACATAAAGTCAAAACCAATCACTTTATTGTTGTGCCATAAGCACGGAATTTCACGCTTCATTATCCGAACGGAGGGGGTTTCTTTTGTGCGGCCGAAATGACTCTCTGCGAGTGAACGGAGCTGTTGCAGCGTGCCTTGCTTAAGGTAATAGGGTAAATCGGCTTCGTGCAGTCGGCGATAATCAACGCCCATACCCAAGTCCAGACAGTCACACTCCTTATTCAACAACTCTATTGTAGGTTCGAAGCGATGGCGCGCCAAACCATCTCTGTAAAGCTCATTAGGTGGGGCGTTCGAGGTTGTTATTAAACTAACCTCCTCGTTGAACAGCGCATGCCATAGTCCGGCTAAAATCATTGCGTCGCCAATATCTTCAACGAAAAACTCATCCAGACAGATTATCGAATAGTGCTGTGACCACCTCTTAGCAATAATCTGCATCGGGTTAGCTTCGCCCTGAAGGCTATTCAGTTCTTCGTGGATTTTGGCCATAAAATGGTGGAAATGCAGCCGAATAGACTGACTTTTCGGAAGATGTTGATAAAACATGTCCATCAGCAGGGTCTTCCCTCGGCCGACCGGGCCAAATAAGTAAAGACTTTTCGGTTTATGTCCGCGAGCAAGTGAGTCCAGTCGTTGCTGCAGCGCCTTTACCGCCTCTAACTGATATTTATCGGGTTGGAGCGCACCGGACTGAATGTCTTGATTATAGTTTTCCTGCATGAGCTTATTATCACAAAACGTCAGGACAAAAAGAAGCCGGCTGGGGAAGCCGGCCAAACACTGCTGCTAGTGAACAACCATCAATACAGGTCTTCAATACATTGTGCTGTAAAGCTTTCTACGATAGGTCGCTGCCAGAGGATCACCATCGGGTAATGAATTGATAATGTCGAGTGCGTATTTTTTCGCATCAGCAAAATTGACGTCTTTACCTAATACAGTGAAAATCTGCTGCAGGGCTTCTTCATCACGACTTGCTTCATGAAACTTAAGTGCTAACTGTAATTTTAAAGCCAGGTCATCGGGGGTATTTTCTACTTGCTCCTGTAAAGCGCGTAGCTCTGGAGAGTCAGCGGCGTCTTCCGCCAGCTCAAGCTTGCCTTTTATACGTTGGTAGTCACCGTCTTGCTCTACCAGTGGAATCTTAGCGACCAGCTCTTTGGCCTGATCCAACCGGCCAGCATCGACCGCAGCTTCGGCTAGCAGTTTAAGAGCCTGCATATTAGTGTTGTCTAAATCGTAAGCTTGTTTAGCCAGAGTATAAGCCGTATTCGCGTCACCTTCGCCCATAGCTGTCTGAGCTTGTTGAATTAAGTCGTCTGACGGACTGGGCAGGTGTTTCGTTAGTATTTCCTGAATTTCACCTTCGGTTTTCACTCCACCGAAACTGTCAACTGGCTGACCGTCTTTAAAAAAGGCTACGGTAGGTAAACTGCGAATACCAAACTGGGCGGCTAATTCTTGTTGTTCATCACAATTTATTTTGGCCAGAATAACCTGGTCGCTGTATTGCATAGCCAGCTTTTCAAGCACTGGCATAAGTTGTTTGCAGGGTTCACACCAGTCAGCCCAAAAATCGATAATAATGAGTTTTTCTTTTGAGCCTTCCAGCAAAACTTGCTGAAAGTTCTGCAAGTCAAGGTTAACGATATTGGATTCGGACATCAGCTGCGACGCTCCTGTTTTAATAAGCCACTTTAATCTCTGTTATCAGAGATATGCAGACGCGAGTCCATAATTTCAATGGTTAATGACTAAACCAGGATAAGATTTTATCTTTTAACTTGCTGTAAGGCGGGTAGCGCAAAACGACGTCGAAACGAAAACTGCGTGTCATCACGGGTTTTAAATGGCTGAAGGTATCAAAGCCCCATTTACCATGGTAGCGACCCATACCACTGCGACCAACGCCACCAAAAGGCAATTCGTCGTTCAGCATGAACATGAGTGTGTCGTTGTAACAAACATTGCCGGCAGACACTTGCTGTGTAAATAAATCAAGCAGGCGCTGATTGTTGCTAAACACATAGAGTGCTAATGGTTTTGGATGACGACGGATTTCCTCAATGGCATCCGCTGCTGACTTAATGGTTATAACAGGCAATATTGGACCAAAAATTTCTTCCTGCATGAGCGCACTGCCGTCTTTTACACCATCCACTATTGTGGGTGCAATATAACGTTCGCTCTTATCAGAGTCTCCACCGACAACCACGTTTTCGCCTTCCAGCATTTGCGTCAGGCGCTGCCAGTGCTGCTGATGGATGATCCTGCCGTAATCACTGCTGTGCTGAGGATCTTCACCGTAAAAACTGATGAGTTCGTGCTGCATGGCGGCAATTAACGGCTCTTTCACGCTATCCTCTACCAGCACATAATCCGGCGCAATACAGGTTTGGCCTGCATTAAGAAACTTACCCCAGATAATACGGCGGGCGGCAACTTGAATGGGTGCGTCGGCTAAAACTACCGCCGGGCTTTTACCGCCAAGCTCCAGCGTAACCGGGGTTAAGTTTTCTGCGGCAGACGCCATAATTGCTTTGGCTGCGTTTTCTCCGCCAGTATAGAAAATGTGGTCGAAGGGCAGTGCTGTCAGTTGTTGTGACTCGGTTACGGATCCTGTCACGAGCTTTATTGCGGCATTGTCCAGGTAGTCTGGTAACTGGTGAGCCAGTAGGTCTGCTGTTGCTGTTGCATGTTCAGAGGGCTTTATGACAGCGCAGTTGCCAGCGGCAATGGCTGCAATTAAAGGCGCCAGAAGTAATTGTAAAGGGTAGTTCCAGGCTCCCAGAATAAGTACGGCGCCAAGCGGTTCAGGAATTAACTGGCTGGTTGCCGGCCACGCCAGTAAAGGATTACCCACTTTGCGAGGCTTGCTCCACTTTGGCAGAGCTTTAATTGTCTGCTTAATATCGCTTTGGAGGAACTGTAATTCAGTTAAACGCGCTTCGCTAGGGTGTTTGTTGAGATCAGACTTTAGAGCTTGCAGTAAAGACTTTTCGTTCTCCGTAAGAAATCGCTGAAGTTGCTGAAGTTGATTTAAACGCCATGACAGCGGACGAGTGAGCCCGCTGTCAAAATGGCTTTTTAATTGCTTCAGTGTGTTTTCAAACGGGTTCATCCAAGTCCGCCAAGAGTCACCGTTTTTAACTCAAGATATTCATCAATACCGTACTTAGAACCTTCACGGCCAACACCGGATTCTTTGATGCCACCGAATGGATTATAAGCGTGCGATATGCCACCAGTATTCACACCAACCATGCCGTATTCAAGCGCATCACTTACACGGAAAATACGAGCGGTGTCTTTGGCTGCGAAGTAAGAAGCCAGGCCAAATGGAGTATTGTTGGCTTTTTCAATGCCTTCTTCTTCTGTTTCAAAGGTATTAATAGCCACTACCGGACCAAAGATTTCTTCTTCACTAATATCCATTTCTTCGGTTACACCTGTAATGACCGTTGGCGCATAGAATAAATCGCCTAACTCGGTCATTACTGAACCGCCAGTTTCTATGGTTGCACCGTCAGACTTAGCAGCAAGTACTAAACGTTGTACTTTATCAACAGCGTCCTGATCGATAAGCGGACCTAGGTCGACATTTTCTTCTGTACCGGGCCCTACTTTCAGAGCTTTCACTTTACTGACAACCGCGTCGGTAAATTTTTCGGCTACAGACTGTTGTACCAGTATCCTGTTCGCTGAAACACAGGTTTGCCCGCCATTGCGGAATTTGCAGGCTATTAGCTGTTCCGCGGCTTGCTCTATATCGGCATCGTCAAAGACCAGGAATGGAGCATTACCACCAAGCTCAAGAGACAATTTTGTGACGTGCTCTGAACATTGCTGCATTAGAATTTTCCCGACACCTGTAGAGCCGGTAAATGACAGCTTGCGAACCTGTGGTGAGGTCGCCAGACGTTTACCTACACTTTTAGCATCGCTGGTCGGAATAATATTAATAACGCCGTCGGGAATGCCAACTTCACTAGCCAGTTGGGCTAATGCCAGACTAGAAAGCGGAGTTAATTGCGGTGGCTTAACCACGATAGTGCAGCCCGCTGCCAGTGCCGGCGCAATTTTACGAGTGATCATGGCGTTGGGGAAATTCCATGGGGTAATGGCCGCACAGACACCAACCGGCTCTTTAGTGACCATTACACGCTTACTGCTATCAGCGTTGGGTAATATATCGCCATCGATGCGTTCAGTTTCACCGGCAAACCAGTCAACAAAGCTGGCGCCGTATTCGACCTCGCCAACGGCTTCGGCGACGGGCTTACCTTGCTCGGCACTCATTAATTCACCCAGTGCCTGCTTGTTGTCCATCATAGCTTCGTACCATTTACGCAGCAGCATCGCGCGTTCACGGGCGGTTTTCTTGCGCCAGCTTTTAAGAGCTGTCTCTGCAACGTTTATGGCACGTTGAGTTAAATCTTCGTCAGCGTCAGCAACCTCGGCTATTACTTCGCCAGTTGCAGGGTTAGTGACTGAGAAACGTTTGTCCGTAGGAACCCAGTGACCTTCAATAAAGCAGTCTTTCTTAGTCAGGGATGACATAGAATGTGCTGACATAATTCCTCCAAATTTGAGAATAACTCTAATAATGTAGGCAATATAAAAAGAAATGGTTCAACTTTTTCGATTATTTTGACGGAAATAGATGCGTTTGGTGAAAAAAAGGTCAAAGGCATTGCTTTTTGAGTAAAAAAACGTATAATCCGCCGTTCCTCAAGGAACACCGCATAACTGATGAGGCAGCGGTCACCCTTGATTCGTGGGGTTGCAGCGCCTGATTCCAGTCCAGACAGTTTAGAGACTGAACACTGATTCCTGTTGCCGGGCCATAACCCCTTTTTTATTGTGTTTGCCAATGGGCAAACGGGAATAAAGTGAGACAAATATGTCAAATACCCAAACGGGTCTGTCGTTTAACGACATGGCCTTACCTAGTGCTGTGCTTGAACAATTAAACGCAATGCAGTTTTTAACTCCGACTCCTATTCAGCTACAGGCTATTCCTGCATTGCTGGAAGGGCAAGACGTGCTGGGCGAAGCTCAGACCGGTACCGGTAAAACTGCTGCATTCGGTCTGCCTGCACTGGCAAAAATTGATGCGTCGGTTAAGCAAACTCAAGTATTAGTCGTAACTCCAACTCGTGAGCTGGCTATTCAGGTAGCTGAAGCGCTTGAAGGCTTTGCTGCGAAAATGCGTGGTGTTGGCGTAGCAACCGTTTACGGTGGCGCTCCATTTGGTCCTCAGGTTAAAGCCCTGAAGCAGGGAACCGCTATTGTTGTTGGTACCCCGGGTCGTCTTATCGACTTATTGAATAAAAACGTCCTGCAACTAGATGGTTTGAAAGTGGGCGTTCTGGATGAAGCTGATGAAATGCTTAACATGGGTTTCATTGAAGACATCGAGACGATTCTAAAAGCTGTACCGAATACGGCGCAACGCGCGTTATTCTCAGCAACTATGCCGAATGCAATTCGCAAACTGGCAAAAACTTTCCTGAAAGATCCGCTGAACATTCAGATTGAAGCTATTGCCCGCGAAAAAGCGACGATTAAGCAGAAAGCATGGAAAGTTCAGGGCATGACGAAAATGACCGCTCTGACTCGATTGTTAGAAGTGACTCCGTATCAGCGCGCACTGATTTTCGTACGTACCCGTCAGGATACGATGGATGTGGCTGAATTATTGCAACGCAACGGCTTTAAAGCGGCGCCATTAAGCGGTGACTTGAACCAGGCTCAGCGTGAGCAGACTGTCAGTCAGTTACGTAGTGGACACATCGAAATTCTGGTAGGGACCGACGTTGTTGCTCGTGGCTTAGACGTTCCTGAAATTACGCACGTTATTAACTATGACTTACCAAGCGATACTGAATCTTATGTTCACCGTATTGGACGTACTGGTCGTGCGGGCCGTACCGGTGAAGCGATTCTTTTCTTCCGTGCAAAAGAACGTCATTTGTTGCGTCACTATGAGCGCTTAACCAATGCACCGGTTGAGTTCTTTGAAGTACCAAACGCAAATGAACTGAGCAAGTACCGTCAGCAACAATTGTTAGAGAAGTTGCAGGCGTCACTGGCTCCTGAAACTGCAAGCGCCGATAAGCCTAAGCTAGAGAAACTGTTAGGCGAGTGGCTGGAACATTCAGAGTTAAGTGCTGAAGAAATTGCTTTAGCGTTATTGGCTCAGCATAATGAGCAGCGCCCGTTGTTCCTGAAAGAAGACCGTCCGGTACGTGAAGCACGCAACGAGCGTAGCGAACGATCAGGTCGCAATGAACGCAGTGACCGTGGCGATAAGCGTAAACCTCGTGCCGAACGTGGTGGTCGTGCAGCGGATGTCGATTTTGAAACCTACAAAATTCAGGTAGGCCGTGAGCACGGCGCTCGTCCTGGTGACATCGTTGGTGCTATTGCTAACGAAGCATCAATGGACAGCAAGTATATTGGGCAAATTCAGTTGTTTGATAATCATTCTTTAGTGCAGCTACCAAAAGGTATGCCAAAAGACATTATGCACGTACTGAAAAAAGCTCGTGTGCGTCAACAGCCTATGGGTCTTGAGCTAAGTGATGAGCAAGTTAAACGTGCGCCACGCCCACCGCGTGACCGCGATGCTCGTGGCGGACCTAAGCGCAACTCCGGTAAGGGTGCTGCGCGTCGTTTTAGTTAATTAGCGTCTCTTAACTCGGCCGGATGATCAACAATGATCATCTGGTCGATGTCATATCCCCACTCATGAGCGTTGGCTAAAGCGTAATCAATATCTGCCTGAGAAACATCAGGACTTCTGGATAAAAACCAGAAATACTCGTGTGAGTCGCTGGTTACTATAGCCTGCTGATAATCACCACCTAACCAACTTACGTAATATCCGCCATAAAAGGGCCAGAAGAAGGTGACCTGATATGCGGCCTCCATGTTTTCGACTGGCTCAGCCAATCCAATAGCGGTTTGCCATTCTTCATTTTGGGTGTGATAACCCCGGTTGGTCACTTCCAGTGTGCCATCACCATTTAAGCGATACTCTGCCGTAACACCCTGCAAGCCTTCTTCAAAGCTGTGTGGCATGCGGACTATTTCGTACCATTTTCCCAGGTAACGCTCGGCTTCAAAGTCGTCAACAACTTCGGCTACCGGTGTTGGTTGAGAGTTACAGGCACTCAGTAGAAACGTAAAAAGTAATGACACCATCCATTTTTTCATTGTGCTTCCTTTTATAACTCGTTGATATTATCTAAATAAGTTTCGGCTTGTTTCATTAACGCCTGCTGTTCTTCTTCGGTTTTTTTATTCCAGACCTGATACATCATGCTCATTCTGTGATTGTCTTTAAAGCGTTCTTTATGACGTTCAATAAAATGCCAGTACAGGCTATTAAAAGGACAGGCTTTTTCGCCGGTTTTCTTCTTCGGATCATAATAGCACTCTTTACAATAGTGCCCCATTTTTTGCATATAGTTGGCACTGGCAATGTAGGGCTTGGTTGCTATTAGCCCACCGTCGGCATACTGACTCATGCCGCGAGTATTGGGCAGTTCTACCCACTCAATGGCATCAATATAAATACCAAGATACCAGTCATCCAAAGCGTCCGGTGATACGCCGGCCAGCAGAGCGAAATTTCCGGTTACCATTAACCGCTGTATGTGATGGGCGTAGGCATAGTCTAACGACTGCTTAACGGCGTAATGCAAACATGCCATTTTGGTATTGGCAGTCCAGTAAAACTCCGGTAGCGTTCTGGTGTGGTTAAGTGCGTTAAGATTTTTATAGTCGGGCATATGCGCCCAGTAAATCCCCCTTACAAACTCTCGCCAGCCAATAATTTGCCGACAAAAGCCTTCAATTTGGGCTAGGGAAATGGTGTCTTTGTTTTTCGACCAGGCATCAATAGCAGCGTTAACCACTTCTAACGGATGCAGCATTTTGGTGTTTAGAGAAAATGAAAGCCTTGAATGATAAAGACTCCAGTGGGCCTTCCCAACGTTGTTTTCTGTTGCCATTGTATCCTGATAACGACCAAAATCAGGAAGTCCGAATTGACAAAAATGTTCAAGCAACTGTTTAGACTGTTTTCGGCTAACCGGCCATATCAGGTGAGCCGCGTTCGCTTGTCCCATGGTTTTAATTTCACTGCTACGCAGCAGTTCATCTATATCTGATACGTCATTGGAGAAGATTAAAGGCAGTTCTAGGTCATGACTTGCGGGAACCTTTTTCTGGTTTTCTTTATCGTAATTCCAGCGGCCACCAGTCGGACGTCCTCCATCCATTAGAATATCGTATTGCTTACGTACCCTTCGGTAGAAGGTTTCCATTAAGTAGTTTTCGCTATTGGGGAAATACTCTTTTAGCGAGTTGCGGCCGGTAAGAAAGTGCTCTGTATCAAACCAGTTTAAATGAATGTTATTGGCGCCGGCCCAGCTTTTCAGTTGATGATCGAGCCGGTATTCGTCGGGTTGCTGACATTCCAGAGTGGTCACTTCGTACTTTTTCATTAACTGCTGAAGGTTCTGAGTCAGGCTTTGTTCATTAGTATCATCATCAAGTTTTATATAGTTTACCTGATGTCCTGCCGTGTTCAGAGCGTTACCGAAAGCCCGCATCGCTGCGAAAAAAGCTAATACTTTTTGCCGATGGTGAACAACGTAATCAGTTTCTTGTTTGAGCTCCATCATTACATAAAGTACACCCGCGTCCTTTTCTCTGAACCACGAATGTCTGGCATTGAGTTGGTCGCCAAGTATGAGTCGTAGAGTATGAATTTTCATAAACAGTGAGGAGTTAGAGTTGATAGCTTCATTACGTTCTATTCAGGGATTCAGATCGGCATACCTAAATGCCCCAAAATATGGCATTATGCGCGGTAGTTTCAGATTCAGGAGCAGTTATGAACCAGGCAGCGGGTAACGAGAATTCATCAGAGCAAAAAACGGTCAATGTCATTTGCATTAAATGGGGTAAAAAATATGGCCCCGATTACGTCAATACATTGCATTCAATGGTCAGTCGCCATCTTAGTAGACCGTTTCGTTTTGTCTGCTTCACCGATGACTTTGAGGGTATCAATGACGACATTGAAGTAAAAGCTATTCCTAAAATTGGCTTTAAAGACTTTGATGAACAAGTTCCGTGGACAAAAGGTCACGGCTGGTTAAAGCTTACCTGCTTTGCGAACCCGCTTTATGATCTTGAAGGCCCGACTTTATTCCTGGATCTGGATATTATTATTGTTGGTAGTCTGGACGAGTTCTTTGAGCCGGAAGGTGAGTTTATGGTGATCAAAGAGTGGGATAAATCTGACGCTACCGGGAATACATCGGTATTTCGTTTTGATATTGGCGCTCATGAAGACGCGTTAGAGCATCTGAAAAAAGATCCGAAAGCGGCTATCGCTGACGTACGAAATGAGCAGGAATATATTACCCATTTTGTCGATCGCCAAAACAAGCTGACGTACTGGCCGGAAAAGTGGTGTCGTAGCTTTAAGCGCCATTGTCTGCGTCCGTTTCCACTTAGCTTCTTTCAGGAACCGCGTATTCCGGAAGAAGCAAAAGTTATTATTTTCCACGGCAAGCCGCATCCGGATGACGCGTTGGAAGGCCGAAGCGGCAAGTGGTACCGTAAGGTTCTGCCAACCAAGTGGATAGCCGAATACTGGCGTTAAATGATATGCAATTGTGGATCTACGGAGTATTAATACGGCTGGTCACTCCAGCCGTTTTTGTCTGGTTGTGGCTACGCGGCGGAAAAGACAGTCGCTACCGTCAGAACTGGTCAGAACGGCTTGCGCTGGGCTCTGTTGATAAAAAACAGCACGGCTGTTTGGTTATTCATAGTGTTTCCGTTGGTGAAACCTTAGCGGCGAAACGGTTAATCGAGCAGCTTTTGCGTCAGGAGCCAGGTCAAAAAATACTCATTACCTGTATGACACCAACGGCCCGGGAACTTATCCAGCAGCATTTTGGCGACACTGTTAGTTGTCGCTACTGGCCGATAGATACTCCGGGTGCCGCGAAGCGTTTTGTGCGTAAGTTTAAACCTAAAGCCGTGTGGGTAATGGAAACCGAGCTTTGGCCGCAAATGTTGAACCAATTTTCCAAAGCGAATATTCCTGTCGCATTGTTAAACGCGCGACTTTCGGCTCGCTCAGCGGCAGGTTATCGGCGTTTTCATTGGTTGATGAAGAAGGTCTGGAAACAACTGACACTGGTTTCCGTTCAGAATAAAGAAACGGCGCGCAGAATGAAGGTTTTAGGTGTCCCCGATAGTGTGCTTTTTGTGGACGGAAACCTAAAATACGACATTGAGCTTTCTGTCACAGATATTGAGAAGGCTCTGTTGTGGCGGCAAAGCTGTGCGTCGCGACATGTGTGGCTTGCCAGTAGCAGTCATCCGGGCGAGCATGAGCTGCTGTTAGAGGCACATAAACTGATTCAACAGGACTTATCCAATTCCTGTCTTATCATTGCCCCGCGACACCCTGAGCAATTTGAGGTGGTAGCAAAAATGATACGGGAGTCCGGGCTTAAGCTTGCCCGCAGAAGCGAGAGTAATGCGATACCTGAAGATTGTGATGTCTTTCTTGCTGACAGCATGGGCGAAATGATGCTTTGGGGGCAATTAGCCTCAGCCAGCTTTGTCGGTGGCAGTATTATTGAACGAGGAGGGCACAACCCCCTTGAAGTTATAGCTGCTGGCTCCAATGTTATGTCAGGGCGGCACGTGTTCAATTTCCCGCAAGTTTATGGTGAACTGGCAAAAGCCGGTGCCGTTCAGTGGGTTAATAATGCCGGAGAAATTAAACAAGCTGTGGAGTTGATGCAGCAGACAGCTGTCATGAAAGCGCAACATGAAGCTGCTAAAAGCGTTTTACAGACGCACCAGGGTGCTACGTTAAGAGTATTAAAGCGGGCACTGGAATATACTCTGACAGGAAGCGGTATGATAAAAACAGAGCAGAGTCCCCAAGGGCTTATTCGCTACGACAGCGATATTTTTGAAACAATAGAAGATAAACATTTCACAGCCCAGTATTGGCAGCAACAAAAGTCAATTGCAGGAAACTCAACGGGACGCGCAACAGTCTGGTTTATTCAGCAAGGCGATCTGGGACTTTTACTGCGGCATTACTATCGTGGTGGTTTAGTTGGTAAAATTAATAAAGATCGTTTTTTACGTGAGCCGGCGGAGAAAAGCCGGGCAATTCATGAATTTGATTTGCTGCTAAAGCTGCGGGAAATTGGTTTGCCCGTTCCGCGTCCGGTAGCCGCTCGTATGGAAAAAACAGCAGTTTTTAGTTACAAAGCAGACATATTGGTGGAAGTTATTCCGGGGGCTGTCGATGTTTTTCGCTTACTGCGTGAAAAGAAACTATCCGCGGAGCTATGGCAAAAGTTGGGAAGCGTCATTAAAGAATTGCATGATACCGGTGTCTACCATTCAGATTTAAATTGTCACAACCTTATGCTGGATGACAAAGACAAAGCCTGGATTGTCGATTTTGACAAGTGCGACTTCCGTGAAAACGGTGACTGGAAAGAAGCTAATATCCAACGGCTATTGCGCTCTTTACGCAAAGAAAAAGAGAAGAATGAAACCTTCTATTGGAAGGAGTCCCGTGACTGGCCAGAACTATTAACAGGCTATCGTCGTTAAGTTTTAAGCCATAAAAAAAGCCCCGGCCACTTGAAGTGACCGGGGCTTTTTAATGCGCTAAGCACTGAATCAGTCGCGAACCTGACCGTTACCGGTCACCACGAATTTTTCAGTTGTTAGTGCCTCAAGACCCATTGGTCCGTATGCGTGCAGCTTGCTGGTGGAGATACCAATTTCAGCACCCAAACCTAACTGGCCGCCATCAGAGAAGCGAGAAGAGACATTTGCCATGGTAACGGCTGAATCTACTTCACGAATGAAACGCTTAGCGGTTTCATCGTTTTCAGTGATAATAACTTCGGTATGACCGCTACCAAACTCCTGAATATGCTCAATAGCACCTTCGTAGTTGTCGACGGTGCGAACCGCAATCTCAAGAGCCAGGTATTCTTCACCAAAAGCATCGTCTGCAATCTCATCAGCGCCATCAAAGTAGCTTACTGAACGCTTGTCGGCGTGAATGGTTACGTCTTTCTCTGCCAGCGCCTTAGCAGCCATAGGCAAGAACTTATCAGCAACGTCCTGATGAACCAGTAAACCTTCTAGCGCATTACAAACGCCGGTACGCTGAGTTTTACCGTTAAGTAAAATTGCCAGAGCTTTATCAAGGTCTGCGTCTTTATCCACATACAGGTGGCAAACACCTTTGTAATGTTGAATGACTGGGATTTTACTGGTATCGCTAACGAAGTGAATCAGACCTTCACCGCCGCGAGGAATAACCAGATCGATATAGTCTTTCTGTTGCAGAAGTTCAGTCATCAGTTCGCGGTCAGGTGTTGGCACCACGGTGATAACGTCTTTAGGTAGATTGCTGGCTTCTAAAGCTTCGTGCAAGGCTTCAGCAATGGCTTTACTGCTCTCAATGGCTTCCCGGCCACAACGTAAAATTACTGCGTTACCAGACTTAAAGCATAGCGCTCCAGCGTCAGCTGTGACATTCGGACGTGCTTCATAAATCATGCAGATAACGCCGAGAGGAATACGCATTTTCTCAATTTTCATGCCGTTAGGGCGCTCATCGAGAACGTAGCTGTCGCCGACAGGATCTTTCAATGCAATGATCTCTTCAATGGCAGAAGCCATGCCTTCGACACGCTCTGGCGTTAATTCCAGGCGATCCATCATAGCGTCGCTTAGGCCTTTTTCTTTGCCTGTGGCCAAATCTTTTTTATTTACTTCAATAATCTTATCCTGACGTGCGCGAATAGCGTCAGCCATTTTTTGAAGTACGGCGTTTTTGTCCGTTTCCGATAAGGTTGCTACAGCGCGTGCCGCTTTTGCGGCGCGTTGCGAAATTTCTTTTGCTAGTTGCTGGCTCATGAATCCTCCAAAATCATTAGATCGTCGCGGTGAATAACTTCCGTAATTGGGCTATAGCCAAATTTTTCCGCTATATCTTCCGTTTGCTGCCCTTTAATATGCATCAGTTCATGTGCGCTGTACTGACAAATACCTTTTGCGATAGCGTCAGTATCGTTGGCGCTGCGAACCAGCACGGCGTCACCGCGATCAAAGTCACCTTGTACATCAACAATGCCTGAACTCAGTAGTGAGGCACCGTTCTCAATTAATGCTTTCTCAGCACCTTCATCAACCAATATTTCACCTTGGGCAACCAGAGTATGTCTTAACCAATGCTTTTTATTGCTAATTGGATCAGATTGGCGACGGAATAATGTGCCGGGGATGTCCCCCTGTAGTAACGATTCAAAAGTTTCACCCTTACGACCGTTAACTATGTAAGTATCGATACCGTGTGAAGTAGCTTTTTCTGCCGCCTCAACTTTAGTGCGCATTCCCCCGGTACCGACGGAACTTACTGAACCACCGGCAAGCGAATAAATGCTTTCGTCAATTTGTTCAACCACCGGTATTTTTTTCGCGTCCGGATTCAGGTTCGGATCTGAGTCATACAGACCGTCGATGTCTGAACAAATAAACAGCGCGTCGGCATCAACCAAAGTCGCGATCATGGCCGACAAGTTGTCGTTATCACCCACTTTCATTTCGTCAGTAGCAAGAGCATCGTTCTCATTTACCACAGGTAAAATGTCGTGCTCTAACAATCTGTTTAGGGTGTTTTTAATGCTGACGTAGCGAGCTCGGTCGCGTAAGTCACTGTGAGTCATAAGCAACTGGGCGCAGGGGGAATCGAAAAAGCGTGACCAGTAACCCATCATTTCATTTTGACCGACTGCGGACATTGCTTTACGCACAGCAACCGGTACTTTCTTGTGTTCAAAGTTAAAATGTTTGCGGCCGGCAGCAACGCTGCCTGACGAGACTAAGACAACTTCTTGCCCGCGTTCTCGGCACTCGTTAATAAAACGAGCTATGGGTAATAGGTATTTGGTGCTAACCCCAGTTTCATCTGGCGCGATGAGCGCACTCCCCACTTTCAGTACGGCTCTTCGCCAGGATGGCGCTTTCATAGAGACTCCCTTTTGTTGAATTCGTTAGTAGTCTAACAGATTGGCTGTCTAAGCTCCAGCGAGGCTCATAAGCCATACCTATTGTCAATATATTAGACAATAATTTCGATTTACAAGAAAAAAGAGTCAAGTCCGGAAATTCGTTAATGTAATGCATTAACTCTCTGGTGGGGTGTAGCCTTCAATTTCAGGGGCTTTTCCTTCGAATAAAAAGGCTGTCATCTGCTTTTCAAGAAACTCACGATCAGTCGGATCCATCATGTTTAACCGTTTTTCGTTTATCAGCATGGTCTGCTTCTTTTGCCACTCAGCCCAGGCGTCTTTTGATATATGGTTAAAAATACGCTCGCCCAGCTTGCCGGGGTAGAGTTGAAAATCGAGGCCTTCGGCTTCTTTTTGAAAATGCTCACAAAATACAGTGCGGCTCATGCGGTGTTCACCTATTTAGTAGTTAACTGCTCCATCAGTTTAACGGTTGGTGCAGCAAAGCCCAAGTCCTGATTGGTATCAGCCTTTACCCATAAGTGTTGTGCTTCGTTGAGTAAAGTCTCAGAGGGAGCGACATCAATCAGCAGAGGCTTACAATCCAGGTGGAAGTGACTAAAAGTATGACGAAAAGGTGTCAGTTGCTGTCTTGCTAGTTCAGTGACACCGTATTGTTGGGCTAAGGAAGGAATGTCCGTTTCCTCATCACATTGTGGAAAGCACCAAAGCCCGCCCCATATACCAGACTGGGGACGCTTCTCCAGCAAGAACTGATGATTATGTCGAAAAAGCAGCATGTGGGTTGTTTTTACGGGTTTAATCTTTTTCGGCTTCTTTCCCGGATACTGTGCTATTGTGTCCGTTGCTCTGGCAATACAGGTGCTATTGACAGGGCATTGCTCGCAAAGCGGTTTACTGCGAGTACAAATCATTGCACCGATATCCATCATTGCCTGATTGTATGCGCCGGAGTCCTGCTTCGGGGTCAATTGTTCACTCAGTTGCCACAGTTGCTTTAAAACATCTGCCTTACCAGGCCAGCCAGAAACAGCAAAATGACGTGCTAATACACGCTTGACGTTGCCATCCAAAATAGGTGCGTATTCACCATGCCCAAGAGAGCGAATTGCACCGGCTGTTGAGCGACCAACCCCAGGTAGTTGTTCGAGTTCATGAACTTTTTTGGGAAATTCACCGTTATATTCAGTGCAAACAAGTTTTGCAGTTTTATGAAGGTTCCGGGCTCTTGCGTAATAGCCTAGTCCAGTCCATAAATTCAATACTTTGTCTTGTGGGGCTGAGGCCAGTTTCTGAACCGTAGGAAAGGTTGCCATAAAACGTTCGAAGTACGGAATAACGGTAGTGACCTGGGTTTGTTGCAGCATAATTTCTGACACCCAGACGCGATAGGGCGTGACGTTTTTCTGCCATGGCAGATGCTTGCGCCCGTATTGCTGAAACCAATTGAGAACCTGTGAGCTAAATGTCTGAGTCAACTGTAAATCTCTGCAAATAAAAATGACTTATTCAAAAAATGTACTAGTCTTTATGTCATACACAGTCTCTCATATTCCGAGCATGATTGTTATTGCAATTAAAAGGAGCTTTGCAATGAAAACCTTAAATCTAATTACTTTATCTTTGCTAACCGCTGGACTAACCGCGCCAGTTTTTGCGCAGCAGACCGAGGTTGAGCAAAACGACTTTTACCTGGGCGCGCGCTTAGGCGCATTCTCTGCTGACGACGATCGCGTTGCGGTAAAAAATGGTCAAGCATTTTTTGTAGATGACGGATTTAAAACCATCACTTCGGGTGTCGAAGCGGGCATGATGTTTACTGAGGCCTGGGAAGCCCGTATTTATTATGACTACATGGAAGCCGATCTGGTTGGCGCAGGCGACGCCTACGGCGACAGCTACGGTGTTGATGCGCTATACCACTTCAACAACAACTTTTATGCTGGTTTAGGTGTAAACAACACTGAAATTGGTGATGTGACGGATGTTGCTGCACGAGTCACGCTTGGTCATCGTAGCTTTATTACCGATAATCTGGCATGGCGTGTGGAAGGTGGCGCTCAGCGTGGTTGGGAAGAAGACTACACGGAAATGTTCGCAAACGTTGGTCTGCAATGGTTCTTTGGTGGTCGCGATACCAGCCCTGAACCTAGAACGCGTCCAGAGCCACGTCCTGAACCTCAACAAGCGGCACCTGAGCCGGAGTCTAAACCTGTAGATTCTGATGGCGATGGCGTTGTCGACTCAAAAGACAAATGCGCCAATACACCTAAAAATTACTCAGTAGATGAGACCGGTTGTATTCTTTATGAAAACGAGACCATTACTGAAGAGTTGCTGGTAGAGTTTGACTTAAACTCTTCGAACATCCGCAGTGGTGAACGGTCAGACATTAAGGATATGGCGGAGTTCATGAAAGAGCATCCACAGTTGGATATCACTATTCACGGACATACGGACAGCACGGGCGAAGCGAAATATAACCAGTGGTTGTCTGAGCGTCGCGCAGAAGCTGTTGCCAACGCACTTGTTAAGCAACATGGTATTGAGAAGAGCCGCGTTGACTTTAAAGGTCACGGTGAATCTCAACCAAAAGTTCGTGAGAACAGCGCTGCTGACAGACAGGAAAACCGTCGCATAGAAGCAACATTGAAAGTCGTAAACCGGGTACCTAAAACTCGTTAATACCGATTGTATTGATTGCTTGAAATAGCGATAATAGCTCTACTCTAAACAGGCCTGATTTTTCAGGCCTGTTTTTTTGGTATTCGCTAAGTCATTAATTTTCAGGAAAGTCATGAGCCATTTTAAAAGTGCCGAAGAAGCCGCCGCTGCAGGCAAATACGTGAGAACAGTGCGCAGCTTTGTGAAAAGAGAAGGAAGGCTGACCAAAGGCCAGGCGGCGGCTATTGAACGTCTATGGCCAACCGTTGGACTAACGCTGGAAAATGGACGACTGGATCTTGCTATGGTCTTCGGCCGTGAAGCCCCGGTAACGCTGGAAATTGGTTTTGGTATGGGGCATTCACTAGTTGAGATGGCAGCTAATGCTCCCGAACGTGACTTTATTGGTATAGAAGTGCATGAACCCGGTGTAGGTGCTTGCCTTATGGCGGCAGAGGAAGCAGGGGTGGAAAACTTTCGGGTGTTTCATGAAGACGCGGTCGAAGTATTAAAACAATGCATTCCGGATAATAGCCTGAACTGTGTTCAAATTTTCTTTCCCGACCCCTGGCATAAGAAGCGTCACCATAAACGCCGCATTGTGCAGCCTGAGTTTGTGAAATTATTAATTCAGAAAATTGAGACTGGCGGAGTCATTCATCTTGCAACAGACTGGGAAAACTACGCAGAGCATATGCTGGAAGTTCTGAATGACGAACCCCGGTTAACCAATTTGTCGTCTTCAGGTGACTACGTACCACGTCCTGAGAACCGCCCAAAAACCAAGTTTGAACGCCGGGGCGAAGGAAAAGGCCATGGCGTTTGGGATCTTCAGTTTAAAACCAATAAATCTGCCACGCTTCTGGGTTAATCCAGAAGCGTATCCAGAACCGAGTTTAGAAATCTGTGACCGCGTTGAGTTAGTTGCCAGTTAAGCTCGTCTTCCGTTACAAGCTCCAGAGTTTTCGCTTCCGTTAACTGCTTTGAAGCTACCTCTGCAGAAAGAGCTGTGGTTTGTTCAAAGTTACTTTTACTAACCGGCTCCAGTAAGCGGAATTGGTTCATGAAAAACTCAAACAAGCGGTCTTCTACTGCAACTTCTTTTAATTGATAGCGCAGAGGCTTGGTTAAATCTAAATAGCCTTTGGGGTGCTTCACTTTTTCGCAACGCAGAATTTTATTTTGTTGAGGCAGAGTGACTTTGCTGTGGGCTCCGCAACCAATACCTAAATAGTCGCCATATTGCCAGTAGTTACGGTTGTGCCTGCTTTGATGGCCGGGTTTAGCGTAAGCGCTCACTTCGTACTGAGAATAACCCGCAGCCTCCAGAAGTTTATGGCCCTGCTGGTAAATTTCCCACAGTGTATCGTCGTCCGGTAGTTCCGGAGGTTGGCTCGCAAACAGCGTGTTAGGCTCAATAGTCAACTGATACCAGGAGATATGCGGTGGATTCAGGGCAATGATCTGACGTAGGTCGTCTAAAGCCATTTCTACGGTTTGATCCGGTAAGCCGTGCATAAGGTCGAGATTAAAACTGGATAGCGGTAGTTCACTTGCGTGTGCGGCCGCATTTATTGCCTGTTGCGGATTGTGAATACGCCCCAGGCGTTGTAACTGATGCTCCTGTAAGCTCTGGACACCAATAGATAACCGGTTTATGCCTGCGGCAACGAAGGCTGAGAACTTTTCGGTCTCAAAGGTTCCCGGGTTGGCTTCCATAGTCACTTCGCAATCGGGACTTAGTGCGACTATTGAACGAACGCCGTCCATTAACTGCTGTATCGCTTTTGCAGACAAGACACTCGGCGTCCCCCCACCGATAAATATTGACTGAATTTCCCGACCCTGAACCCAGTCAATGTCGGCTCGTAAGTCTTCTAAAAGACGGCCGACGTAGCTTGCTTCAGGTACATCTCCGGTCAGTTTATGTGAGTTAAAATCACAATAAGGGCATTTTTGAATACACCAAGGAATGTGTATATACAGCGATAACGGAGGAAGCGTCAGAGGAGAAGTCATTTAGCCAGCTGCTCCAGCAGTTGCTTCAAAGCTTGTCCGCGGTGGCTGAGTGCTTGTTTTTCTGTTTTGCTTAACTGCGCTGCGGAACAGTTTTTTTCCTTAACCCAGAACACAGGGTCGTAGCCGAAACCTTCTTCTCCAACCGGGTGAGTTAATATGTGTCCGTCCCAGCGGCCCTGACAGATGATTGGTGTCGGATCTTCCGCACTTTGCATATAAACCAGTACGCAATGAAAACTGGCCTGACGCTGGCTTTCTTCAACGCCCTCTAAGGCTTTCAGTAGTTTATTGATATTGTCAGAGTCGGTGGCATTGCCGCCAGCGTAGCGGGCCGAGTAAACGCCCGGAGCGCCATTTAAAGCGGTAACGGCCAGACCTGAATCATCAGCAATAGCAGGTAACCCCGTTTGCTGGCACGCGTGGCGAGCTTTTATAATGGCATTTTCGACAAAAGTGGTGCCGGTTTCATCAGCCTCAGCGAAGTCCCACTCTGACTGCGGGCGAACTTGCCAGTCGGCCGTGGCATGTGTCTGACTTAACATGTGACGCAACTCTGCAACTTTTCCTGCGTTGCCGGTAGCCAGCACTAAGGTGTTTTGTGACATTATAAGCGAACCTGTACCCTAATTATCAAGAGGCACAGGATAAAGGGTTTTAACGTGATTTGAAATCTAACATTAGCCTCCAAGTGAAACCTGCTATGATGAACAAGCAGAGACAAAGATAAGGAGATTCTATTTGGATTCGGCTAACACCTTGATTTTATTGTGTGGCTTGCTGCTGGTTGTCAGCATTTTAGCCGCTGTAGCATCCAACCGGCTGGGTGCACCTGTACTGCTGACCTTTTTGTTAATTGGCATGTTAGCGGGTGAGCAAGGTGTATTAGGTGTCGAATTTAACAATCCGGATATCGCGTTTTTTATTGGCTCTGCAGCTTTGGTTATTATCCTGTTTGATGGTGGGATGCGAACGCACCCTGAGCGTTTTCGGGTAGCCCTCTGGCCCGCTATTAGCCTGGCAACTATAGGTGTTGCGTTAACTTGTACTCTGGTGGCTTCCGCCGCGGTATATTGGTTTGGTTTGCCCTGGCCTGCGGCTTTACTAATGGGAGCGATACTCAGCTCAACAGATGCCGCGGCGGTGTTTGGCATATTTCAATCCCGCGGGTTGCAGATTAAAGAGCGGGTCGCATCCACCCTTGAGATAGAGTCGGGCAGTAACGACCCCATGGCCGTTATTCTGACTTTAACCATGACTGGCGCGGTAGCCAGCGGTAGCTTCCCTGACTGGTACTGGGTAGGTCTTGATGTCATCTGGCAGCTAATTGGCGGCCTGACCATAGGTTGGCTAGGTGGTCGGTTATTCATTATTGCGGCGCGTAAGTTGCCTCTTAGTTTCAGCTTTTTTCCATTGCTAGCAGTAGCCTGCGCTATTTCCATTTATGCGTTAACAGCAAAACTTCATGCCAGTGGGTTTCTGGCGGTCTATTTAATGGGCTTTGTTATTGGCAATGCGCGGCTACCCCAACTCGTGCATATACTGCAAGTGCAGGATGGGCTGGCCTGGCTTAGTCAGATAGCTATGTTCCTTATTCTGGGGTTATTGGTTGTTCCTTCTTATTTAATGGCTAATGCGCCGGTAGCCATTGGTATTGCCTTTACTTTAATTTTTATTGCCCGCCCGTTAGCTGTCGTTGTTAGCTTACTGCCGTTCAGTTTTCCCTGGCGTGAACAGGTGTTTATCAGCTGGGTGGGTTTAAGAGGTGCTGTTCCTATTATACTGGCGCTATTCCCCTGGCTAAGTGGCGTACCTGATCAAGAACTGTATTTTGATATTGCTTTTGTTGTGGTCATGATCTCACTCATTATCCAGGGGTGGAGTATTGCACCGGTAGCGCGTTGGTTAGGGCTTGAGGTGCCGTTAAAAGCTAAACCTCAGCAGCGTATGCCGCTGTCCTCAGTGCCCAGTAAGGAAGCGTTAGAAGTCTGGCTTTATCAAATCGACAAAAACTCGCCAGCTTGTGACCATACCTGGAAGGAGCTAAAACTAACGGCTCCGGCTACCTTCGTTGGGTTAATTCGCGATGGTGAATGGTTACAGCCAGAAACTCAGCCTATGGTGGAAGAGGGTGATGGCCTACTGGTCGCCGCGACGGTAAACGATATTGATGAAGTGAGCAGAATTCTCGCATCAGGTGGTAAGGGCTTAAAAGTATCCGAGAAAGACTTCTTTGGCGACTTTACTTTACGAGGCGACCTGACGCTGGCTGATGTCGGGAGCTTTTATCCTCTGGGTAATCTGGACGATGCTCTACTGAGTACGACAATCGCTGATTACTTCTCGCAGAAATTCCATCGCCGCGTTGTTATTGGTGACAATATACGTTTGGGCGATGTCATTCTGACGGTAAGGAAAATCAGTGATAAAGGTGATATTCAGTCAATAGGCGTTAAGCCGGTTTAAAGCTAATCGTTTAACCAGAACTCCTGGTTAAATTTAAACTGCTGCTCACCAACCTGGATGGTAAAACGCAGGGTTTCGGCATTAGAGTGCTCAAACTGAGCCAGGTAATAACTGGCATCACCTTCAGTTACCTGTTGAAAATCGAGCTCCTGTATTTGTCCCAGCGGATTAACCACTTGCCCGGTTACCCCGGGTGTTTGTGCTTTTTGAGTCTTTTTATCCAATACCGCAATATTGAGCACGCCTTTCGATGCGCTGCGGGTTAAGTCGTATTGCGTCGCAATAGCGGGAGATAAAGAGGTGGAGTTAAAAGCGCTGTAGTGAACATCCCAGTCGCCTAGGGTCTCTTTTTGTTCAGCCATAACAAAGCCTGAAAATATTAAAGAAACGACCATTACTGTTTTAACAAAGAATGTTTTACTCATCACTTTTCCTCCACCAGTAGCATTAAACACCAATTAATATGCGTAAAAACTGCAGTCCAATAATGACAACCAGTACCGATAAATCTAAGCCTCCAATTGGAGGAAGAATTTTACGTACAGGCGCTAATAACGGCTCTGTAATTTGGTGCAACATGGCTTCTACCGGGTTGTACCCCTGTGAGAACCAGCTGAGTATTGCCCGAATAACCAGTACCCAGAACAACATTGACAGCAAACTGCTTACAGCCGTTAGTATTCCCTGAATAACAATCACCAGTGGGTCGACAACTAAATTATTAAGCCAGACCAGAGCCGCTACTTTCAGCATGCCTAATGCCAATGCAAAAATTAAGCTGGCTGTGTCCAGCTTACCCAGCATCGGCATAAAGCTTCGCAGCGGACCCACTATAGGCTGGGTTGCCTTATAAACAAACTGACTGACCGGGTTATAAAAGTCAGCTTGAGTTAACTGCATCCAGAGTCGCAACAGTACTATGACCAAATACAGGTCAATTATGGTTGCGACTAAAAATGTAAGGGCGTTATTCATAGTGACTCCTAAAAGAGTTTCGCCATTTCCTGATTACGGTTAACCGCGGCTTTTACCGCTTTTCCCGAAATGCCGTGTAAGTCAGAGTCTTGGTAGGCTTCAACACCTTTTGCTGTTGAGCCGCCTTTACTGGTGACTTGTTTGCGCAAGTCTTCCAGTGATAATTCACTTTCTTTGGCCATTTGAGCAGCACCTAAGCAAGTTTGCTGAACCATAGCGCGCGCTTTCTCGGCATCAAAACCAAGCTCGGTTGCAGCTTTTGCCAGGCTGTCCATAAACTCGAAAAAGTAAGCTGGCCCACTGCCTGCTACGGCGCCAAGAATATCGAGTTGATCTTCGTCACTAACCCAGAGTGTTTCACCTACGCCATTAAAGGCTTCGGTTACAAAGTTTTTATCGGCTTCGTCAACGGAATCGTCAGTAACTAAACCTGACATGCCCTGACCTACCAGTGACGGCGTATTTGGCATAACCCGGATAATACGGATGTTTTCGCCTAAATACTCGCGATATTTAGGAATACGAATACCGGCGGCAATGGTAATTATTAATTTGTCTGTCAGGTTGTGAACGTTTTCACGTAAGTGAGCGCAAACTTCCGCCATTAACTGAGGTTTAACCGACAGTACAATAGCGTCAGCGTTATTCACCACTTCCAGATTATCGTTACTGGTATTGACGCCCAGCTCCGATTTCATTTTTTCTAATTTGGCATCGCTGGGGTTACTGACCCAGACTTTGTCAGCAGGGTAACCGCTTTTGCACATACCGCCGACAATGCTTTGTGTCATATTTCCTGCGCCAATGAAGGCAATATTCCGAATGTCGTTCATTAGGACTCCCGTTCTCCAAAAATTGCTGTTCCAATACGTACCATGTTAGCACCCTCAAGCACCGCTTGTCGCATATCACCCGACATCCCCATGGATAAGGTATCAATTTGCTCGCCGTAAGTTTGTTGCAACTGTTGGTAGAGCTTATACATCTGCTGAAAGCTTTTTTCGCGCTCGTCTTCTGTTGTCCCAGCTTTAAGAATAGTCATTAAACCGCGTAATTTTAGTTTAGAGCAATTCATAACGTATTCCGCTAAAGCTTCAACCTGCTCGGGGGCTAAACCCGATTTGTTGTCGTCATCATCAATATTAACCTGCAATAATAGGTTGAGCTGCTGGGAATCGTCGGGGCGCTGCTCATTGAGACGACGGGCTATTTTCTCCCGCTCCACGCTCTGTACCCAGTCAAAGTGCTGAGCTATATCTTTGGTTTTGTTCGACTGAACCGGGCCGATAAAATGCCACTGTACCGGATCAGTAGTTTGTTCTTTTAGCTGAGTTATTTTAGCGACGGCTTCCTGAACATAGTTTTCGCCGAAGTGCATTTGCCCGGCGGCTATAGCGGCTTTTATCGCTTCTAAAGAATGTTTTTTACTCACCGCCAGCAATTTGACCGACTGCTGGTGTGGCGATTCTTCAGATAAAATCTGCAATTGCTGACGTATTTCCGCGAGATTATTTGTTATCTTTTCTGCTACCTTAGTTGTCATTGCCACCGTCATCTCACTTATTCAGGGATAAGATATATGAATGTTAACGAATTACTGGCCTTCAGTGTGAAACAAAATGCCTCGGACTTACATTTGTCCTCCGGCAGTGTCCCTATGATTAGAGTGGATGGGGACATTCGTCCGCTAAATCAACCCGAGCATCAGCCGGATGAGCTGAAAGACATGTTGTTTGAGGTGATGACCAAAGGCCAGTGGCAGGAGTTCGAGGAAAAATTTGAGTGTGATTTTTCCTTTGAAATAGAAGGCGTTGCGCGTTTCCGTGCCAACGTGTTTACCCAGCGCAAAGGCATTGCCGCCGCTTTTCGTATGATACCTGCCGAAGTCACCACTTTAGAGCAACTGGATGCTCCGGAGATATTTAAGGACATTGTCAGTGCTAACCGGGGTTTAGTGTTAGTAACCGGACCGACTGGCTCGGGTAAATCAACCACATTGGCGGCCATGGTTAATTATTTGAATCAAAACCGGGCGTTGCATATTTTAACCATTGAGGACCCCATAGAATTCGTTCACGACAACCAAAAAAGCCTGGTCAGCCAGCGTGAAGTTCACCGGGACACCCGCAGTTTCAGTGCGGCTCTGCGTTCAGCACTGCGTGAAGACCCAGACGTGATTCTGGTGGGTGAAATGCGTGATTTAGAAACCATCCGTTTAGCTATGACGGCAGCCGAAACCGGGCATTTAGTTTTAGGTACCTTGCATACAACTTCTGCACCTAAAACTATCGACCGCATTATTGACGTATTTCCGGGCGATGATAAACCGATGATCCGCTCCATGCTGTCAGAATCTTTACGTGCGGTTATCTCGCAGAGCTTGCTAAAACGAGTTGGCGGTGGTCGTGTTGCCGCACATGAAATTATGCTGTCATCGCCAGCTATTAAAAACTTGATTCGAGAAGACAAAGTGGCGCAAATGTACTCCTCTATTCAAACTGGAGCAGAGCGGGGCATGCAAACATTAGATCAGGCACTCAAGAAATTACTGGCTCGTGGCGATATAGAGGCAGAAGAGGCACGCCGCTGTGCGGTGACTAAAGAGGATTTCTAATGCTAATACGGAGCGTTTGGCTGCTTCTGCTGTTGGCTGCGGCGTTTAGTGCGCCTGCACAGCAGACAACACGAGTGGCTTTTGGCTGTTGCATTGACCATACCAAGCGACAGGAAGTCTGGGATGCGATTAATCATGCGCAGCCTGAAGTCTTTGTGTTCCTGGGTGATACTATCGGTGAGAACGCCGGCGACATGGACGACTTACTGGATGCCTATGAGGTGTTTAACCGTTACCGCGGGCCACGGGTTCTGCGACGCAACTCTGCGGTTATGTCGGTCTGGAACCGCAACGATTACAGTCTGGATGGCAAGAGCGGAAAAAATAACCCGAATCGCTATGCCGTCCGCAACCACTTTCTTACCTTCTGGCGTGAGCCGGCAACCTCGGAACGGCTGTTTCAAAGTCATGGTATTGCAAAGAGCGTAATTTTTGGGAATGAACCGCAACGTGTGCAGGTTATTGTTCTGGACGGTCGCTGGAACCGTGACCCACTGAGTCAGGTGGGCTGGGTAGAGCGTCAGACTCGCCGCTTTAATGCTGATTTAGGTCCTTATGAGTCGAATAATACGGGCGATTTGCTGGGTGATGAGCAATGGCAGTGGCTTGCGGAGCAATTACAACAGCCTGCCGAAGTCCGCATTATTATGAGCGCGACACCGGTAATAGCTCCTGCCAATGGCTATGATAGCTGGGCACTTTACTTGCGCGAACAAAACCGTTTAAAAGAGTTGTTAACGGAACTGAAACCTTCAGGTTTATTGCTGGCGAGCGGTGACCGCTTGTTCGGTGAGTTCGCTAAGTCAGATGAATTCCTGCCTTATCCACTCTGGCAGGTGACGCCTGGGTCCATTAACTTTGATGGTGAAACGCCTTACTCATCTAGTTATCGCGACGGTGAGGCTTATGCTGAAAGCCGTTACGGTCAAGTTGAAGTTATTTGGAAAGAGCAGCCGGAACTGGAACTAACACTCCGCGATGTCGACGGCCGGCCGCTCGATACTCGTAAACTCAACCTTAGTCAGTTACAACCAGATTAGGCGGTTTACGGTGCTTTGTTGCCTGTTCGTAGGCGAAAGCCGCTTCTATGAGCGTGGCCTCAGAGCGTGCAGCGCCAAAGAAACTGATACCGACCGGCAGGGCGGGTTCGTCTCCAATTTGGATATAACCCATAGGCACTGATATGTGCGGGTATCCGGCAACGGCAGCCGGTGAACTGGCTGAGCCTGAATAGTTGTCGCCAAGTACGTGATCGATTTTCCAGGCAGGGCTTGTTGTCGGAGCTATTAGTAAGTCGATATTGTTCTCCTCAAGCATGGCATCGATGCCTTCTTTACCTGCCAGCTTTTTGCTTTTGGCCAACGCTTTCTGATAAGCGGCTTCGTCATCCTGAGCCTCTGCCATTTCAAAGAGCTCCTGACCAAATAGTGATAACTCCTGCTCAGGCAATTCATTATTTGCCGCTATCATATCGCTTAAATTGTTATAGGGCAGATTCGTGCTGCTCAGGTAAGCCGCCATATCCTGTTGAAACTCATACAGCAGCACGGTAAATTCATCGCCGCCGTATTCTCCGTAGGTTGTCATCTCAACGTTAATAATTTCAGCTCCCTGAGCTTCCATAATCGAGAGCTGTTGCTCGAACTGTTCGTCAAGCAAGTTGTTGTAACCCATTAAGTTACGAACCACACCAATACGCTTGCCTTCGAGTCCGTCTGCTTTTAAATGCGAGGCAAAATTCGTTTCAGTACGATAGCCTGCGGGGTCATCCGGATCGTAAGCTTGCATCGCATCCAGCATTAAGGCGGCTCCGGCTACGCTACGAGCCATTGGGCCTGCAGTATCCTGACTATGCGCAATAGGGATAATGCCGTCGCGACTGATAAGGCCCAGCGTTGGCTTGATGGTAACAATGCCATTAACAGCGGCCGGACAGGTTAACGAGCCGTCGGTTTCGGTACCTACCGCAAGTGCGACTAAATCGGCGGCAACAGCGGTAGCGGAACCTGCACTGGAGCCACAAGTAGAGCGAGTCGTGTCATACGGATTCACGGCCTGACCTCCAATAGCACTCCAGCCCGAACTGGAGCGGGTAGAGCGAAAATTCGCCCACTCACTTAAGTTGGCTTTGCCTAAAATAATAGCTCCGGCATCACGCAATTGTTCTACAAGAAAAGCATCATCTTCCGGGTAGTTTTCTGCGAACAATAATGAACCCCCGGTATTTGCCATACCGTCGGCGGTATCGATGTTGTCTTTTAACAGAACAGGAATGCCGTGCAATGGACCGCGAACCTTGCCTTGTTCGCGCTCGGCATCAAGCCGTCTGGCATCTTTCAGAGCATTCTCATTTACGCTGTTTACCGCTCGTAAATTCGCACCCTGACGGTTATGAGTATTGATGCGCTGCAAATAATATTGTGTGAGTTGTTCGGCATTTAAATCACCATTGGTCATGGTGTTTTGCAATTCGATAACAGAGGCGTCCTGCCAGGAAAACTTACCCTGCTCCGTCGGTGATGTCTGACAAGCCGATAAGGTCAGAATAAATAGAAATGCAACGAGTTGTCTCATGCTAAAGCCTTTGTTGTTTTTATGTTTTCATAAAGTGGCATAACTTTTCCTGTAAGGCGAGTCATGCGAATAAAAATCAGGTAAAATAGCGTCAATTGTCGGTAAATAGCAGAATTGGTTAGTATTATGCGGGTATTGGGTATTGAAACGTCTTGTGATGAAACGGGTGTTGCGGTGTACGACACCGAAAAAGGCTTATTAGCCCACCAGTTGTACTCGCAGGTGAAACTGCATGCCGACTACGGCGGCGTAGTGCCCGAGCTGGCATCTCGTGACCACGTGCGCAAGACCTTACCGTTGATTAAAGCTGCGCTCAAAGAGGCCGGGATTTCGCATCAGCAACTGGATGGTATTGCTTATACAATGGGGCCTGGGCTGGTTGGTGCTCTGTTAGTTGGTGCTTGTATTGGTCGTAGTCTGGCTTTTGGATGGAATTTACCCGCGGTTGGAGTTCATCATATGGAAGGCCATTTGCTGGCGCCTATGCTGGAAGAAAACCAGCCCGAATTTCCTTTTGTCGCCTTGTTGGTTTCCGGCGGGCATACTCAACTGGTTCAAGTAAAAGGTATAGGCGATTATCATTTGCTGGGCGAATCAGTAGACGACGCCGCAGGCGAGGCTTTTGATAAAACAGCTAAGCTAATGGGGCTTGATTATCCCGGGGGGCCGCGATTGGCTGCTTTGGCTGAACAGGGCAACAGCGATCGTTTTACCTTTCCCAGACCAATGACAGACAGACCAGGTCTTAATTTTTCTTTCAGTGGTTTGAAAACTTCTGCGGCTAATACTCTGGCCGCTAATGACAGTGATGAGCAGACCCTGGCGGATATTGCGCGGGCATTTGAAGATGCGGTGGTTGATACCTTGGTGATTAAATGTCGCCGGGCGCTAAAAGAAACCGGTTACAAGCGTTTGGTCGTTGCCGGTGGGGTCAGTGCCAATAAGCATTTACGCGCAAAACTTGAAGCTTTATTAGAAAAACAAAAGGGCCAGATATTTTACCCGCGTACGGAATTTTGTACTGATAACGGTGCGATGATCGCCTTAGCGGGCGCTCTGCGTTTAGAAGCGGGAGAACGTGAGCCATTGGCAGTGAAAACACACCCAAGATGGCCGATGACAGATTTGAAACCCATGGTGAATATTAGCGACGCCGTTTAAAGGCTTTTTCTTCGCCGGAGGACAAGCGCAGAATATTGGCCTGGTGACGCCAGAGTATTAATAGCGAAATCATAATAACCGGCACTGTGTATTGGGGTTTTATCCAATAGGCATAAAAGGGTGCCAGACAGACGGTTACTAAAGCCGCTAAAGAGGATACCCGGCTGACACGGAAAACCAGTAACCAGGTGGCAATGAGCAACAACGCCATTTCCCAGGCAACCGGAAACATAGCACCTAAGGCGGTAGCAACAGCTTTGCCGCCACGAAAATGAAAGTAAAGCGGAAAAATATGGCCAAGGCAGGCTGCAACCGCAATTAGCCCAAGGAAAAAGGGCTCAATGCCGAGAAAGTAAGAGCCCCACACCGGAACCATACCTTTTAAAACATCAAACCAAAGAGTTAATAACGCAGGGATTTTTCCGCCAACCCGGTAAACATTCGTGGCTCCGGGGTTGCCGGAACCTTCTTTGCGCGGGTCAGGTAAGCCCCAAAGCCGGCAGATAACCACAGCGCTACTGATAGAGCCCAGAAGGTAGGCTGAAAGTATCATCAGTAAAGTAAGCGCTGTCATGGGGTACGAATCCCTCGTTGGTTAAGGTAGACTGCGATTAAAACTCAATGTCCCTAGAATAAGCGGTTTTTTGGGCAATTACCACGGGTTAACACAAATGGAACAAGCAGATATTGATGTCGTTAGCATTGAAGGCTTAACCGTAGAAACCATCATTGGTGTCTATGACTGGGAAAAAGAAAAAAAACAGCAGTTGGTGCTGGATATTCAGATGAGCTGGGACAACCAGCGCGCGGCAGTTACTGACAATATTGACGACGCTTTAGATTATGCAATGGTGAGCGAGCGAGTGTCGGCCTGGGTAGCAGAGAAGCCGCGTCAGCTCATAGAAACGGTTGCTGAAGGCGTTGCCAGCCTCATTTTGAATGAATTCGGTGTGCAGAACGTTGAAGTGCGGGTGGCTAAACCCGGAGCTGTGCCTAATGCTAAAACGGTGGCTGTAAGCGTTCGCCGAAGTGTTTTCGACAGCCCATTTGGGTAAGAGGATAAGTTGTGGCGCAAGTTTTTCTCGGAATAGGTTCTAATACGGATCGTGAAAAACATATTCGGGCAGGGTTGAAAGCCATTGCAAAGAGCTTTACCTGGCAACAACGCTCAAGAATTTTTCGCAGTGCCTCGGTAGGGTTTTCCGGAAGTGATTTTTACAATCTGGTGGTGGAGGTAATAACCAACCTTTCTGTTACCGAAGTTCTGGCTGAATGCAAGCGCATTGAGCAGGAAAACGGACGGATTCCGGGCAGTGCTAAGTTCAGCCCGCGAACATTAGACATTGATGTCTTATTGTATGATGACGTTATTCGGGAGCAACAACCGCAGTTGCCCCGTGGCGAAATTCTTGAAAATGCCTTTGTGCTCTGGCCACTGGCTGAAATAGCCGGGCACCACCTGCATCCGCTTTTAAATGTGAGTTACGAGCAGTTGTGGGAGCAATACCAGCAGACTCATAAAGACTCACCGCAACAATTAGAGCCTATTAGCGACACTTCTTGGCTGGAAGGTTAATTCAATGCCTCAGCCAGTATCTGCTCACGCTGTTCGCGTAAAGCATCGCCCAGGGCTTTACCGGTAAAGCCCTGCTGCTGCAAAGTCCCAGCATTAAGCGCTGCGGCTTTTTCTGCCCCCGAACGTAACTTTTTATGCTGAGCAGCAATACTTTTCTGCTGCTTAGATTCACTATATTCAGCTTGCCGTAACTGTAGCAACTGCTCCAGCTTCTCCGGTCGGCGCCAGTAGTCAATTTGTTTCAGTAGTGCAGCCAATTGAGCTTTTTCTGGGAGCTCCGGTGTGGTAATGAAATCTTCATGATTTCTTGCCAGCAAAGCGCTGTCACGATAATGATTCGGTATGGCCAGTTGCCTGCAGAACTGCTTCAGGCTCTCAGGGGTTTCTTGCTCTATAAATAAGCTGGCAAATCTTAGCGTCACTGAATCGGAATAAGCCGATGTTCTTTGCAATCGTTGCAGTTGTGAATCATCGGCGGTTATTCCGGGTAACACCTGAGAAAGCGCCTGTATGTCTCTAAGCAGAGTTAAAAAGACAGTTGGCGTTTGGGTTAACAGTGACTTCTCCCATTCCCGCCAGACCCGTTCAGGGACTAAGTGACTGAGTTCCTGACTGGCTGACATTTCCTGCAGCATTTGCTGAGTCTCTTCGGCGACGGTAAAATCTAAGTGGGCAAAACGTGCGGCAAAGCGCGCCACTCTTAATACCCTTAGCGGATCCTCAGTAAAAGCCTCAGAAACATGGCGTAACTTGCGCGCTTTAATATCTTGCACGCCATTGTATGGATCGACTATTTCACCGTCCTCACTTTGCGCAATGGCGTTAATGGTTAAATCCCGGCGGGCTAAATCATCTTCCAGAGTCACATCGGGAGAGGCAAAAACGTCAAAGCTGGTGTGGCCTTTGCCGGATTTTCGTTCAGTCCGGGCCAGTGCGTATTCTTCGCGGGTACTGGGGTGCAGGAACACCGGGAAGTCTTTACCAACTTGCAGAAACCCCTGTTTCAGCAAGTCTTCTGCACGGGCACCGACCACTACCCAGTCGCGTTCGTGTACTGGTAATTTCAGAAGTTTATCGCGTACTGCGCCACCAACTAAGTATACGTCCACTGTTCACCTCAACTTTGTTTGGCATGATCATGTCGAATCACTGGTCGATGTGCAAGCAAGTCGTTACACTGTTGAACAAATAATATTATCAGCACAGTAGCGGGCCGATATGTATCAGAACTATTTTGGTCTTCAGGCAGAGCCTTTCTCCATTGCCCCGGACCCAAATTACCTTTACCTGAGTGAACGGCATCAGGAGGCTTTGGCGCATCTTACACAGGGGCTACAAGGCAGCGGTGGTTTTATTCTGTTAACCGGGGAAGTGGGCACAGGTAAAACCACGGTATCCAGAGCGTTACTGGAGCAGTTGCCCGAGTCAACGGAAACGGCGTTCATCCTCAACCCTATGTTGAATGAAGATGAACTGCTTGCCAGCCTGTGCGATGAGTTTGGTATTCGTTATCAAAAGCGCTCTGCGACCCGTAAAACACTGACCGATAAGCTCAGCCAGTTTTTTCTGAAAGCTAATGATGATGGCCGCCAATGTGTGGTGCTCATTGATGAAGCTCAGCATTTGCGACCACAGGTTCTGGAACAGCTGAGGTTACTGACCAACTTAGAAACTCATGATCGTAAATTGCTTCGGGTCATTTTAATTGGTCAGCCGGAATTACAGGACTTACTGCGCCGACAGGAGCTTCGTCAACTGGCACAGCGTATTACCGCCCGCTATCATATTTTGCCGCTGACAGAGCAGGACACGCAACGCTACATTGCTTACCGCCTGCAGGTGGCTGGCGCAAACCGGCCTTTGTTTACTGCTGCTGCAGGAAGGAAGGCACACCAATTAACCCAGGGTATTCCCCGCTTATTAAATCTTTATTGTGACCGGGCATTGTTGGCAGCTTATACGGAATCCAGTAGCGAAGTGTTGCCAAGGCATATAAAGCAAGCGCATATTGAGCTGAATGGCACTACCGGTAGTCGGAATAGACAGCCGCACTCAGCTTTATGGCGTTGGGCGGGGGCTTTTTTGCTTCTTGTCGCCAGCGCGGTTGGCAGTTACACCCTGATTAACGATACGGAAAAACCGTTGGACGCAACGTCCAGCAGTCAGTATCAGGCGGCAAAAGAGTTGGCGAGTGTCTGGGGCTTGCCCGAACCGCCGGTAGATGCTGTTTTTTGTCAGTGGATAGAACAATATGATCTCGTCTGTCTTGAGTTAAACCAGAGCCTGCAGCAACTGCGCAGCATTAATTACCCGGCATTGCTTTATAGGCGAGATAAAAGCGCCGATTTAATAACCGATGGTACGGCGATAGATACTAATGGCTGGAACGGGGCTTTCCTTATTTTGTATCAACAGCCGCTGGCTGAAAGTGACGACGCACACCAACAGTGGGTTCGTGAACAACTGATAAAACACCTGGGTTCTAAATGGCAAAGCAAGTCATCGGACGAGCAATTTAAAGAGCTGCAAAAAAGCCAGGGGCTAAGGGTAACCGGGAAACTAGATGAAGCGACAATGGCATGGCTGGCATCACGCGCGTCTGACTTTGGGCCCCGATTGAATGAAAAAAGCGAGTAAAGAGAGCAAATAATGTCATCCTTATTAAAAGCATTAAAGCAGCAACAGTCGCCATTATTAAAACAAACCTCGGTGCTTGATGCCTCGCTTATGGCTAACGATAAACACAGCCGTAGCTGGAGTTGGTTACTTTGGCCTTTGGTGCTTATTCTCGGCGCAGTGCTGGGCTCTGCCGGAGCTGTTTGGCTTGGTGAAACAAACCAGTCTGAACGTCCTGAAGCGGAAGGCTTCCGGTGGGGAGAAACCGCCAGTATTGAATCGGTTGAATGGGAAGCAGAACCCGAACCCGTTCCGGAAGAAGAACCCGAAGTCACACAAAGCAGTGGTCAACAGCAATCATCAGAACCCGAGCCAAGCGCCCAAGCTGGATCGCAGCGGCAGGCTCTGGATCTTTCTACTGTTTCGCCAGACTTGTTGCAGCGTTTTGAAGCGGCAGTGAACGACACCAGCAATAGCGATGATAATAGAGCCGATACTAGTGTAATCCCTTCATTAAGTGAACTCTCGCGCTCGTTTCAGCGAGAGGTTCCTGCGTTTAGTTACGACAGCCATATGTATCGCTCCAGTGCATCTCAGCGGTGGATTGAGCTGAACGGCCAGCGACTGTACGAGGGCGATGCGTTAAATCAGCTGACAATATTGCGAATAGAACCGCAAAAGGTGGTTTTGGTGAAAGACTCACAGGCATTCTCCCAGCCCGCTTTAGAAGACTGGCAACCATAGAAATTATTGACATCCTGCGAAGGGATTCATACTCTTGTGCGATACAGTTTAAACAAGCGTTTAAATTATTAGTTTGAACGCTTTGTAATTTCTACAAGAGGTAATGATATGGCTGACTACAGAGCTCCCCGCGACGACATGGATTTTGTTTTGCATGATGTATTCCGCGTTGCTGATGACTGGCAGCAGACTCCGGAACTTGCCGACATGATGGACGTTGAAACCGCTGGCGCTATTCTTGATGAAGGTGCAAAAGTTGCGGAAAACTTGGTTGCGCCCATAGCCCGCGAAGCAGACGAAGAAGGTGTTAAGTTTAAAGACGGCGAGGTGACAACACCTAAAGGCTATAAAGAGAACTTTCGCCAGTTGGCTGAAGGTGGCTGGGTTGGTGTAACGGCAAATCCTGATTTTGGCGGCATGGGTTTGCCGAAATCTTTATCTGCTCAGTACGAAGAAATGCTTTGCAGCGCCGACATCGCTTTCTCTCTATATCCGGGCCTAACCTCCGGCGCAATCATGGCAATTAACTCACATGGCAGTGATGAGCTGAAGAACCATTATTTACCGCGTATGGTTTCGGGGGAATGGACAGGTACCATGTGCCTGACTGAACCTCATGCCGGTACGGATTTAGGCATTATTCGCAGTAAGGCTATTCCCGCGCAAGACGGCAGTTTTTCACTTAGCGGCACCAAAATATTTATTACTGGCGGTGAGCATGACTTAACCGACAATATTGTCCACCTGGTGTTGGCTAAATTGCCTGACGCACCGGCGGGTACAAAAGGTATATCGTTGTTTGTGGTGCCTAAGTTTTTATCCGACGAGCAGGGTAACCTGACCGAACGCAACAATGTTAGCTGCGGTTCTATTGAACACAAAATGGGGATTCACGCGTCAGCAACCTGTGTGATGAACTTTGATGGAGCTAAGGCCTGGCTGGTTGGTGAGCCTCATCGAGGTTTACCCGCTATGTTTACCATGATGAACTATGAGCGATTAGGCGTTGGTATTCAGGGGCTGGGCGCAGCAGAACGTTCGTATCAAAATGCTCTGGAATACGCTAAAGATCGTATTCAGGGACGCGGCGCAAAAGCAACTCGTAACGACCAGGCCGAAGCCGACTCAATTTTAGTGCATGGTGACGTGCGCCGTATGTTGCTGACCATGAAGTCTCTGACCGAAGGTGGTCGCGCGTTTTCTACCTGGGTGGGGCAGCAGCTCGATCGTTCAAAATACGCCGGGGATGATCAGGTTAGACAAAAAGCCGATGCCATGGTGGCGTTATTGACGCCTGTTGCGAAAGCGTTTTTAACCGACACAGGACTGGAGTCGACCATTCATGGCCAACAGGTTTTTGGCGGGCACGGTTATGTCAGAGAATGGGGCCAGGAACAATTGGTTCGCGATACCCGTATAGCTCAAATATACGAAGGCACTAATGGTATTCAGGCGCTGGACTTGCTGGGTCGTAAAGTTTTTGGTTCACAAGGTCAGCTACTGCAGCCATTTAATGAAGAAATTCAGAGCTTTCTGGATGAAACGGTTACTGGCAGCGAATGGATAAAGCAGCGAGAGCAATTGCAGCAGGCGCTAAATATCCTCAATGGTGTCAGTGAGGAAGTACTGCAAAAAGCAGCTGGTGATGAGAACTTAGTGAACAGTGTGGCGGTTGAGTATCTGCATCTGGTAGGCTATGTTTCTTACGCTTACCTGTGGTTGAAAATGGCAATAGCCGCCGAGCCACTATTAAGCGACAAGCCATACCTTGCAACTAAAGCAAAAACGGCACGTTTCTATTTTGCCCGCATTTTGCCTCGCATTCATAGCCTGGCAGCTGCGATAAAAGATGGTAGTGAAAGCCTTTACTTACATAGTGACGATGAATTCTAAAGACGAAAAAAAAGAAAACAATGCACTGACGTTTTATCGTGATAGTCGCCGCCCCCAGGCCTGGGGCGGCTTCTTTTTAGCGATATGGATGGCAATTTATATTGGTGACGCGGTTTCCTTGTGGATTATTGTTACAGGCGCGCTGCTGACCATGGTTATTGTTATGGCAATTGTAGTGAAATTCAGGCCATTGCAACCAGCCGCGTTTTATAATGATCTTGAGTTAACGGAAAAACGCCTCATTTTACCCCCCAGAACTTATCAGTTGGAACACCCGCCGGTACTGCAGCAGTATGAAAAAGATTTAGCCGGTTTGAGTTTTGTGGATGAAAAAGGGCGCAAGCAGGAAATTATTGTCGTTTTAAATGACAGCCTCAAACCGCAACTGGAAAATTACCAGATAGAGCTAAAAGTTACGAAGAAATAAACGAAGAATAAAGTAAAAAGCCAGCGATTTCTCGCTGGCTTTTTTGTCTCTTGCTGGTCTCTAATCGTCCAGAGACAACAAGGTGGCGTTACCACCAACGGCAGTAATATTATCACTACGCGTTTTTTCGGTAATAAAGCGGGTCAAGTAGTGTGGACCACCGGCTTTCGGTCCGGTACCTGACATACCTCGACCACCAAATGGTTGTACGCCAACAATCGCACCTATCTGGTTACGGTTAATGTACACGTTACCTACATCAATGCGGCTTGCCACGTCGTGAGCAAAGGTTTCGTTACGGCTGTGAATACCAAAAGTTAAACCAAAGCCTGTGTTATTAATACTCTCGATAACCTCGTCAATTTCACTTGTTTTAAAGCGAATAACGTGCAGAATTGGCCCGAAGTTTTCTTTCACCAGCTGGCTGATACTGTCGATTTCGATCGCTGTAGGCGCAACAAAGGTACCACCCATAGCGTAATCTGGCAGTGGCGCGCGAGCAATCAGTCGACCGGCCTGCTGGATATCAGATATGTGCTGTTCCAGGTTGGTTTTTGCAATGCCGTCTATAACCGGACCAACGTCGGTTTCATGCAGCAGTGGGTCACCAACTTGCAGCTCTTCCATAGCGCCACGTAGTAAGTCGAGAACACGATCAGCAACATCATCCTGTACGAATAGAACTCGCAGGGCTGAACAACGCTGTCCCGCACTCTGGAAGGCACTGGCAACGATATCGGTGACAACTTGTTCCGGCAGAGCGGTAGAGTCAACCATCATGGCGTTCTGTCCACCGGTTTCAGCAACCAATGGCACAATTGGACCAGTACGTGCCGCTAGTGCCCGGTTAATGGCCTGAGCGGTATAAGTTGAACCGGTAAAGCAAACACCACCAATGTCTTCCTGGCTGGTTAAATAGCTACCGACCTCGGCACCACTGCCAGGCATAAAGTGCAATACGTTACCCGGAATGCCTGCTTCCAAAGCCAGCTGCACTGCGCGGTATGCGATAAGCCCAGTTTGCTCTGCCGGTTTAGCAATAACTGAGTTACCGGTAACCAAAGCGGCTGCAACCTGGCCGACGAAAATGGCAAGAGGGAAGTTCCATGGGCTAATACAAATGAAAGTTCCACGGCCTTCAACAAATAGCTCATTGTCTTCGCCTGTCGGACCCGGTAACTGAATAGGGCCACCCATGAGTTCACGCGCCTGATTGGCGTAATAGCGACAGAAATCAACGGCCTCGCGAACTTCGTCGATCCCGTCCTGTAAGCCTTTTCCTGCTTCTACAGAACACAGAGCGATAAGCTCGTTGCGGTTAGCTTCCATTAAGTCGGCAAATTTCTCTAAACATTCCGCTCGCTCGTCGGTAGGAACCTTACGCCAGGATTTGTAGGCAGCGTTCGCACTTTTCAGTGCCTGTTCAGAGAGTTTTTTATCACCCCAGTAGATACTACCAACCTGCTTCGAGGTTTCCTGAGGGCTGGTAATACTGACGTGGTGATCGGTTTCTATGGTTTTCCCATCGACGATGGGGCCGCCTTGCCATTGTTTGTCACGGTACTGTTGAACCGCTGCAATAAAATCATCTGCTTGTGAGTGAATATTCATATTCAATCCTAATGAATTTGTGCGATCCCCATACATTTCTGAGGGAAGTGGAATTTTGCTGTTTGCGTACTTCTCGTAGCCGGACGCGGTTTTCATCGGGTGCTCGACTAAGTCATTGACCGGTGTGTCTGCATCTAGCAGTTTGTGGACAAACGACGAGTTAGCACCGTTCTCTAGAAGCCGGCGGACTAAATACGGCAACAAATCTTTGTGAGGGCCTACTGGTGCGTAGATACGTACCACCATACCTGGATTTTGCTCCATTATGGTGTCGTATAAGCTATCACCCATGCCGTGCAAACGCTGATACTCAATTCTACGCTGGTGGGTCTCATTCATTTGTTGAATGGCCATAAAGGTTTGCGCGTTGTGAGTCGCGAATTGCGGATAAATGGCACCGTCAGTGTCGTCACTTAGTAAGTAACGGGCACAGGCCAGGTATGAAATGTCGCTGTGTGACTTACGAGTAAATACCGGATAACCAAGTAAACCGTTTTCCTGAGTCCACTTAATTTCGTTATCCCAATAAGCCCCTTTTACCAAACGAACAGGAATTTCATCGCCACACTCTTTTGCCAGTGCGGTTATCCAGCACAAGGTTGGTAGTGCACGCTTCGAGTAGGCCTGTACAACCAAACCAAAACGTGGCCAGCCTTTACAGACGCCGCTGCGGTAGACTTTCTCAAACAGCTCCATTGAAAGCTCGTGGCGATCGGCTTCTTCGGCATCAATGGTCACACCAACATCGGCTTCTTTGGCCAGCTTGACCAGTTCAGTCAAAGTGGTGGCCAGTTCAGTTAGTACACGTTCGTGATTTGATGCTTCATAACGAGGGTGCAAGGCTGACAATTTAATTGAAATTGTTGGCCGTGGTGCATCCGGGTTATTGAACTCTTCTTTGGTGATCGTCTTGATTGAGTTGACGTACTGCTGCTTGTAGTAATCCGCATCCTTCATAGTTAATGCGGCTTCGCCAAGCATATCGTAAGCGTGAGTGTAACCCTTGTCACGGTTATCACGGCTTTCTTTCAAGGCTTCCTCAATGGTACGTCCCAATACGAACTGCTTACCCATAATTTGCATGGCGGTATAGGTTGCCTTGCGAATAATGGGTTTACCGAGTTTGCGAACAAGACGACGGAAAGCACCACGAGGTGTTTCCATGGCTTTGCCTGTAGGGTTTGTCACACTGTTTGTCAGTGCCAGCCCCCAGGTACCTGAGTTAACTAACCAGGACGCGCTCTGGCCCATATGTTTCTGCCAGTCTCCGCCGGAGAGTTTATCTTGAATTAACGCGTCGGCTGTATAAGCATCAGGAATTCGCAATAGTGCCTCGGCAAGGCACATTAAAATAATACCTTCTTTGGTATCTAGGCTGTACTCTTGCAGAAATGCGTCGACGACGCCGTTATCTGCCTGTTCCCTCACTTGCTCAACTAACTTAGCTGCGCGCTCGGTTACTGCGCTAACCGTATCATCATCGGCAGGAACCAGCGGCAACAGCTCACGCATATATTCGTCTTCATCAACAATATAATTGTCAGTAATTGCCTGCTGTAAGGACTTTAAGTCCTCAGCCTGATGCTGTTTGGATAGCACCTCACTCGCTTTGAACATAGCATCTCCTGTGTAGCCAGGCCGAAGCTCGGCGTGCTTCCCCAAAGTTGGGAATCGGCGCAAGTATAAGCTTATTTTTGCGCGGGTAAAGACCCTTCATGGTCGGATCTCACGTTGCAACTTTTCACCCTTGGTGTCAAGTGAACTAAATGCCCGTGTTTGTTGACCGTTAGCCGCCAAGCCAGTACCTTTAATCTAACTTATTAAACGCATCGGAATCGATTTATGTCACAAGAAGTTGAGCTCAAGTTACTGATTGCTCCAGAACAGCGAGAAAAAGCGCTCGAAGTCTGCCAGTCGTTGGCGGATTCTCATCAGGCAAAACCCCGCAAAGAGCAGTTTGAACTCAAAAATGCTTATTTTGACACGTCCGATTTACGTTTACGTCAGTTCGATATTGGATTACGGATACGTAGCGATAAAGATCATAAAGAGCAGACGGTGAAGTTGGCTGGTCGAGTTATGGGCGGCATGCACCAAAGGCCAGAGTATAATATTGACATTGATAGCGACAAACCCGACTTAACCTTGTTTGATAACGAAATATGGCCGGAGGACTTTCCGGTTTATGATATTCAGCGCGATTTGGACACCTTGTTCGTTACCGATTTCACCCGAACCCGTTGGCGGCTTCCCAGCGGTGAAGGTGTTATCGAAATGGTTCTTGATGAGGGATACATAGAGTCGGGCGAGCAGCGAGAGCCAATAGCGGAGATTGAACTGGAGTTACAGGGAGGTTCTTTGACCGAGGCCTATCGACTGGCACAGGAGTTAGTGAAAAAAGCCGGTGCGCGAGTAGGCTCGTTGAGTAAAGCGGCAAGAGGCTATCTGCTGGCCGGAAAAAGCTTGCTGGAGCCTTTTACACAAATGCACTACGTACCAATCCACTCTGAGCAAAATGTGGGCCAGGCGCTTTACCGGTCGCTGGAATCGGGCTTGCGCCATTGGCAGCACAATGAAGCCTGCCTGGACTTCCAACCCAGTGTCCGGGCGGTACAGGGAATGGCGGACGGTATGCAAATGGTGCGGGTTGTGTTGGAACAACTTATTGAGAACGGGGTTGGTGAACGACGGTTGCTGACCGGCATCTCGCAAATAACCGCAAAACTGCAATGGTTGAAGCGATTTGAAGGGCTGGATGAGTTAACCGCTGAAGATGGTGCTTATCATCGCGCGCTTAAGCGTTACAGCAAATTGTATGAATCTTTAGTCAACAGTCAGGAGGATGTTATTCGCCTGAATGAAGTTGCTGAACTGGTGCATTCTGCGGCATACCAAAAAACCGTACTGGGATTGTCAGAGTTTCTCTTGAAAGAAGAAATGACAGAGGAGCTGGAGCAGCCGGTTTTACCCTGGAGTAGTCAACTTTTGAAAAGCGACTGGCAACTAGTGCAAACGGCATTTTCTGAGCATGAAAAGCTCAGTGAAGAAGGGTATCTTAAGTTGCTTACACCCTTGCAAAACAGCCTTTTGATGGGAACTTGCTTCGGACATTTGTTTGATGCTGACTTGAGAGAAAGCTTCCGGCTGCCGTGGCAGGATTTAGCCCGGGGTATTCGTGAAATTACCGCATTGCATATTTTACATGAGCGTATTCGGGACCGCGACGACGAAGTGGATGAAAAACTAATGGACTGGCAAAAAGTCCAGCGAGAGTCCCTGCTAAAAGCTCTTGAATATTCGCGTAAAGCTGCGCTGAAACGTGAACCATACTGGTTAAATTAAGGTGGTTATGCAGACTCCCGACAACAAACTGATGAGCGAGACTGAAACAACCTGGGAACGTTTTAAAGAGGTTGCAGAGAGTATTACACTCACAGCTGAACAGGAGCAAATATTACGGGCATTATTCGCTGTCAGCCCGTTCATTGGCAGGGTTGCGGAAAGTTACCCAGAGCATCTTTTAACCGACTTTTTTGACGACGGTGGAACGAGTATTTGTTTGGTTGATGCTGACAGCTACGGTGACCGTATAGCAGAGTCGTTAAATCAAATAACGCATGACGATGACGCAAAAAAATGCCTCCGCAGGCTACGGCACTGTTGGATGGCGAAGCTGGCCGCAGCCGACATCCTGCAGCAAGTGTCGTTAAAAGAATCTTTGCACCACTACAGTACCTTTGCTGATGCAGCAATCAATAAGAGTCTGCAGTGGTTGTTTGAACGTTTTGTCCAACGTCACGGTAAACCGCTAGATGCTAATGATCAGCTAATGCCAATGCTGGTCATTGGAATGGGCAAGCTGGGCGGAAAAGAGCTGAATTTCTCGTCCGACATTGACCTTATTTTTGCTTTTCCTGAACAAGGCGAAACCCAGGGGCCCGGACGTAATCTGGAGCACGGGGTTTTTTACAAGCGGCTGGCGCAGTCACTTATTGGGTTACTTGACGAGACGACTGCAGACGGGCAAGTGTTTCGGGTCGATATGCGGTTAAGGCCTTTCGGTCAGTCGGGTCCTCTGGTAACCAGTTTGAATGCGCTGGAACATTACTATCAGGAGCAGGGGCGTGACTGGGAACGTTACGCCATGGTTAAAGCCCGTATGATAGGGGCAGATGAACAGTATGAGCAAGCGTTTCAGCAGTTGATACGACCTTTCGTTTACCGCCGCTATATTGATTTTGGCGCCATTGAAGCGCTGCGTAAAATGAAGCTTTTGATTACCCAGGAAACCCGCCGACAGGGAGTTAAAAATAACATCAAGCTGGGTGCCGGCGGGATTCGTGAAGTTGAGTTTATTGTTCAGGCGCATCAGCTTATCCGCGGGGGGCAGGAAAAATCACTGCAGACACGTTCAGTTTATATCGCCATGAACGGCCTGGTGGAACTGGATTTGATAAGCTCGGAGCATGCCAGTCAGCTATTAAAAGATTACGAGTATTTGCGGGTTATTGAGCACCGCCTGCAACAAATTGATGACCAGCAAACTCAGCAATTACCCAGCGATGAAACTGGCCGCGCACGGTTGTGCACAATGCTGAATGAACCTGAGTGGGAAACCTTGCAGAGAAAAATAGACAAGTGCATGGAGCGCATTCATGCTGAGTTCCAGCAAGTGGTTGGCGCGGAGTCTGAAGATGACGAGGATGAACAAGGCTTGCAGGTTTTGTGGCAGGACATGCTGGATGATGATGCTGCGATAGAAATCATAGAGAGCGAGGGCGTTGATGAACCTCAGGCATTATGGACTCTGATTAAAAACTTTCGCCAGGAGAGCCGCCGTCGTAGTTCGGGCCCAAGAGGGCGTTCAGCGTTAGCTAGGTTAATGCCCATAATGCTCCGGCATGCCATTCAGCATCAGCACCCGGAGCGGCTACTGGAAAGGCTGCTTTCTATTATCAAGGCGGTTATGAGTCGAACGGCGTACATTGAACTGCTGGCGGAAAACCCCGGCGCCCGCGAGCAGCTTTGCAAATTGTGTATGGCGAGCCCATGGATCTCTGAACAGTTGGCTTTGCACCCCATACTTCTGGATGAACTGATTGACCCGCAGCAGCTATACAGCCTACCTGAGTCAAAGGACTATGCGGCCGTGCTGCGCGAATATCTTGTACGTATTCCTGAACAAGATCTGGAAACTCAAATGGATGCGTTGCGTCAGGCTAAGCAGGCGCTGCAACTGAAAATTGCTGCAGCGGATATCAGTGGCGTTTTGGAACTGATGAACGTTAGTGATCATTTGAGTGCGCTGGCAGAAGCCACTATTTCTCAAGTGGTCGGTCTGGCCTGGCAACATCTGACTCAAAAACATGGGAAGCCCGCGGGAACCAGTATCGATAATACCGGGTTCGCAGTATTGGGATATGGGAAACTAGGCGGGCAGGAGCTGGGTTATGGTTCCGATCTTGATCTCGTTTTTGTAACGGATGCTAATTATCAGGGACAGACAGACGGTCAACGACCGATTGAAGTTCAGCAGTTTTACTTACGACTGGCGCAACGAATTCTGCATTTATTTACTACCCGTACCGTTGCAGGCATTTTGTATGACGTGGATTTACGCTTGCGCCCGTCAGGGCAGGCTGGTTTACTGGTGACGCAGGTGAGCTCTTTTGCCCGTTATTTGCGCGACGACGCCTGGACCTGGGAGTTGCAGGCACTGGTGCGTGCGCGGCCTGTATTCGGCGTTCCGGCTTTAAGGGATACAGTTATGGATATACGCCGGAGTGTTCTTTCTCAACAACGAGATGAACACGAACTGCGTCAGAATATCGTTAGTATGCGAGAAAAAATGCGTGAGCATCTGACCCAAAGAAACAGTCGGAAGTTCGACTTAAAACAAGACCCGGGTGGTATCGCTGATATTGAATTTATTACTCAGTACCTGGTTCTGCGTTACGCACATCAATATCCGGAGCTATGCAAATACAGTGATAACGTCAGGCTTCTGACCGAAGCGCAACAGTTACACCTACTTACAGAGGTGGACGCTCAGAATTTAATTAACGCATTTCAGATTTTCCGCTGTGAGAGTCATTCGCTGGCGTTGCAGGGGGAGCAGTTATTGGAGGAGCACAACCTGGACAGCGAACGTCAGGCTGTGCTCAATTGCTGGAATCATTTATTGGAAGATGACTTGTAGTAGCTTGGCATGTCAGGGTCGGGGCGGGTTTTAAACCTGCGGTGAACCCAGAGGTACTGGGCCGGAGCTTTTAGAATGGCGTCTTCCACCAAACCATTAACGCGTTCGGCATCCGCTTTCTTGTCTCCCGTGGGGAAATTTTCAAGGGGCGGTTCGTAAAAGAGATCGTAACCGCTTCCGTCGTCACGTCTGACGCAACGGCTAACCATGACTTTGCAGTTCGGGTTGCGGGCAAAAAGCATAGTACCCAAGGTTGTTGAAGCATCTGGTACTTCAAAGAACTTAACAAACTCGACGCGACGACGGCCATAATCCTGATCCGGAAGATAGCCGGCGATATCACCTTCGGTCAGTGATCTCATCATCGCTTTAACATCGCGACGCTGGATCATATATTTGTTTGAACGCCCTCTGCCGCGGGTTTGTAAGAACTCCATGACCGCATTATTATGTGGGCGGTAAAGACCTACAGCTGGCTCGACAAAGCCATGTAAGCGGGCATGAACTTCTAAGCTCAGGAAGTGAAAGAGCAATAACAGTACGCCGCTGCCATCCTCCTGCGCCTTACGTAAGTGCTCTTCACCATGGACGTGTAGCTTACGTTTAATTCGCCAGTTCGGCCACCACCAGGCCATGCCAACTTCAAAGTATGCGATTCCGGTATTTTTCATATTTTCGGTTAGCAATGCCTCGATCTTCTCATTGCTGTATTCCGGGAAGCAAAGCTTTAAGTTGGTACGGGCTATATTCACCCGGCGCGGCATGAGTTTTTTAAACAACAACCCCAACCCGCGGCCCATGGCAAGCTGTAGCCGATAAGGCAGCCATGACACGCTATACAGGATGAAAACACCGAGCCAGGTAAGCCAAAACTTAGGATGTAAAAAGTAGAATTTAAATTTGGGAGGTTCGATCACAGCTGATGTCGCTTATTATTCGCTATTTGCCGCGGATAGTAACATAAAAATTCTAAAATGAGGCACCGCCAATAGTCAGGCGGTGCCACGGTCTGCGCAACTAGTCTGCGGCAGTGCCTTGTACGTTTTCAGAAAGACTGCTGTTAATCGCCATCAGGTCTTGTTCCTGCAGTTGTCCAGCGGCTTTTTCCAGAGTCAGCACTTGACGGATGTAGCCATAGCGCGCTTCTGACAAGTTACGTTTTGCATTGTAAAGGTTACGAGTACTGTCCAGCACATCAACAATAGTACGAGTACCTACTTCAAACCCTGCTTCTGTGGCTTTTAAAGCACTTTCGGCAGAAACAACTGACTGTTGAAATGCTTTAATACTGGCAATCGACGCAGAGACTTCATAAAAAGAGTTACGAACTTGGCGCTCCACATTACGGCGGGTCTGCACCATTTGTTGACTGCTAACAACGTAGTTATCCCGTGCTTGCGCAATTTCAGATGACGTGCGGAACCCGGAGAAAATAGGAACACTGACATTCAGACCAATCGAACGGCTGTCGAGTCGGGGCAAATTCGTTGTCTGCTCTTGTCCATTATCGCCGGTAATTGTGCGCTCGTTATCACTTGTGGAATAGCGTGCCTCTAAAGATACTGTAGGGTAGTGTCCACTTTGCTGCAGTTTTATTTGTTGCTCTGCAATTTCTACCTGTACCTGACTCTCCAGTAAACTCAAGTTAGCATTTTCAGCTTTTTTAACCCATGTTTCGATGTTGTCAGGAGATGGATCGCTCGGAGAAAATGTTTCAGTGTTTAGGGCCGCGAGATCTTGTGGGTAGCGACCAGTAATTTCACGAATGTCTTCCAAAGCAATTTTGACTGCATTCTTGGCCTGAATTTCACTAGCGACAGCGCTATCATACTGAGCTTGTGCTTCGTGGACATCAGTAATAGCTGTTAAACCTACCGAAAAACGCTGTTTCGTTTGTTCAAGTTGGCGTTCAATGGCTTTTTTCTCAGCTTCAGCGAAAGATAAATCGTCGCGCGCCTGCAAAGCCTGAAAATAAGCATTAACAACACGGATCATTAAATCTTGCTGAGCGTTACTGTAGGCAACTTCTGCCTGGTATGCTTGTTTTTCTGCAATATCTGCATTTTTCCAGACACTCCAGTCAAAAAGGCTTTGATTAAGACTTACACCTGCACTCCAGCCATTGCTGTCAGTATCAAAAACCTGAATGCCGGATTCAAAAACCAGAGGTGATTCGCTGGTCGAGTCAGTGTAACCTGCGTCACCTGTAATTTGTGGCAGGAATCCTGACTTGGCAATATCAATGCCTTTTTGTGCGGCGTTTCGCTCCGCTGCGGCACTTAATAGGGTCGGGTCGTTATCAACGGCTAAACGATAAATTTGAGCCAAATCTTCAGCGTTTGACGTAAAAGATACTGTGGTCAGTGCCAGACCGACGGCTGCCGACAAAATATGCTTTTTCATGGTAGTCAGTTTCCTGTTACTTAACGTGCAATTGTTCAATGATTGCGCATAGTTTACATACAGTGTTGAATGATTACCAGTGTAAATGATTTGCGCAGATAGTTTAAGAAAAACATGGTTTCAGAATTCGCTCAAGTGTAACAGAATGTTTGTCTTATCCGCCTATGTAAAAAAGGACACTAAGTATGACAATTCGTTTTCACCGGAATGATGTGAAAGTAAAGGAAAAGGCACCTCTTTATCAAGGTTTTTTATCGGTTTATCGCTATTCTTTACAACATCGGCTGTTCTCTGGTGACTGGAGTCCGGAGATAAACAGGGAGTTAATGGAACGCGGGCACGCTGTTGTGGTTATTCCTTATGACCCAGTCCGCGATGAACTGGTTGTTCTGGAGCAGTTCAGGGTTGGTGCACTCGACGACAGAAATGGGCCATGGTTGTTTGAGTTCGTTGCCGGTATGTTTGACGCGGACGAGAGCTCAGAGGAAGTGGCCACGCGTGAATTAGAGGAAGAAGCTGGATTAAAAGCTAAGCGGCTAATTTACGCTACCAGCTATTATTCAAGCCCGGGTGGTACCGACGAGAAACTGACTATTTATATTGCCGAAGTCGACAGTCAATCGGCTGCCAGTTTTGGCGGGTTAGCTGAAGAAGACGAAGATATTCGAGTCCACGTTTTACCCAGAACAGAAGTTATTGGCATGCTCGAACGTGAAGAAATCAACAACGCGGCAAGTGTTATTGGGTTACAATGGTTGCTATTACATCGTGATAAGGTGTTCTCTGACCAGGAGCAAAACTGAGGTTTTATTATGCAACAGCGCTATGTTGTCGACGTTGCGGAACTGCACCGACTAACCGAACTAAATTACGCAGGCCTTTTACCGCTGCTGTCTCAGCTTGAATCTGAAGCTGAGGTAACGCTCTACGCGGGCGAAAATTTGGCTTTCAATTTACGTAACGTCAGTGAATCGCGATACACCTCAGATATTGAAATTGAGCAATTAAAGCCAAACTGGGCGGATTACTTGCAGGCGAAAATGACGGTAAGATTATACCATGATGTGCGTATGGCTGAGATCATATCCAGTCAGGGTGTTACCCGATTAGCGGCACGTTATCAACAACCTAACCGCGAAATGCGGCACCGGGACGAAAAGCATCAGGTTAATCAGTTTTTGGCTGACTGGTTAACCTTGTGTCGAAAGCAAGGTCATATTCAACCAAAACTCAGTGAAGCCGTTCAGAAATTTATGCCTTACTACTTCAAATAGACGTCAGTTAGCGGTAAATTGAGGCACACTTTTCGCGGATCGAGCCAATAATAAAAACAGGGACTCATGACAGACTATAAATCCGACTCCATTGAGGTGCTGAACGGACTGGAACCGGTTCAGCGCCGCCCCGGTATGTACACTGACACCTCTCGACCTAATCACTTGGGTCAGGAAGTTATAGATAACAGTGTCGATGAAGCTCTGGCGGGGCACGCTAAGTCATTACTTGTTGTTTTGCATCCCGATCAATCTCTCGAAACGACAGATGATGGACGGGGAATGCCGGTGGATATCCACCCGGAAGAGGGGGTTCCCGGCGTTGAGCTGATTATGAGCAAACTGCACGCCGGCGGTAAATTTTCAAATAAAAACTATCAATTCTCCGGTGGTTTGCACGGTGTGGGGATTTCAGTTGTTAATGCGCTTTCTAAGCGCGTTGAGCTGACTATTAAGCGTGACGGCCAGGTTTATGAAATGGCCTATGAAAACGGTGATAAAGTCAGCGAGCTGGAGGTTACCGGTACCGTAGGCAAGAGAAATACCGGCACCCGGGTTCACTTTTGGCCAGACCCTCAATATTTCGATTCGGCAAAATTCTCGGTTACCAAACTAAAACATATTTTGCGAGCTAAGGCGGTACTCTGCCCCGGGCTTAAAATAACCTTCCGCAACAAAATAGATGACACAGAAGATACCTGGTTCTATCAGGACGGTCTGACTGACTACCTGGTGGAAGCGGTAAAAGATGTACCGACGTTGCCGGAAATGCCGTTTGACGGAAGTTTTAGTTCTCAGACTGAAGGTGTTGACTGGGCCGTTACCTGGCTCCCGGAAGGCGGTGAAGGGGTCTCAGAAAGTTACGTTAACCTCATTCCTACTACGCTCGGCGGTACTCACGTTAATGGATTGCGTCAGGGCTTGCTGGAAGCCATGCGCGAGTTTTGTGAGTTTCGTAATTTGTTACCCAGAGGTGTCAAATTAACACCAGAAGATGTCTGGGAGCGTTGCAGTTATATCCTGTCGACAAAAATGCAGGATCCGCAATTTGCCGGACAGACCAAAGAGCGTTTGTCATCCCGTCAGTCGGCCAGTTTTGTTTCCGGTGTGGTAAAAGACGCTTTTAGCCTGTGGCTGAATGAGCATACCGATCAAGCCGAACTTTTAGCCGATGTGTGTATTAGTAACGCGCAGCGACGCTTAAAAGCCAGTAAAAAAGTTGTTCGTAAAAAAGTAACTCAGGGTCCGGCGCTGCCTGGCAAGCTCACCGACTGCTCAAGTCAGGAACCTGGCCGCAGTGAATTGTTTTTAGTGGAAGGGGACTCGGCAGGAGGCTCTGCTAAGCAAGCCCGCGATCGCGAGTTTCAGGCGGTGATGCCGTTGCGGGGAAAAATCTTAAATACCTGGGAAGTCGACCCGGAGCAAATTTTAGCCTCGCAGGAAATTCATGACATTTCGGTAGCTGTCGGAGTCGACCCAAACAGTGTTGATTTAGACAAACTGCGGTATGGAAAAATTTGTATTCTTGCTGACGCCGATTCCGACGGTCTGCACATTGCCACCTTGTTGTGCGCATTGTTTGTAAAACATTTCAGACCTTTGGTTGAACATGGTCATATTTTTGTGGCGATGCCTCCGCTGTACCGTGTCGATGTGGGGAAAGAAGTGTTTTACGCACTAGATGAAGCAGAAAAGCAGGGTATCCTGGACCGGATTGAAGCAGAGAAACGTAAAGGCAAAGTGAATGTGCAGCGTTTCAAAGGTCTGGGTGAGATGAATCCGCTGACACTGCGAGAAACAACCATGGATCCTAATACCCGCCGGTTAGTCCAGTTGACCATTGATGACGGCGAAGTAATGGAAGAATTAATGGATATGCTGTTAGCGAAAAAACGCGCTGGTGATCGCCGTACCTGGCTGGAAAGCAAAGGTAACATGGCCGATTTGGCTGAACTGTAAGCACTTGTGAGCAAGGAGAAGTCAGAATGTCGACGGAAGTTACAGAAACCCGCCCACTGAGTCGCTTTACCGAAGAGGCCTACCTTAATTACTCCATGTACGTAATTATGGACAGGGCATTGCCAAATATTGGCGATGGCCTGAAGCCGGTACAGCGACGCATTGTTTACGCAATGTCAGAGCTGGGTTTATCTGCATTAGCAAAATATAAAAAATCGGCTCGTACCGTGGGTGATGTGCTGGGTAAGTTCCACCCTCATGGTGACAGCGCCTGTTATGAAGCAATGGTATTAATGGCGCAGCCCTTTACCTATCGTCACCCTCTGGTCGATGGTCAGGGTAACTGGGGTTCGCCGGATGACCCTAAGTCTTTCGCGGCCATGCGTTATACCGAAGCCCGGTTGTCTAAGTTCAGCGAAGTACTGCTGAGTGAGCTGGGTCAGGGCACGGTTGACTGGATACCGAATTTCGACGGCACCATGAAAGAACCTCAGGTACTGCCGGCACGGTTACCACATATTTTGCTGAATGGCGTAACTGGCATTGCGGTTGGCATGGCGACGGACATCCCGCCGCACAATGCCCGTGAAGTAGCAAATGCCTGCGCGATGTTACTGGAAAAGCCCGGTAGCCAGCTTGAAGATATTATGGAAGTCTTGAAAGGTCCTGACTATCCGACTGATGCGGAGATAATCACTCCGTCAGAAGACATCGTCAAACTCTATGAAACCGGACGAGGCAGCATTAAAATGCGAGCCTGTTACAGTATTGAAGATGGCGAAATTGTTATTACTGCGCTACCGCACCAGGCATCTGGCGCAAGGGTTTTAGAGCAAATAGCGCATCAAATGCAGGCGAAAAAGTTACCTCTGGTTGCAGACTTACGTGATGAGTCTGACCATGAGAACCCGACTCGATTGGTAGTGGTTCCGCGTTCAAACCGTGTCGATACCGAACAGTTAATGAACCACCTGTTTGCTACCACTGACTTAGAAAAGCAGTATCGGGTTAATCTGAATATTCTCGGCTTAGACGGTCGGCCAAAAGTGAAGCCTTTGGTGGGCATTTTGAAAGAGTGGCTGGAATTCCGTCAGACCACTGTTACCCGACGTTTGCAGCATCGTTTAGATAAAGTGCTGGCCCGTTTGCATATTCTGGAAGGCTTACTCATTGCTTATCTGAATATTGATGAAGTCATTGAGATTATTCGTACAGAAGACAAGCCGAAAGAAGAGCTGATGAGCCGTTTTGCGCTCACCGATAAGCAAGCCGAAGCTATTCTTGAATTGAAGTTACGTCACTTAGCTAAATTGGAAGAAATGAAGCTGACTGGCGAGCAGGATGAATTGAATAAAGAACGAGAAAAACTTGAGACCTTGCTGGGGTCTGATCGTCGGTTGAAAACTTTAATTAAGAAAGAGTTGCTGGCGGATGCTGAGAATTATGGCGATGAACGTCGTTCACCTATTGTTGAACGCTCTGAAGCAAAAGCGCTAAGCGAACGAGACTTAACCCCTGCTGAAGCGGTCACTGTTGTGCTCTCTAAAAAAGGCTGGGTACGTACAGCCAAAGGTCACGATATAGAAGGTGATAAGCTCAGTTATAAATCCGGAGACAGCTATCTTTCTTCGGCTGAGGGGAAGAGTAATCAGCCGGTGGTGTTCCTCGATACTTCGGGGAAAAGCTTTTCTTGTGAGGCTCATTTGTTGCCATCAGCGAGAAGTCAGGGGGAACCTCTGACCGGACGTTTCAGCCTGGTTGCTGGCGAGAATGTCGAGCATGTTTTAATGGCAAAAGATGAAAGTCATTTGCTGCTGGCCTCTGACGCAGGCTACGGGTTTGTTTGTCAGTTTAGTGATTTAGTCAGCCGTAATAAAAATGGTAAAGCCATTATTACATTACCTACCGGGGCTAAGATCCTGCCGCCGAATAACGTGAATGACCTGCAACACGACAAAGTCATTGTTATTTCTAACGAGGGCCGGATGTTGGTCTTCCCGGTTGCAGACTTACCGCAGTTGAGCAAAGGAAAAGGAAATAAATTAATTAGTATTCCGGCCTTAAGAGCGCAGTCCCGCGAGGAGTATGTGGTTGCTTTAGCTACCGCCGCGCCGGATACTGCCATTACTCTCATTGCAGGTAAACGCAAACTGACTCTGAAGCCGGCTGATTTAGAACATTATTACGGAGAACGTGGTCGCCGGGGCAATAAACTGCCGCGCGGGTTACAACGTGTCGACGAAATAGTGGTTGAGGAAAACAAGGATTAATTGGGGAGTTTGGATGTTAGCCTTGTTGCGATGGTTGTTTCTTGGCGGTTTTGTTGTGGTGTTCGGTGTTGTAGGCTGCTTGTTTTGCATTGTCCGGCCGTTTCACCGCAACAATACCTATCGTTTTGCCCATATTTTTGGTTGGGCAATACGGGTTTTGGGGATGCGAATTGAGGTCAGCCGGCACCCGGATATTGAAAAGGGCGGGCCTTATGTCTTTATTTGTAATCATCAAAATAGCTGGGAAATTTTCACCATAGCAGCAATGCTGCCAAAAAATACGGTGACCGTTGGCAAGAAGAGCCTTAGATGGATACCTTTTTTCGGTTGGCTCTACTGGTTGGCAGGCAATATCCTTATAGACAGAAAAAATGCCGGTAAAGCCCATGGCACAATCGGGCAGACGGCGGATGCGATAAAGCAGCGCGATATTTCGGTGTGGATGTTTCCTGAAGGCACCCGCAGTTATGGACGTGGTTTGTTGCCATTTAAAAACGGTGCTTTTCATACTGCGTACCGGGCTCAAGTGGACGTAGTGCCGGTTTGTGTATCTGAATTGCACGGTAAGATAAAAATGAACCGCTGGAATAACGGAGTGTTAAAAGTGGCGTTTCTTGAACCGGTGAGAATTGCCAATTATCAGCGAGAGAATCTACGTGAACTGAGTGCTCACTGTCATCAAAAAATGGATGATAAAATTAAGCAGTTAAACGCGAGCATTGAGCAAGAACAGGCTAAAAAGGAAAAAACATGAGTCGAGATCTTAATGATCTACTTACGCAAAGTGAAGAAACTGTACAGGCTTTGATTGCTGATGGTGCAGAAACAGAACTCTTGTATGAAATTGAGCATCACTTAGCCAGCCAGGACTTTACCAAACTGGAAAAAGCCGCTGTTGAACTGGTTAAGCAGGGATATCATGTGGACGATGCCGACGAGTTTGAAGACGAACGAGGCAAGCGTTGGTTTGCGTTTATGGCGGTAACAGACGCCGAGCTTGATAACGATATTTTAAACCGTCAGGTGCGTGAAATAGCCGCTATAGCTGATGAGTGCGAAGTGGAGTATGACGGCTGGGGTACGCTGATTGAAGACGAAGAACTTGACGATGAAGGCTTAGATGACAGAGAGGAGTGAGCCTCTCTCTGCTTTTATTAGCAATTCAAGGTTACAAGTTTTGTTTTAGAATAGATGACGTTAAAAAAAGCCCGAATCTAATGATCCGGGCTTTTTTGTTCAGCAATGGCGTTGTACAAAATTAGAGAGCTTTAATTTTGTCCTGTTGCTCCTGCAACTGCTTCAGGGTTGTTTCGGCCTCTGAAAGCTTTTCACGTTCTTTGGCAATGACAGCTTCAGGTGCTTTACTGACAAAGTTGTCATTGCTTAACTTGCCATTCAGGCGCTGCCACTCTTTATTTGCTTTCTCAATAGACTTTTGCAGACGCTGCAGCTCAGCTTCTTTATCAATTAAACCTGCCATTGGAATGTGTAGCTTCAACGTGTCAACCAGCGCGGTCATACTGGCTGGTGCGTCATCGTCGCTTTCAATAAACTCAATAGATTCCAGTTTTGCCAGGCTACTGAGGAAGCTTTGGTTATTTTCAATACGGCCCCTGGCCATTGCATCAGCATTTGAGAGCAGCAGAGGCAAAGGCTTATTCGGTGATAAGTCCATTTCGCCACGAATATTACGAATAGCCAGAATAACACGCTTAAGCCACTCCATGTCCTGCATTGCCTGATGGCTGACGTTGTCCTCAACCTGAGGAAACGGCTGCAGCATAATGGTCTCACCCGTATTACCAACCAGCGGCTTAACGCGTTGCCAGATGGTTTCAGTAATGTAAGGCATGACTGGGTGTAGAAGACGCAGTAGCTGTTCCAGAACATTCACCAGTGTGTGGCGGGTACCGCGTTGTTGTACTTCTGTACCATTTTGCAGCACCGGCTTAGTGAGCTCCAGATACCAGTCACAGAATTGGTTCCAGGTAAACTCGTACGCAATAGCCGCAGCCTGATCAAAACGGTAGGTATCCAAAGCCTGACGAAAGTCTTTTACTGTGCTGTTAAAACGGGCAATGATCCATTCGTCTGCCAGTGACAGGGTCATATCGTCGTTTTCGAGACCACAGTCATGCTCCTCGGTACTCATTAGCACATAACGGCTGGCGTTCCATAGCTTGTTACAGAAGTTGCGATAACCTTCCAGGCGCTTCATGTCCCAGTTGATATCGCGACCTGTTGAGGCAAGTGCTGTTAAGGTAAAACGCAGTGCATCGGTGCCGTGAGCGGTAATACCTTCAGGGAACTCCTTGCGGGTGCGTTTTTCAATTTTCTCGCGCATTTTAGGCTGCATCAAATTCGCGGTACGTTTAGCGACCAGCTCGTCAGCGCTAATGCCGTCAATCATGTCCAGCGGGTCTAATACATTACCTTTAGACTTCGACATTTTCTGGCCTTCTTCGTCACGAATAAGGCCGGTCACATAGACTTTCTTAAACGGAACCTGCGGCTGGCCATCCTCATCTTTTATGAAGTGCATGGTCATCATGATCATGCGGGCAACCCAGAAGAAAATAATGTCGAAACCGGTAACCAGCACATCGGTCGGATGGAAGGTTTTTAAGTCTTCGGTATTTTTTGGCCAACCGAGAGTAGAAAAGGTCCATAGCGCGGAAGAGAACCAGGTATCTAATACGTCTTCGTCCTGCTGAAGAGGAGTATCGCCTAAATTATGTTTGTCCCGCACTTCTTCTTCGGTGCGACCAACATAAACATTGCCTTGTTCGTCGTACCATGCCGGAATACGGTGTCCCCACCATAACTGACGCGAAATACACCAGTCCTGAATGTCACGCATCCAGCTGAAATACATGTTCTCGTACTGCTTGGGTACAAACTCAATACGACCGTCTTCAACCGCTTCAGTCGCCTGTTTGGCCATAGGCTCAACGCGGACATACCATTGGTCGGTTAAATGCGGTTCAATAGGAACGCCACCACGGTCACCATACGGTATTTTGTTGGTGTGCTTTTCAATTTTTTCCAGCAAACCGAGTTCGTCAAATTCAGCAACCAGTTGTTTACGAGCCTCGAAACGCTCTTTACCGGCGTACTGCTCAGGAAGCGCACCGTTAAACCCGTTCAGCTCTTCAAGCGTTTCACCCGTACTGGTGTAAAGCCCCGCTTTTGCCATAACATGAGCCGTGTCATCGAAAATTGAAATCATGCCAGTTTGATGACGCTTGCCAATTTCGTAATCGTTAAAATCATGCGCCGGGGTTACCTTTACGCAACCAGTACCGAATTCGCTGTCAACGTGATGGTCGGCAACTATCGGAATGCGGCGGTTAACAATGGGTAACTCAAGGTGTTTACCGACTAAATGAGCGAAGCGCTCGTCGTCGGGATGCACGGCAACACACACATCGCCTAACATGGTTTCCGGGCGGGTGGTCGCGACCACTAAATGATCTTTACCGTCTTCGGTTTTCTCACCATCGGCCAGCGGGTAGCGTAAATACCAGATAGAACCTTGTTGTTCTTTGTTCTCGACTTCTAAGTCGGAAATGGCAGTCTGCAGCGCAGGGTCCCAGTTTACCAGGCGCTTACCACGATAAATCAGGTTGTCTTCGTGCAGTTTTACGAAGACCTCGCGGACCGCATCTGAAAGACCTTCGTCCATCGTGAAGCGCTCGCGATCCCAGTCAACTGAGTCGCCCAGACGGCGCATTTGTTGGGTAATAGTGCCACCGGATTGTTCTTTCCACTCCCATATTTTATCAATGAAAGCGTCGCGCCCAAGTTCCTGGCGAGTTTGTCCCTGAGCTGCCAACTGGCGTTCAACAACCATCTGCGTAGCAATACCTGCGTGGTCGGAACCAACTTGCCATAATGTATTAAGGCCATCCATGCGCTGGTAACGGGTCAGCGTATCCATAATAGTGTGTTGGAAGGCATGGCCCATATGCAGACTGCCAGTAACGTTGGGTGGCGGAATCATAATCGAGTAGGAGTCGCCTTTACCTGAGGGCTTGAAATAGCCCTTATCTTCCCATTGTTGGTAGAGATCTTGTTCTATCGCTGCAGGGGAGTATGTTTTATCCATAATGACCTTACTTCTGTTCGGATGTCAGGGGCTCGGTTTGCATTTGGCAACCGCGCGCCCTGTAATGTTTGTAACGCTCGCGAGCTGTTTTTTTGCCATTGTCATCGGCTGGAACAATGTCATAGAGCTTTTGGCTCTGCTGGGCTTGCACCGGAATTTCTTCCGCCAGATTAAACAGCGCATAACCCGGACGGTTTTTTACTGCATCGGCCTCAGGCCAGCAAAACTCTACCGGAGCACCTGTAGCCGGGCCTTCGCCGTGTAAGTTATGCGGAATAAAAGCATCACTTGGTTGTTGCCACAAAAGCTCGTCCAGAGCTTCAGCCTGTTGTTGATTGCGGGCCCAGACCCGCAACTTTTTATGCTTTCGGTACAGTTGCGCTATCTTATCGCAGATAAGCCGGTTTTGCTCATCTTCGGCTCCGTCCGGCATTAAGAAAAAGGTGGCTGACGACATGTTATTCAGCTGCCTCGGTGTTACACCGGTTAATTAAGAACTGAGTTAACAGTGGAACCGGACGGCCTGTTGAGCCTTTGTCTTTACCACCTTGCCACGCTGTGCCTGCGATATCCATGTGCGCCCAGTTGTACTTTTTAGTGTAACGCGAGAGGAAACAAGCAGCAGTAATAGTGCCGGCTTCACGACCGCCGATATTCGCCATATCCGCAAACGGGCTATCCAGCATCGACTGATATTCGTCCCAAAGCGGCATGCGCCAGGCTTTGTCACCACTTTGCTGAGCAGCGTTCAGAATTTCGTGTGCTAACGGATTATGCTGGCTGAGCACGGCGGAAGCATGACTGCCTAAAGCAATAACACAGGCGCCTGTCAGCGTGGCTAAATCAATCACGGATTCAGGTTCAAATCGCTCGATATATGTCAGGGTATCGCACAGCACCAGTCGACCTTCCGCGTCAGTATTCAGTACTTCAACTGTTTGGCCGCTCATGGTGGTTAAAATATCACCTGGTCGGTAGGCTTTGCCATCCGGCATGTTTTCACAACCGGCGACCGCACCAATAACATTGATAGGCAGTTGCAGTTCGGCCAGAGCCTGCATGGCGCCTAAAACGCCCGCTGCACCGCCCATATCGTATTTCATTTCATCCATATTCGCGGACGGCTTAATTGAAATACCGCCAGAATCAAATGTCAGACCTTTACCTACCAGCACAATAGGAGCCTGGTCATCGGGTGCGCCTTTATAATGCATTAATGTGAGCACTGACTCATGCTCTGAACCGCGACCAACCGCTAAGTATGCATTCATACCCAGTTTTTCCATTTCGGCTTCTTCAACCGTGGTAACTGTTAAGTTGTCGTAATTATCAGCCATTAATTTGGCTTGATCGGCTAAATAACGAGGCGTGCAAATGTTAGGTGGCATATTCGCTACGTTGCGGCAAATATCCATTCCGGTTGCCACCGCTAATGCGTGCTGCACAGCTTGTTCGCCCAAAGCCAGCTCTTTGCGGCTTGGAACGTTAAAAACCAATTTGCGTAACGGGCGGCGAGGCTCTTCTTTTTTACTTTTGAGCTCATTAAAGTTATACAATGTTGCCCGGGCTGCCTCTACTGCCTGGCGAACTTTCCAGTAGGTATCGCGCCCTTTAACGTGCAGTTCACTGAGAAAGCACACCGCTTCCATTGAACCTGTTTCGTTCAACGTGTTCATAGTACGAGCGATAATTTGGCGGTACTGACGCTCATCAAGTTCGCGTTCTTTACCGCAGCCGACCAGTAAAACCCGTTCGGCAAGAATATTGGGGACATGATGTAACAGCAAAACCTGACCGGATTTACCTTCGAGGTCTCCGCGGCGTAATAGGTTGCTTAAATAACCATCACTGACTTTGTCTAATTGTTCGGCAACGCCAGACAGACGACGAGGTTCAAATACGCCAACAACGATACAAGCAGAGCGTTGTTTTTCCGGATTACCACTTTTGACGCTGAACTCCATGACAGTGCTCCTGTTTCAGGTGGCTTCAATGCCTGCTATAGTTTCGCTATAAAGACACTTTGTTGTTAAAATAACAAGTTTACTTAAAAATCACAGCTATTCCAGTAAAAACCTAAGTTATGAGTGAACGCCAGTGCGCATATTCCGATATTTGATCAGTGAAACCTTGAAGTCGCAGCTTGCTGTACTTTTTATCCTGATGACAATTTTTGTCAGTCAGAAATTTGTCCGTGTGTTATCGGATGCGTCAGAAGGGGACATACCGGGCGCTATTATTTTTCAACTGTTGTCGTTGAACCTGCCGGCATTATTGTCACTGATTTTGCCTCTTAGCCTGTTTTTAGGGATTTTACTGGCTCACGGACGTATCTACGCCGACAATGAAATGACCGTTTTGCACGCTTGTGGCGTCAGTGAGTGGTACGTAACTCGAGTGACTCTGGTGCTCTCACTGATTCTGGCTATTATCACCGCGTCTTTTACTTTGTGGCTGGTGCCATGGTCGCTTGATCAGGAGCAAAAACTAGAAGATAAAGCTCGTTCAGAAAGTGGACTTACCGCGCTTATGCCGGGGCGATTTCAGCAAGCCAGCAACCAGAAGGCGGTTATTTTTGTACAAAGTGTTGGCGATGATGGTGATTTAGAAGAAGTTTTTGTTGCGCAGCACACGCACAATCAGGGCGAGTTACAGTCTGGTAGTGTGGTGATGGCCAAAACCGGCAAAGTGATTAGTGAAACAACCGGCTCGCAATGGCTGGAGCTGGGTCAGGGAAAACGTTATGCCGGCGATGACGACAGCTATCAGATGATGTCGTTCGACAGTTATCAATTGCAAATTAAAGAGCAGCAGGCAAGTGAGCAATTACGAAAACTTGAGGCTTACCCAACTGTTGAACTGTTATCGCGGAAAGAACCGGCAGCGATTGCTGAATTACAGTGGCGTATTGCTATTCCGCTGGCAATGCCGTTACTGACACTTATTGCGGTGCCACTAAGCCGGGTAAACCCGCGTCAGGGTAAGTTCGGAAGAATGGCGCCGGCGCTGCTTATTTATCTGGGGTACTTTTTATTGCTTATGGCAGCTAAGTCAGCCATTCGGGACGGCGTTATTCCGCCTATTATTGGCTTGTGGTGGATACACTTCATTTTGCTGATTTTTGGGTTGGCTCTGGTGGGTAAGGGGCGTCCGCTCGGGTTGAGGTTACTGGCAAACTTGCGCTTTGGCGCTGCGCGGGGGCACTGATGTTTAGTATTTTAGATAAGTACATTGGGCTTTCCGTATTACGGACATCGCTTTTAAGTCTGGCCGTATTAACCGGGCTTTCCTCGTTAATCCGCTTTGTGGAGCAGCTTAAAGCGGTGGGTCGCGGCGACTACAATGTTATGGATGCGGCACTCTTTGTGTTTTACAGCCTGCCGCGCGATGTTGAAACTTTCTTTCCAATGGCCGCTTTACTCGGCGGGCTCATTGGCGTGGGGATGCTTGCCAGTAACTCGGAACTGGTGGTCATGATGGCCGCCGGGCGGTCGCGTTTAAATATTATTGGCGCGGTAATGAAGTCAGCTATTATTATGATGGTCGCGGTTATGGCCATTGGAGAGTGGATAGCGCCGCCTATGGAAGCTCAGGGCCGGGCCATACGTTCACAGGCTATTTCCGGCGGTAGCTTAATATCTGCTCAGCAGGGAGTGTGGGCAAAAGATGGCTCGGACTTTATCAATATTGGCGAAGTAGAGGATACCGGACGGCTTAACGACGTATTAATTTACGACTTTAATGACAATCGTGAGTTGCAAAAAGTAACTTACGCCCGGACCGCTAATTTCAGTGGTGACAAATGGCGCATGCAGCAGGTAACTGTAACTCAGCTTGATGATATCCGAATGTTACGTGATGAAAAGCCTAGTATGGTTTGGCAGTCGAGTTTAACGCCGGACAAACTTGGAGTGGTGACTATAAAACCAGAGTCGCTTTCTATTACCGGGCTGTTGGACTACTTAACCTACCTGGAGAGTAATCAGCAATCTGCGGAGCGCTACGAGTTGGCTTTATGGCGGAAACTTTTCGCGCCGATAACGGTAGCGGTTATGCTGTTGGTGGCCTTGTCTTTTATTTTTGGCCCGCTGCGCTCAACAACAATGGGTGCCCGAATATTACTTGGTGTTATTACTGGTTTTGGCTTCCATGTGAGTAATGAAATTTTTGGTCCGTTGGCTCAGGTTTATCAAATTCCGGCTATTCTGGGAGCTTTATTACCCAGTATTTTATTTGCCGGAGTGGCCGTTTACTTTATGCGGGGGCGTACGGCCTGACAATTGGCCGTACCTCTATAGGCTAAAGTTCATTCCAGTAGAACAGCTGATTTGCTTCTTTTGAAAGCGTGACAACTTCGGTGCCGGCAGCGTAATCATGCCAGGCTCGTTTGTTTTTAAAATCTACCAGAACCCAGAGGTTTCCAAGGCCTGCACAACAAGTAATCAGCCTGATAAAAACCTGGCGATTAGTCAGCCTCGAACCATCACGGTTTTGAAGTTTCAGGCGCCACGCGCGCATACCTAAGGTTTGACCCGAACGTTTCCAGAACCAGCCAAAAAATAGCGAAACAACGGAAAGAAGATACAAGCTGTACCAAGGTCCCTGGGCTAACCAGGCGGCGTGATCCATTCCTTCTGGCAACACTAACCAGTCAAAAGTAGTCAGCAGCGCGGCAAAGAGTAAAGCCAAGGCTGAAGCGAGCATAATAATAGCTACGGCGACTAAAAAGTCATAAACCCAGGAGACAAAACGTCTGGGAAAGCCGGCACTGGGGGAACTGGCGTGTAATTTCTGTGCTGCGGAACTCATGTGAAACTCATTTAACTCAATCGTGTTTTAATCATATCATGAGCTAAGCGGGCTGACAGCTACCTCAGTTTCACTCTCAGTTGTGCTCTTAGCTGTATAAGGAATCAGCAGTTAGTTGGATTATAAGGTATTTTAGTGAATTATTGCTTGATTAGAGAGAGTGGACGAGTATAATTCCGTCCCGTTGCTTTGTTACGCAACGCCTTCACCTTATAAAGCATGGCGCTGTGGTGGAATTGGTAGACACGCCTGATTCAAAATCAGGTTCCTTCTGGGAGTGACGGTTCAAGTCCGTCCAGCGCCACCAAGTTTTTCCCTTCGTAGTTAGTACTGAAAATGCCAGAAGCGCAAAAGCACTTCTGACATATAATTGATTTCAGTCAATGACCTCATGATGATTTATCGCTGAAATAATTTCCGCAAAAGTTGAGGGCAGGTGATAAACGTTTACTGACTCCCCTGTTAATTCAGCTATTCTAAGAGATGACACTACGCCACAGACTTCTCCATCGTTAATCACGAGAAGAAAGTCGCGGCCACTGGCTTTGAGAGTTGCCGCTGCGTCACCGATTTTAGCTTTCTTTAAGTCCTCAAGTCTTACCTGTGGTAATGCCACCAGAGGTAACATCAACTCTTTTACTGCCAATTCCCGCCAGCCAATTTGCTTGACGGTACTTAGCTGAGTTGCTTTGCGTCCGTGAAGCTCACGCAATGCCAGTAAACCTGTCATTTCATCACTTTGATTTTTTATGCAGGCGTAGCGGAGGTTGGCATTACGAAGCTTTTGCTCTGCGTCGCTGACCAGAGTGCTCTCCTTTATTTCTAGAGGAGATACTTTTGTGAAATCATCAACAACATGCGTAGCACTATCGTGCCAGCTAATTAACGGTTGATGCTCATAGTTGTGGTGTATTGCAATTTTATCGGCTGCAGAAGACCATTGAATTTCTTTAAACTCACTCATGACAAACTCCTTTAAAAATTAAAAAAATACAGAATTTTTAAAGGTGAGCGGGTGGCCCCCGGACGAGATGCCAATTCCATTGGGTAAGCTTCGGTTCGCTTTTCTCCTGAGATAGAGGAGCAAGCGCTAAGACGTTTTGAAAAACTCGTGAGGATGCGTCGATTGCTTTATCGAATTCGGGATCTTCTGCCTGAATTTCAGATATAGGCGATGACAGGTCTACAATGAAAACAGCGTTGGAATTTTGCTGCGCCGTTAGCTGTTTTTCACTAATTTCGCCAGATGCGGCGTAGCTGGCTGTACTGAAAACGATGAGTAATAAACACAGCAATACCCGATAGCTCCACTGTTGGAGCCCGTTTAATTCGGTTGTAGTTGCTGAATATTTTTGCATTTTTTGATCTTCGTAAATGTTCCAGTTCTCAAATTAGAGTATATAAGACGATTCGACAACTCATTTTTTTACCTATTAAGTAGTACATGGGTACGTTTTGTTCAAAATACAAGCTAAGCACTGACATTATGACTTTCAGCACGTATACTGTTGCCCATCGGTCCTCCTTAACCGTGCAACTACAATAGGATTCTATGTCAGATAATCAACAGAACAACAGTACGCCAGAATATGAAGTTGAAATTCCGGGCCGTGAGCAATTGCTTGAACTTGTAACCTCAAACAGTAAACCGGTTCAGTTTGATGAGTTCATTCGTCACTTTGGTTTAGATGATGAGCGCCAGGCAATTGGTTTGAAACGGCGTTTGCGCGCTATGGAGCGCGACGGACAGCTTATATACAGCAAAGCGAATGCTTATGGTCTGCCCGAGCGTATGGATTTGATCAAAGGTCGTATCATTGGTCATAAAGATGGTTTTGGATTTTGTCAGACTGAAGATGGCGGTAAAGACCTGTTTATTCCACATCATCAAATGTATTCAGTTTTGCATGGTGATCGCGTACTGGTTAAAACCAGTGGTAAAGATAGCCGAGGTCGCACCGAGGGGCGTATCGTTAGAGTTACAGAGCCCCGCGACAGTAATATTGTTGGCCGTTACTTCGTTGAACATGATCTGGGCATAGTAGTACCGGACGATGGCCGTATTAGTCAGGATATTCTTATTCCTGATGCGGATAAAAATGGCGCGCGTCATGGACAGCTTGTGGTCGTTGAAATTACCCGACGTCCAAGTCGCCGAACCAGCCCAATTGGTCGGGTCAGCGAGGTGCTGGGTGAACATATGGCACCGGGTATGGAAATTCAGGTCGCGATTCGTGAGCACGATATTCCTACCGAATGGCCAACTGAAGTTGACGAAGAGCTGAAAAAATATAGCGAAGAAGTCCCAGCCGAGGCCTACGAGGGTCGTAAAGACTTACGTGACCTGCCGCTTATTACTATCGATGGTGAAGACTCTCGCGACTTTGATGATGCCGTTTGCTGCGTGCAGGAAGAAAAAGGCTGGCGCCTTTGGGTAGCAATTGCCGATGTGTCTTACTATGTTCGTCCGGACACCGTTCTTGATAAAGCCGCAACAGAACGCGGTAATTCAGTTTATTTCCCCAGCAATGTTATTCCAATGCTACCGGAAAAACTGTCTAATGGTTTGTGTTCATTAAACCCCGATGTCGACCGTTTGTGCATGGTTGCAGAAATGGAATTGGGACCTCGTGGAAAACTCAAGTCCACAGAGTTTTATCCGGCAGTAATGAAAAGCCATGCGCGACTGACTTACAATAAAGTTAAAAAGCTACTTGATGGCGATGAAGAACTGCAACAGCAGTACCAGCATGTCATGGACAATGTGCAGGAACTGGAGCGACTTTATAACGCATTAAGTGCAGCTCGTAAGCGCCGCTCAGCTATTGAGTTTGATACGCAGGAAACCCGCTTTATTTTTAATGCTCAGCGTAAAATTGAGAGTATCGAACCGGTTAAACGTCATGTTGCTCACAAAATTATTGAAGAGTGCATGATTATGGCAAACGTGGCCTCTGCTCAGCTTATTGAGTCAGATAAAGAAGTTGGCGCGTTGTTCCGCGTGCATGAAACTCCGGCTGATGAACGATTGAACAACTTCCGCAGTTTTCTTGGTGAACTGGGTCTGAACCTGGAAGGCGGTGATGAACCATCTCCGAAAGACTATGCGACTTTGCTTGAGCAAGTGAAAGATCGTCAGGATCATGAACTGATTGAAACCATGTTGTTGCGCTCTATGCAGCAGGCGGTATATCAACCAGAGAATAAAGGGCACTTTGGCTTGGCATTGAAGTCTTACGCGCACTTTACCTCACCTATTCGTCGTTACCCGGATCTTATTTTGCACCGCGCGATAAAAGCAATTTTGCGCAAGAAAAAAGGTGAAGAGAAAGGCTTAGTGGGTGCATGGGCATACTCTGATAAGCAATTGGATGAACTGGGTGTACATACCTCAATGACCGAGCGACGTGCAGATGATGCTACCCGCCAGGTTGACGAATGGCTGAAGTGTGAGTTCATGCTAGACCATATTGGTATGGAGTTTGAGGGCGTTATTTCCTCAGTCACCAATTTTGGCTTGTTCGTGCGCTTAAGTGACTACCAAATTGACGGTCTTATTCATATTAGTAACCTCGACAACGACTACTATCACTTTGATCAGCAAAAAGGAATGCTAATCGGAGAGAACAGCAACAGCGTTTTCCGTCTGGGTGATAATGTGAAAGTCAAAGTGAAAGACGTGAATCTGGACGATCGTAAAATTGATTTAACTTTGCTGGAAGCGACGAGTCCGGGTGGCCAGAAACGAAATATGCCAGCTAAAGGTTCAGGCAAAGGTAAGAGAAAAGGACAGTCTCGTGGAAAAGGCGGCCAGCGGAAAAGCGGTAGTCGCAGCAGCAATAAGGGACGTAGCAAGTCATGAGTCAAAAAGTGACCGTATTTGGCTTGCACGCGGTGCGGGCCATATTAAAAAATCATCCAGACCGTTTGGTAGAGCTCTACGTTTCTAAAGAGCGTCAGGATGATTCGGTGCGTGACATTGTCAATCAATGCCATGCAACTGGCGTCAGACCTCAATGGGTGCCTAAACAAGCTTTGGAAAAACGAGCTGAAGGCGGTAACCACCAGGGCGTTGTGGCGACCGTTCAGTCGCCGCCTACTTTAACTGAGCACGACTTGCCTAAATTACTGGAACAAAGTCAGCAGGCCGGGTTGTTCTTAATACTCGATGGCGTGACCGACCCGCATAATTTAGGTGCTTGCCTGCGCACGGCCGATGCAGCAGGCGTTACGGGCGTTATTGTACCAAAAGACAAGTCGGCTCAAATTACTCCAACCGTGCGTAAGGTGGCGTCGGGTGCTGCCGAGAACGTTCCTCTTGTTGTGGTCACCAACTTAGCCAGGGCGCTTCGTGACTTACAGGAATTGGGCGTGTGGGTATACGGCACAGCAGGCGAAGCAACTCAATCTGTTTATGATGTTGATTACAGAGGGCCTGTCGCTTTGGTTATGGGTGCCGAAGGTAAAGGTATGAGACGTCTTACCCGCGAAACCTGTGACGATTTAGTCTCCATTCCTTTGTCTGGTAGTGTCAGTAGCTTAAATGTTTCTGTAGCCAGTGGTGTTTGCTTATTTGAGGTTGTCAGACAGCGCAATGGATCTTAAACGTCGCCTTTTGCCTATAGCCATTGCCTTAGCAATGGTCGCAGTATTGTTTGTCAGTTGGACGCCTAACTGGGAATCACCAACCTGGCTGCGTTCAGAGAAACCCTATGTCGCTTTTCATTTTGACGTTGAGGATGACGCAACCCAGTCTGTGCAAAACCTTGCCTTTGATATTAGTAATCGACTGGATGTCAGGCACGAATGGCACAGAGTCGAGGATAGTAATGCTGAATGGCAAGTCACTCTTGTATTCGCTGAACAGCAGGATGCGGTGCAAATTGATGCTACAGCTCGTCGCCAGGGCAAAATCGTAGACAATATTGTGGTTCGTGGCGACAAAGCCGTAGCAAACGAATTGGCCGACCGCGTTGTTGCTTTACTCAGCTCCCGCATTGAAAAAGCCCATAAAAACGCCGATTAATTTGCAATTGGCGTTCATTTTAGTTAGTATCGCGCGGCTTAAATCAGCCATATTTTCATTTTACTGAATGTGTTCCTTGCTTCTATGTTAGTGCGGCTGAGCTAAACTGAGGCTATACGAACCAAAAGGAAACTGTAATGCGTCATTACGAAATCGTATTTATGGTCCACCCGGACCAGAGCGAGCAAGTACCTGGCATGATCGAGCGCTACAGCGAAACGATCAAGCAAGGTGGTGGTCAAATCCATCGTTTAGAAGACTGGGGCCGTCGTCAATTGGCTTACCCAATCAACAAACTGCACAAAGCGCATTATGTTCTGTTGAACATTGAAGCGTCTGCAGAGGTTGTGGAAGAGCTTGAAACTGCATTCCGTTATAACGATGCAGTATTGCGCAATATGATCATGCGCAAAAAAGAATCTATTACTGAGCCTTCGCCGCTGACTAAGCCGAAGGAAGATCGTAAAGGTGACAGTGAAGCAGCGTAAGCTTGCTGACTTTCAATAGCCCTTATGAATCGACTGCATTTAACCGGAACACTTGGCAAAGTACCTAAGCTGGAAACCAGCCCGTCAGGTATTGAGCATTTACAATTAGTGATTGAACATCGGTCTATGCAACCGGAAGCTGGTATGAATCGTCAATCTTATGTGCGTATTCAGGTCGTTTTAAGTGGTGAAGGTTTACAACACTGGTTAGAAAAATTGACGGTGGGTTGTGAAGTTCTGGCAGAAGGTTTTCTGCACCGTCACGAGGATAGCAATGGCTCACCTCGTTTGGTACTTCATGCTCAGCATCTCGAATTGATTTAAGGAGACCATCATGGCTCGTTTTTTTCGTCGCCGCAAATTCTGCCGCTTTAAAGCAGATGGCGTAAAAGAAATTGATTATAAAGATATCGCTACGCTTAAGAACTACATTACTGAAACTGGTAAAATCGTTCCTAGCCGTATTACTGGAACATCCGCTAAGTATCAGCGTCAGTTAGCGCGCGCTATCAAGCGTGCTCGTTATTTGTCACTGCTGCCTTATACTGATTCACATCAGTAAGCTAGCACCGGTTCGATTACCAAAAGTAGAGGTAGCGAGAAATGAATGTCATTTTGTTAGATAAAATTGCTAACTTGGGAAGCCTTGGCGATCAAGTCAGTGTAAAATCTGGTTACGCACGTAACTTTCTTTTCCCACAGGGAAAAGCTGTACCTGCAACCAAAAGCAACGTTGATCTATTCGAACAACGTCGTGCTGAGTATGAAGCGAAATTAGCGGATCAATTAGCTGCTGCTCAAGCTCGCGCTGAAAAAGTAAATGCTTTAGATGCAGTAACTATTGCTTCTAAAGCTGGTGATGAAGGCAAACTATTTGGCTCTATCGGTACTCGCGACATCGCAGATGCAGTAACAGCTGCTGGCGTTGAAGTGAAGAAGAGCGAAGTATTAATGCCGCATGGTACATTACGTGAAGTCGGTGAGTTTGATATTGAACTGCACTTGCACGCTGATGTATTTGCAAACATTACATTGAAAGTTGTACCGGCTGAATAAGTCGTTACGGTTTTATCAAAAAGCTGCCTCCGGGCAGCTTTTTTTTTGGGGAAAAAATGTTTCCTGTAAACCTTCCTGATGTCTGTGTCGTCTAAACTACTATATTGATAATAAAGTGTGCCTAGGGAGAGAGCCTTGCAAAGCGAAACGGCCTGTGAAGATGTGCGACTGGCTGCGCAGGGTGATGTAGAAGCTTTTCAGCGCCTATATCATTTATATATACGGCAAGTATACGGGCTGGTATTGCGTTTGTGCGCAGACAGAACATTGGCGGATGACGTCGTTCAAGAAGTGTTCGTGCAACTTTGGCAGAAACTTAGCTCTTTTCGTGGCGAGGCAAAGTTTAGCAGTTGGCTTTATCGTGTAGCGACAAATATCTGTCTGACTGAAATGCGCAAACGAAACCGTTGGTTTTCCAGGTTTTTATCTCAAGAGCATAAGGCCCATGAGGAGTTTGATGAAGGGGAGATGGATATTCATCAACTCGATAGATTGATTTTTAAGCTCCCTGAGCAAACCCGGCAAGTTTTTGTTTTGCATGCGTTGCAGGGAGAATCTCATCAACAAATTGCGAATTGGCTGGGAATTGCAGTGGGGACAAGTAAAGCACAGTTTCACCGGGCCCGTAAAAAATTGGAGGAGTCACTTCAGGATGGCAAATAATGAAGAGTACCAAAAGTTCGAAAGTCGACTCGAAGAAATTAAGCTCAGCGGGATTAACCCTAGCAAAGATTTTTGGCCCGAAATTGAAAGGCAAATTGATTATCCGATATCGCGAAGAAGGTCTAAAACAACTTTTTGGCAAGGAGCCTTGGCCGCCAGTTTTTTGATTGCTCTCTTTATGACTGGATGGCTGTTCAGTTCTTTGCCGCCAGCAGAAAAAACGGTATCCGGATTCTACTTGTTAGCTGAAGAAATGAATGCTGAACAGCGACAGCAGCTGTATAGTCTACGCACAGGTTATGAAATGGCGGGGTATCATCAACTTAATGGTGAAATTGAAGCTCAGCTAATGCAATTGGCGTTAGCCAGGCAGGACATTACTGAATCGTTAAGGCTTAGCCCCGGGGATCCGAGTTTATTGGAATTGTTACGCTGGGTAAATGAGCAAGAGCTGAAATTACTAAATCAGTCTTATACGTTGAATAATAATTTACGAGAAATATAAACAGGAGAAAGAAATGAACAGAATATTATACTTAGTTGGATTATTGCTACTAACTTTGAGTTTCACAGTACTGGCACAGGAAGAGGTCGATGAAACCTTATCGGTCTCGCCAGGAGCAAGAGTGCTAATCGATAATATGAGAGGCAAAGTAGAACTCATTGTGCACGAAAAAAATGAAATTAGAGTGGTTGGGACACTGGATGAGAAGACAGAGAAGTTTATTTTCGAACAACGTGGTAATGGTATTCATATTAATGTTGAAACACCGCAAGAGCGAGGGTTCAGTTTTTCATCTGATGACGGCGGTTCCGACCTAAAAATTTATCTACCAGCGTCAATGGATATCAAAGTTAATGGTGTGTCCATGGATGTTATTGCAAATGAGTTTAACGGTGGCTTGGAAATTAGGCTGGTCAGTGGGGACGTTAGTGTCAATAAAATTAAAAACCGTCTGTTGTTAAAAACCGTTAGTGGTGACATCGATGCAAAAGATATTGAAGGTGATGTGCGTTTTGAGACGGTAAGCGGCGATATTATGGATATTCGGAATAGTTCTGACGCTGCGACTTATCAATCTGTGAGTGGCGATATTACAAGTCAGTCTGACTCAATTACTGAGTTTACTGCTCAGTCGGTTTCCGGAGATATTGACGCAAAAATTGGAACATTACGTAAAGGGAAAATGACCACCGTGAGTGGTGATGCCACTCTAACCGCAGCCCTGAATGAAAATGCACGCCTGGAGGCGAGCTCAGTTAGCGGCGACTTAACTTTTAAGTGGGAGGGCGAGATTCACGCAAACTTCAACTTGAAATCTAACGCCGGTGGTGAAATTACCAATTACTTAACAAAAGATAAAGCTATTGAAGCCGAATGGGGCCCATCATCTAATCTGGAGTTTATGATAGGAGAAGGCAGTGCGGATATATCTGCAACAACGGTTAGTGGTGAAATAACACTCGATAAAAATTAAATCGTGCTGTTAGGCGTTGCTTCGCTTTCTAAACAAGAGGGGATTTTGTATAGTAATCCCCTCTTATTATTTCCCTTTGCGAGACAACTTTCCCCATGGCAGAGAAGTCAAAAAAACGCGACGCGTCAATAGAAGCACTGCGCTCGGCACCACATTCAATTGAAGCTGAACAATCCGTTCTTGGCGGTTTAATGCTCGATAATGATGCCTGGGACAATGTTGCCGGTAGCGTCATCGCTGAAGACTTCTATCATCGTTCGCATAGGCTTATTTTTAAAGCCATGCATGAGCTTGCTCAACGCAGTCAGCCAATGGATTTGGTGACAGTTTCCGAAAACTTGGAAACGGCTGGGGAGCTTGAGCAAATAGGTGGTTTTGCCTACCTTGGAGAAATTGCGAAAAACACCCCCAGCGCGGCAAATATATTAGCCTATGCAAACATTGTCCGCGAACGAGCGGTGTTAAGGGAAATGATTGGTGCGGCAAATGATATTGCTGAGTCAGGTTACGATACTCAGGGGCGAAGCAGCGCCGAATTGCTTGATCTGGCGGAATCAAAAGTCTTTCAAATTGCTGAGAAGCGAGTCAGTTCCAGCGAAGGGCCGCAAGGTATCAATTTAATTCTGCAGCGTACGGTTAGCCGTATTGAGCAGTTGAGTAAGCTGAAAAACAATAACGGCGTGACCGGTGTTTCTACCGGCTTTACTGACCTCGATCAGATGACTGCTGGTCTTCAGCCTTCTGACCTGGTCATTGTAGCGGCACGTCCGTCTATGGGGAAAACGACCTTTGCCATGAATCTGGCAGAGAATATTGCGCTCAATGATGACCGTCCGGTATTGGTGTTTAGTTTGGAAATGCCCGCAGAGCAGCTGATGATGCGTATGCTGGCGTCACTTAGTCGGGTAGATCAGAATAAAGTACGTACCGGTAAGCTTGAAGATGACGACTGGGCTCGCATCGCGTCTGTCATGAACATGCTAAATGATAAAAATAATATCTACATAGACGACTCATCTGGCTTAACTCCTACCGAAGTGCGCTCCCGTGCTCGCCGGATTCATAGAGAGCATAAGGGAATATCCATGATTATGGTGGATTATCTGCAGCTAATGACGGTTCCGGGCATGTCGGAAAACCGAACGCTGGAAATTGCAGAGATATCTCGTTCTTTGAAGTCGTTAGCGAAAGAGCTGGAAGTGCCTGTGGTGGCGCTGTCTCAGTTAAACCGTTCACTTGAGCAGCGTTCCGATAAAAGACCCGTTAACTCAGACTTGCGTGAGTCTGGCTCTATTGAGCAGGATGCTGATGTTATTATGTTTATTTACCGTGACGAAGTTTACCACCCAGACTCAGCTGAACAGGGCTTAGCTGAAATCATTATCGGCAAACAGCGTAATGGGCCTATTGGTAAAATTGAATTGAAATTCCATGGGCAATTATCGAGGTTTGACAACTATGCCCGCCATGCCAGCGACGAGCGTTATTAGTCGTCGCTATTTGATTTTATCGAAGCATATTTCTATGTAAGCTTTGCCGGCAACGTGGTTGAATGGCATGATTAATTTTGAGCCTTCAGATTTATGAGAAATGGTATGGTCTTTACCTGAAACCACAATTGGAGTAGCCATATCAAAATCGTAACCTTTTTCACCTAGTGTCTTTTTGGCTCCGCCGGTAACCATATTCGTGATTTCGCCGACCATATCACAGACATCTTCGTTAATTGAGTTTGGTAACTCACCTAACATTTTATTCATGATTTCACAGGCCAGATTTTCCTCAAATGAAATTGAGAATGATCCTTTTATCTGTGGGCCCACCATACCGATGACGCCTGATACATCGCCCCGCGCGTACTCATCCTTTTTTAGTTGAGCTTTACCGGGCTTCAATTCCATTTGAGCCATCATCGACAAGACATTTTGCAGTGCTTGAAGAAATGGGTTTACGAACTCGGCATTCATTTTCTATTCCTTTATCTCTTGCTGGCACGTAATTGTGTCAGATGTATTTTCAATGGTCAGAATTAGGCTACGATTGCCATGATCATCGACGACATTGATAGTATTTACCTGGGCAGAAAAGCTATCCATTAATAGCTTATTTGAAACATCCCACCCACACAGGTTATCACGCTTCGGTATCTCCTGATAAACCCAAATTTTCTGGTAGTCAGCTTCAAAACCTACCCAGTTTGGCTCAACTTTATTTCCTTGCGAGTTTACCAGTTGAAACTTTTCAGTTATCCAGTCTCTGATATGTTTTTCAGAACCTTCTTCTTCCAGTCTAAAAGCCTTTCCCAGCCGCTTTTTAAGCACTTGTTGTACGTCATGCAAAGTATACTGATGAATAATTTCTATTGCTTGGGTGTTTTTATTCGCACTTATTTCGGTTAACCCAAAAAAATAGCGATGCGCTGATACAGAAGGTATCAGCGCGAACAAAAAAACAATAGCAGCAACAAGTTTAATCATCGTTGCCCGACTCCAACTCCTCGTTGAAGTCTTCCATCATGCTCTTATTACGGTCTTCACGCTTAAACAGTTCAATCCGGGATGGCACTGCTCTGGCTGGCCAGTAGTTGTTACTGGTATCAACATCTGCCGTCTCCCAGTTAGGGTCAACAACGACTTGAGTCAAAGTTTTATCGCGAATTAATAACTTGCTCACCTTTTCTGGAGAGCGACGCCATACTTCGGCCGGAATGCGAACATGTTCTTTACTGCCATCTTCAAACTGAAGATCTAGTAAAATAGGCATAACTAAGCCGCCTTTATTGACGAAATCAAGTACGTAGAAGTTGCTGCCGTTCTTCAGCATTTCCCGCTGCTCTTCGTTAAGCCCCTCTATCAGCTCTTGATATTTGTTTCGGTCAGCGTTAGTGACAGTGTAGTCGTCGTTCTCATTATAAAAGTCAGTAAGATCCGGTTGCTGATGAATTTTATAATTAACGTCGGCATTACGCTGAGTTGTCAAAGACTCTGGCTCAGCATTTTCTTGCTGTTCTTGCCATGCTTTTTCGATTTCCGGATCTTGCGTATTAATAGTCAACTGATTGACTTGCTCAAGGGCGATATCGACATGGTCAGTAGAGTAGAACCAGCCTCTCCAGAACCAGTCTAAATCAACGCCGGAAGCATCTTCTATGGTTCTGAATAAGTCTTCTGGTGTAGGACGTTTAAATTTCCAACGCTGCGCATACTGACGGAAAGCGAAATCAAAGAGCTCACGGCCAACGATAGTTTCACGTAATATATTAAGTGCTGTAGCTGGCTTTCCGTAGGCATTATTACCAAATTGCAGAATCGACTCTGAGTTGGTCATAATAGGCATTTGGTTACTGCTGGCCATGTAACTGGTAATGTTACGCGGTTCACCGCGCCACGACGGATAATCTTTTTCCCATTTTTGTTCAGCCAGAAACTGTAGGTAAGTATTGATACCTTCATCCATCCAGGTCCACTGGCGTTCATCAGAGTTAACTACCATAGGAAAGTAAATGTGACCAATTTCGTGGATGATTACAGAAATTAGACCGTATTTGGTGCGTTTAGAGTAGTATTTCTCACCTGAATCCTCATCAACGTAAGGGCGCGGACCATTAAAGGTAATCATCGGGTATTCCATACCACCAACAGGGCCGTTTACCGATATAGCGACAGGATAAGGATAGTCAAAGCTGTAATCGTTATAGTGCTCAATTGTGTGAATAATAGAAGCGGTCGAGTAACGTTCCCATAATGGATTGCCCTCTTCAGGGTAATACGACATAGCCAGCACATTGGTATCGTTCTTTTTGTAACCTTGCGCGTCCCAGATAAACTTGCGCGACGAAGCCCAGGCAAAGTCACGAACTTTATCTGCTTCGAAAATCCAGGTTTTAGTATTGCTGGTGCTTTCCTTCTGATTTTCTAATGCCTCTTCTTCAGTGACAATTTTTACCGGCTTGTCTGAATTACGGGCTTTTTCCAGGCGTTCACGCTGAGTAGAAGTGAGTACTTCATCGGGATTTTGCAAAACACCAGTAGAGGCTACAATATGATCCGCCGGAACCGTTATCTCTACGCGATAATCACCAAACTCTAAAGCGAACTCTCCGTTGCCGATAAACTGTTTATTCTGCCAACCTTCAGCGTCGTAATATGCGGCCATACGAGGGAACCACTGTGCCATCTCATACAGGTAGTTTCCGTCGTCTTCAAAGTACTCATAACCGCCGCGACCACCAAGTACTTCAGCTTCGATAATATTGAACTGCCAGTTGATATTAAAAGTGACACTTTCGCCGCTTTTAAGGGGCTCATCCAGATCCAGCCTTAGCATAGTGTCATTAACGTAATGTGCTAAAGGTTCACCATCTTCGTTACTGATTTCTGTAAGCTCATAACCGGCCGGAAACTCTTCCTGAGTGAGCATGCTTTCCATTCTGGAAAAGCTAACTCGGTCTAAATCTCCGGAGGCTTGACTCTGCGGCCCAATGGAGTCTTTCTTAAAGCGGTTCTGGTCAAGTTGAACCCATAAATAGCGCAAAGTATCGGGGGAGTTATTGGTGTACGTTATGGTGCTTTGTGCCGTAATACTCTGATTCTCATCGTCCAGAGCAACCTCAATTTTGTAGTCCGCTTCCTGTTGCCAGTAAGCATGTCCGGGAGCACCGGACGCCGTACGATAAATGTTCGGACTACGGAATTTATCATCGTTAAGCTGGCGGAATTTATCTTCAAAAGCTTGAGCGGTTGCCGCCTGATTAACGGTTAAACAAACCGCTGCAGTGGCAATAAGATGATTGAGCTTCATAGTGTTACCTATTGTTATTATTTAATAGCGCTAATATTAAAGGCATTTAGTGCACAAACCATGTGCTTCTATAGTTTGGCTCTGAACCTTAAACCCTTGATCTTCGGCTTGATGTTTCAATTCGTCATAAACCCCTTCGGACTGAATTTCCTGAACATCGCCGCAGGAACTGCAGATTAACATTTGAACCGGATGTTGATGGTCGAAATGCGAGCAAAGAACAAAACTATTCGACGAAGTGATTTTATGAACGAAGCCTTGTTCTTGTAAAAAGTCTAAAGCGCGGTAGATTGTCGGGGGTTTTGCATTGGGCATGACTTCCCGCAGTTGATCAAGTAAATCATATGCGCCGACGGCTCCTGAATGCTCTGCGAGTATCGCGAAAACTTCGCGGCGGGCATTTGTCAGGCGGGCACCACGTTGTTGGCAGAGTTTTTCAGCTTTTTGTATAAGTCGTTGTGCTTCTTGAGCTTTCATTATTGACTACAATTTATGACCATTTTAGTCATTGTAGAGAGTTTTAGGGGTAAGGAAAAGGGTTTTACGGAAGAGGCTGCTTACTGGTGTATTCTGAGTTAAAATAGTCTGCTAAATATACTGACTTTGTCGGTTAACTTTTTACCGGGTGGATGTTTTGACCGAACCATATTCTTATAAGCTTTCTGTAGCCCCGATGCTGGACTGGACCGATCGCCATTGCCGGTATTTTCATCGTCTCCTGACCAGGAGTACCTTGCTTTATACCGAGATGGTAACGACAGGTGCGATTATTTTTGGTCAGCAGGATTTTCTGGCATTCAATGCAGAGGAACATCCGGTTGCTTTGCAGCTGGGAGGTTCGGAGCCCGCGGCTATGGCCGAGTGCGCGCGTTTGGCACAAGAGCGGGGGTACGATGAGGTTAATATTAATGTCGGTTGCCCATCTGACCGAGTGCAAAATGGTAGCTTTGGCGCGTGCTTGATGGCTCAACCGGAAAAAGTTGCTGAATGCGTAAAGGCAATGAAAGCGGTAACCGATATTCCGGTTACCGTAAAAACCCGTTTGGGCATTGATGAGCAGGATTCTGATGACTTTCTATATGAATTAACCGATGCCGTTGTTGCTGCTGGTGTTGATCAACTGACTTTGCATGCCCGTAAAGCCTGGCTGCAAGGCCTTAGCCCGAAAGAAAACCGGGATATTCCTGAATTGCAGTATGAACGGGTTTACCGGGCCCAAAAAAGATACCCTGATGTCCCCGTGGCGATTAACGGCGGAATTGTCGAATTGCATGAGGTTAAGCAGCATTTAAACCAGGTCCATGGGGTGATGATTGGCCGGGCAGCCTACCAAAATCCCTGGTTACTTACTCAGCTTGATTCTTTGAGTGAAACGAAGCCGGCAGAGTTAACTCGTGAGGCTGTAGTTACCGCGATGATACCTTATATAGACAACCATATTCGACAGGGCGGGCGCGCCTGGCATGTGGCCCGCCATATGCTGGGACTGTTTCAGGGAATGACCGGAGGTAAGCGGTGGCGCCAGTATCTTAGTGTGAAAGGCCCCAGAGCCACCAGCGCCGAACAACTGCTTTATGGTGCTCTGGCTTTTCGCGATGATCACAGTCAGCACGTATCATCATTAACGTCATAAATTGACTAAAAGTTGGTGAAAAACACTAACCTGAGAAATCTTCTTTCTCTCAGTTAAAAATAAAAAGTGATTATATAACAAATGGTTAGCAACATTTAAAAAGATGGCACAACCTTTGAATTACATAGTGTGACTTAACTAACGCACTGTCATTTATTCAAAGGAGAAAATCATGAAAGCGTTAATCGTAAGTGTTGTCAGTGGTGTTATGTTGTTCAGTGCATCGGTCTCAGCTGCCGATGAGAATAGAGATTCTATCACTGCTGAGCTTCAAGCTCAGATTGCTGAAATTTCTGAAGAAGCGATGCAAAGTGTCAAACAGTCGGTTTCAGAGTCAATTGAAGAGTGGGTTATAGAGTTTTTGCCTGATTTAAAGCAAGCTGAAACTCAGATTGACCCTTCTGAACAAAAGAATAAGCAGTCTCAGTAAGGGGCTCCCGTGATTTTATTAGATCAATGGTGGCTCATTTGGTTGGCGGCACCGGTATTAGGAACCTTGATTGTCGGCGCTGTCATAAGTTTCAGCGTATCAGTAATGCGGCACAGCTAGACTTTTGCTACTCTGCGTATATCTCGTATAAAAATAAAAAGAGGAATACGTATGATGAAGTCTCTGATAGCCGCTTCTGTACTGGCCGTTATTACCGGTTGTGCAACAGCGGGGCAAGCCGCAACCAACGTTTCTGAACAAGCGGAATATACCGCTAGTGACAAAGCTGAAAAATTGGCGAAGCAGTATTTACTAATAGACACACATATTGATGTACCTTATCGAATTCATGATAAGTGGGAAGATGTAACAGAGGCCACTGCAGAAGGGGATTTTGACTACCCGCGTGCAGTAGAAGGTGGCCTCGATGCCCCGTTTATGTCTATTTATATTCCGGCCTCTTATGAAGAGAGTGGCGGCAGTGTTCAGTTGGCTCATGAGCTTATCGACGGTATGGAAGCGCTTGTCGGACGTGCACCAGATAAGTTCGCAATGGCTTATAGCACTGATGATATCCGCGAAAATAAAGAGCAAGGCTTGATGTCAATTGCTTTGGGCATGGAAAACGGCACTCCTATCGAAGGCGATCTTGACAACCTGCGTATGTTCTATGAGCGCGGTATTCGCTACATTACTCTGGCTCACTCATTATCTAATCACATTTCAGACTCTTCTTATGACATTCGCCGTCAATGGGATGGCTTAAGTCCATTCGGTAAAAAATTGGTCAAAGAAATGAATAAGGTAGGGGTTATGGTTGATGTGTCGCACATTTCCGATGAGGCGTTTTATCAGGCGGTTGAAATTAGTGACGCTCCGGTCATTGCGTCGCATTCGTCGCTGCGCTCTTACACTCCGGGTTTTGAACGTAATATGAGCGATGACATGCTAAAGGCCTTAGCGAAAAATGAGGGCGTTATCCAAATTAACTTTGGTTCGTCGTTTTTGGCTGAGCAGGCCAACCGTTACCGTGACATGATGAAAAAGCGGATTACCGCAGTAAAAGAGCAATATGGCGAAGACAGCGACGAAGCGAAACGTCGCATTAAGGACATTGAAGCTAATAATCCGTACCCCTTTGCGACTGTAGATACCGTTTTAGACCATATCGATCATGTACGTGATTTGATTGGGGTTGAACATATCGGTATTGGCTCCGACTACGATGGTGTTGGTGATTCCTTACCTGTTGGACTAAAAGACGTATCTAGCTATCCAAATCTTGTTCAGGGGTTGATGGACAGAGGGTACTCAGATAAAGAAATTGAAATGATTCTGGGTGGTAATTTAATGCGTGTTTGGGAGCAGGTTGAAGACTACGCCAAAACACATTAAGGCCTTGACACCAGGCCGTGAATCGGTATAATTCGCGGCCACGTCTTTTGAGTTTATCGGCTTTGGCCGTGTGAAAGGCGTTCGACAACAGTCCCGATTGGGGACTGAATGGTTGACGTAGAACATCGCACCCCCGGTATGTGCCAGGGAGGTTGCGATTTTCTGTGCTCTTTTTTAAATGCTCTTTTATTGAGGCTTTGATTTATTTATGGCTAATCAAAGAATTCGGATTCGTTTGAAAGCGTTCGATCACCGTCTGATCGACCAGTCGACTGCAGAGATTGTTGAAACTGCAAAACGCACTGGTGCTCAGGTACGTGGTCCTATCCCACTGCCAACACGGAAAGAACGCTTCACCGTGCTGATTTCTCCACACGTGAATAAAGACGCGCGTGACCAGTACGAAATCCGCACCCACAAGCGTCTGATTGATATCATGGACCCTACTGACAAAACGGTTGACGCGCTTATGCGTTTAGATTTGGCAGCTGGCGTTGATGTACAGATCAGCTTGGGTTAAGTGGGCAGTAATAGGATTACACACGAGAGGTTTTAACAATGGCTATAGGTCTAGTCGGTCGTAAAGTAGGAATGACGCGTGTCTTCCAGGAAGACGGCGCTTCTGTTCCTGTTACTGTGATCGAAGTGCTGGCGAACCGTGTGACTCAGGTTAAATCTGATGACACTGACGGTTACCGTGCCCTTCAAGTAACCACAGGCGAGAAGAAAGCGAGCCGTGTAACCAAGCCTTTAGCAGGTCACTTTGCTAAAGCTGGTACAGAGGCTGGTCGTGGTCTTTGGGAATTCCGCCTGCAAAATGGCGAAGGCGAAGATTACGCAGTAGGTTCTGAACTGACTGTTGATATTTTTGCAGAAGTTAACAAAGTAGACGTTACTGGTACTTCAAAAGGTAAAGGCTTTGCCGGTACTGTGAAGCGCTGGAACTTCAGCATGCAGGACGCTACTCATGGTAACTCATTATCTCACCGTGCACCGGGTTCAATCGGTCAAAACCAGTCGCCTGGTAAAGTATTCAAAGGCAAGAAAATGGCTGGTCAGATGGGTAATGAGCAAGTCACTACGCAATCACTTGAATTAGTTCGGGTTGATGCAGAGCGCAGCTTGTTGTTGATCAAAGGTGCGGTCCCGGGTGCAACCGGAAGTGATGTGATCGTTAAACCAGCGGTCAAGGCATAACGTCTGAGGAGAATAGTGATGGAATTAACATTGAAAGACGCAAAAGGCGCTCTTGAGGTTTCCGAAGCTACCTTTGGACGTGAGTTTAATGAAGCCCTTGTCCATCAAGTAGTTGTAGCTTACGCTGCAGGTGCTCGTCAGGGCACAAAAGCTCAGAAAACTCGTTCTGAAGTAGCCGGTGGTGGTAAGAAGCCTTGGCGTCAAAAAGGTACTGGTCGTGCCCGTGCAGGTACAATCCGTAGTCCTATCTGGCGTTCTGGTGGTGCGACTTTTGCAGCTAAACCGCAAAATCACAGCCAGAAAGTAAACAAAAAAATGTACCGCGGTGCGATTAAAAGCATTTTGTCGGAACTGATTCGTCAGGAACGTTTGATTGTTGTTGAGAAGTTTGGTGTTGATGAGCCAAAAACAAAGCAACTGGCAGCGAAACTGAAAGAAATGGATCTGAACGACGTTTTGATCGTGACAAAAGAAGTTGATGAGAACCTGTTCTTAGCTTCTCGCAACTTGCATAAAGTCGACGTGCGCGATGTTCAGGGTATTGACCCTGTCAGTCTGATTGCTTTCGAGAAAGTGCTGATGACTGCTGACGCCGTCAAGCAGCTTGAGGAGGTGTTATCATGATGCGCGAAGAACGTTTGCTTAAAGTGATTTTAGCACCTCACGTTTCGGAAAAATCGACTAACACTGCTGAAAATAACAACACGGTTGTTTTTAAAGTAGCTGTTGATGCGACTAAAACCGAAATCAAAGCGGCTGTCGAAAAATTGTTTGAAGTTGAAGTCAAAAACGTACGTACAGTCAACGTGAAGGGTAAAACCAAACGTACTGGTTCTCGTTTTGGGAAACGCAGTGACTGGAAGAAAGCGTATGTTGCCTTGAATGAAGGTGCTGACATTGACTTCTCAGGCGGCGCTGAGTAACAGGAGGAATAAACATGGCTGTAGTTAAAAGTAAGCCTACGTCTCCGGGTCAACGCCACGTCGTTAAAGTCGTCGGTCAGGACCTGTACAAAGGCAAGCCTTACGCACCATTGCTGGAAAAAAACAGCAAGTCTGGTGGTCGTAACAATAACGGTCGTATCACGGTTCGTCACATTGGCGGTGGTCATAAACACCACTACCGTGTAATCGACTTTAAACGTAATAAAGATGGTATCCCTGCAAAGGTTGAGCGTATTGAATACGATCCTAACCGTTCAGCGAATATCGCTTTAGTTTTGTATGCTGACGGTGAACGCCGTTACATTCTGGCTCCGAAAAACCTTTCAGTAGGCGATCGTATCCAGTCTGGTGTTGACGCACCAATCAAACCTGGTAACAGCCTGCCAATGCGCAACATCCCTGTGGGTAGTGTTGTTCACGCGGTAGAGTTACAGCCAGGTAAAGGCGCACAGATGGCTCGT
>NZ_DEXU01000007.1:171179-190909 GCF_002364295.1 Idiomarina sp. UBA3176
CACCCTCACGGTGGTGGTGAAGGCCGTACCTCTGGTGGACGTCATCCTGTGACTCCATGGGGCACGCCGACCAAGGGCTACAAAACCCGTAAAAACAAGCGTACCGATAAGTTCATCGTACGCCGTCGCAACAAATAAGAGTTGAGGATAAAACATGCCACGTTCTCTTAAAAAAGGTCCATTTATTGACCTTCACCTGCTAAATAAGGTGGAGAAAGCGTTGGAAGCCGGGGAAAAGAAGCCAATTAAAACTTGGTCCCGTCGTTCAATGATCATCCCAGATATGATCGGCCTGACAATCGCTGTTCACAACGGTCGTCAGCACGTTCCTGTCTACGTGACAGATGAAATGATCGGTCATAAATTAGGCGAATTCGCGCCAACCCGTACTTATCGCGGCCATGCTGCTGATAAGAAAGCGAAGAAACGGTAAGAGGTAGAGAGTGATGGAAGCAATTGCTAAACACCAATTTGCCCGCGTTTCAGCGCAGAAGGGCCGTTTGGTCGCAGACCAAATCCGTGGACTTCCGGTAGAAAAAGCACTGGATATCCTGGCATACAGCCCCAAAGCAGCTGCTGGCTTAATCAAGAAAGTTCTTGAGTCAGCAATCGCGAACGCGGAACATAACGAAGGTGCGGATATTGATGAACTTAAAGTGAGCCGAGTCTTTTTAGACGAAGGTCCTACTATGAAGCGCATCAAGCCACGGGCGAAAGGCCGTGCCGATCGTATCTTTAAGCGCACCAGCCACATTACTGTGGTCGTGTCAGATAGCTAGGAGATAAATTATGGGTCAGAAAGTACATCCTAATGGTATTCGCCTAGGTATCTCCAGACCATGGAATGCAACCTGGTATGCGAATACAAATGAGTTCGCTGATAACCTGCACAGTGATTTTCAGGTACGTAAGTTCCTGAACAAAGAACTGCGCAATGCATCAGTCTCTCGTATCGTTATCGATCGTCCAGCTAAGAGCGTTCGTGTGACTATTCACACAGCACGTCCTGGCGTGGTTATCGGTAAGAAAGGCGAAGACGTAGAAAAGCTGCGTAAGCAAGTTTCTAAGTTGACAGGTGCTCCTGCGCAAATCAACATCTCAGAAGTTCGTAAGCCTGAGTTGGATTCGCAGCTGGTAGCTGACAATATTGCTGGTCAGTTGGAACGTCGTGTCATGTTCCGTCGTGCTATGAAACGTGCCGTACAAAACGCCATTCGCTTGGGTGCCAAAGGTATCAAAGTTGAAGTGAGTGGTCGTTTAGGCGGCGCAGAGATTGCACGTACTGAGTGGTATCGTGAAGGCCGTGTACCGCTGCACACATTACGTGCAGACATCGACTACTCGACCTCAGAAGCGAACACCACTTACGGTATCATCGGTGTTAAGGTCTGGATTTTCCGTGGTGAAGTTCTTGGTGGACTTCCAACTGAAGAAAAGCCAGCTCCTAAGCGCGGCAAGAACCGTAAGTAAGGAGAGACGATATGTTACAACCTAAGCGTACAAAATTCCGTAAGGTTCACACAGGCCGCAACCGTGGTCTGGCGCAGTCTGGTAACAAAGTCAGCTTCGGTACTTTTGGTTTAAAAGCTACTGACCGTGGTCGTATGACCGCGCGTCAAATCGAAGCAGGCCGTCGTGCAATGACTCGTCACGTTAAGCGTCAAGGTAAAATCTGGATCCGTGTATTTCCTGACAAGCCTATTACCAAAAAGCCTTTAGAAGTTCGTATGGGTAAAGGTAAAGGTAACGTCGAATACTGGGTTGCTCAGATTCAACCAGGTCGCGTTCTGTATGAAATGGACGGTGTTCCTGAAGAGTTGGCACGTGAAGCGTTCCGCCTGGCGGCACGTAAACTGCCTTTCAAAACCACTTTTGTGACTCGGACGGTAATGTGATGAAAGCAAGTGAACTGAAAGATAAAACCGTTGAGCAGCTGCAAGAAGAGTTGTTAGGCTTGCGTCGTGAGCAGTTTAATCTGCGCATGCAGGCAGCAACTGGTCAGCTGAATCAGACTCACATGATGAAACAAGTGCGTCGTGATATCGCACGTGTTAAAACCATCTTAAATGAGAAGGCAGGTGCGTAATGACTGACGAAAAACGTGTTCGTACTCTGCAAGGCAAAGTTGTCAGCGATAAGATGGATAAAACCATCACTGTAGCTGTTGAACGTCGTGTAAAGCACCCGGTATACGGGAAGTACATCACGCGTACAACTAAAGTACATGCGCATGACGAAGAAAACCAGGTTAAAGCTGGCGATACCGTGATTGTTCGCGAATGTCGTCCGCTGTCTAAGAATAAATCTTGGACTCTGGAAGAAATCGTTGATCGCGCGACTGTTGTCTAGACGCAGATAGCGAAAAGAAATTAAAAGGCCTCCCTTGCGGAGGCTTTTTTTTTGATCTAAACCTTAATAGGTTTAGTACAAATATCTGAAATTAAATAAATTTCTTTTTAACATAAGAAATAATAAATACGCACACCAATGCGTAGTTCTCAGAGGGAGACAATTCATGTCAAAAAGTTTATTTTTTGCAGCTACTGTGCTTGCGGCAAGTCCGGTCATTGCTGCTCCTCAAGATAGTAATTCGGTTGAACAGGAAATTCAGGCATTAAAAGAACGTTTAGCTCAATTGGAGAAACGGCTTGAAGAAAAAGAAGAGCGTGAAAAAGAAGAAGTTGTTGTTGTAAAAGAACGAGAAGTAGAAAAAGGCAATGAAATTGCCAGTAACGAAAACAGTTCGAAGCGCAGAGTTGTCTATGACTCTGGAGTCCATGCACGTTTAGACGAGCTGGAAAAGAAAACGGAAGAGAATGAAAATTGGCCAATAAAGATTCATGGTGCTGTTCGTTTTCAGTATGAATACAATAATTATGACTCAGATAATGAAAACCGCGGTGGCGATTTGGATTTCGATATTTTCCGTCTGAATTTTGATGGAGAAATGGGAGGTGTCATCCTTTCTGCTGAATATCGTTGGTTTAATTATCAGGACGTTATTAAACACGCTTGGTTTGGTTATGACTTCACCGATAAACTGCAGGGGCAGGTTGGTGTTGTAAAAATCCCATTTGGCAACATGCCTTACAACTCCCACAGTTATTTCTTCAATAGTACTTTCTATGTTGGCCTGGAAGACGAACATGATAACGGTATTCGGTTCAAATACCGTGGCGATGAGTGGGATTTTGATTTAGCTTACCTGAAATCAGATGAGCAGGGCGGTATTGACGGCTCAACATCTGATCGTACAGCGCGCTATAACTATGACACCGTGGGTATTCGGTTACCAGGTCAGGGCGCTTATGACGAACCGGGTTTACCTGTAGGTGAGAGCAATAGTTATGCTTTCAGAACCGCACGTAAGTTTACCTTCAGCGATGATGAGAACTTAGAGCTTGGTGTGTCTTTGCAAGGCGGGAATTTGTATTCAGGAACGGCCGCTGAAGGCTTCACAGATGCACAGGCGTATGAGAATCAGAATGTTGGTAATCGTATGGCCTGGGCCGCTCATGGTGTCTACAATAACGGCCCCTGGAACGTACAGTTACAGTATTCAGACTATGACTACGATATAAAATTAGAAAACCGTGGTGTTTACATGGCTGCTTACGCTTATTACGACGCAATTCCTACTGAAGCGAAACTGTATACAGCTAATGTTGCTTATACTTTGCCAGTAGATATTGGTCCTCTGACAAGCTTAACTTTCTATAATGACCACAGCTTAATGACCGATAAAATGGGTTATCAAGATGATACCTGGATGAACGTTCTAGGGGTTGCTGTTGCAGCCGGCGGCGGTTTTTATACTTATGTTGATTACGTAAGAGCAAAAAACCAACCATTTATTGGTGGTAATACCGCAACTGATGGTGGCGAGGTCAATGACCGCTTTAACATTAACTTTGGTTACTATTTCTAAAGCGATTTAAGTTTTTACTGCGAAAGACATGGAACCTTATGGTTCCATGTCTTTTTTATTAGGCAATATATGCTCGTAAGAATCCCCTTCCTGACGAAAGTCTTTTGTTCGATTAAACATCTTCAGTTCTGTATGTAATGCGGCTTTAGCCATAATGTGGGCGCTGATAGGTGCCGTCAAAAACAGGAATATGGCAATCAGAAGTTCGTTCAGGTTAATCGACCCTTGTACCGAAGTAATAAGAATAGAAGCTATGACTATGCCTCCAATGCCTATTGTGGTGTTTTTCGTGGGGGCGTGTAAACGAGTAAAAAAGTCGGGGAGTATTGCTAACCCCAAAGAGCCAATAAAGGCAAATATAGCGCCTAATAAGATAAAGAAGGCCGCTAGCCACTGTGACCATGCTGGTAATTGGTTCAATGCATCCATAAGGTTTTCCTTTTTATTCTATTAGGTCGCCACGCAGTAAAAATTTACCTGCCGCGATGGTACCGACAAAACCGAACATGGCAATGAGTAATGCTGCTTCAAAATAGGTTTGCGTGTTTTGGTACATACCCAGCAACAGCAGTAAAGCCAGCGAATTAATGTAAATTGTATCCAGAGCCAGTATTCTGTCCGGTAGATCGGGTCCTTTAATAAGGCGCCAGAAATTCATTAATACCGATAGACTGAATAACAAGAAGGCAATGTGTAGTACCGTCGTTAACATTGGAATATCTCCTTCAGGCGACGCTCATAACGGTTTCGAATCGTTTTTATGACTTCTTCCGGGCTTTCTTCTGAGAATGCGTGAATAAGAATGCCTTTGCGCCCACGAGTAATTTCGCAGGATACCGTTCCCGGCGTCAGTGTTATGGTACTTGCAAGAAGAGTAACCGGAAGCTCCTCTTTCATATCCAGTGGAAAAACAAACAACGCGGGTTTTATCGAGCGAGGTTTCCCAAGAATCATACCGGCAACCTTAAAGTTAGCCACGACAATGTCATTCAGCAGAATGAAAAAGTAAACGACTGCCAGGTCGGGGCGCTTAACTTTTGCAAAATTAGGCCAGGCGTCACGGAATAAAAATGGAATAAACCAGGAAAATAAAGCGCCCAGTATGATCACCCCGGGCGAAACCGAGTTAAATAATAGAACCCATAGCGTCAATAAGAAAAAAGATAACAAAGGTGTCGGAAATAGTTTTTTCATAGTAATTATTCCGCTCCTTTTGTCAGCACGCGGGATGGGTACTGGTCTATGTCGTAAAGCTGTTCAGCGACATCATCGGTATAGTTGCGTATTGGGCTGGCAAATAACGTCATAACAACCGATAACGACAGAAGCATAACAACAGCAGCTCTTTTCCCTAAAGGAGCGGATTGTTCATTCGCTTTACCCGACAGTGTGTGCCAGAGCATTTTACTTCCCGCCCGGGTGACTGAAATTAGCATAATAAGAGTTGCGCCTAACATGGCTCCCCACAGCCAAAAACTGGCCCCGGTTGGGCTTGCCGATTCCATAATCATAAGTTTTCCGACAAAACCTGACAGAGGTGGTAAACCAATTATTGCTATTGCAGCAATTAAAAACATGACTGAATAAGCAGAGTGATTGGCCATTTTCTTGCCCGATACGATGCGTGATGCGGTTTTACCACGTTCGAACGCAATAAGGTCGGCCAGTAAAAATAATGCGCCAGTGATAAAGGTTGAGTGGATTAAATAAAACAGCATGGCTCCGGTTGTCGCAATTCCATTCAAGCTGTAGGTTGCGATAAGTGTTCCAATTGAAATGACGACTAAATAAGCCACAAGCAAGCGCAAGTCGCGAGCTCCGATAATTCCGATAGCGCCGGCTAGCATGGTAACGAGACCCATAACCCAAAGCCAGTCATGTGCAATGAGTGCAAGCTCATTAGCTTCAGGACCGAAAATGAGTGTGTAGACCCGAACTATGGCGTAAACCCCAACTTTTGTCATTATTGCGAATAGAGCGGCAACAACTCCGGTTGTTGTGGAATAGGCCTGAGGCAGCCAGAAGTGCAACGGCAGGATAGCGGCTTTAATGCCGAATACTATCAATAGCATCATACCACCGGCTTTAGCTAAGGCGGCCTGGTCTCCGCTTAACTGTTGAACTTGGGTAGCAAGGTCAGCCATATTCAAAGTGCCTGTAACACCATATAGAGTACCGACACTAATTAGGAAAAGTGCTGAACCTAAAAGGTTGAGTAATACGTAGTGTAAGGTTGTGCGTAGGCGAAATTTTCCTCCACCGTGCATTAATAGTGCGTAGGAGGAAATCAGAAGAACTTCGAAGAAGACGAATAAGTTGAAAATATCGCCGGTAGCAAAAGCCCCCATAATACCCATTATCTGAAACTGAAATAATGCCTGAAAGTGTGAGCCAAGATTATCTTCGGCATAACAACCGTAGATGAGCACTGGTAATGCCAATATTGCCGTTACCAGCATCATCAGAGCACTAAGCTTGTCCACCATCAGGACAATTCCAAATGGCGCAGACCAATTGCCTAATGCATAAACAATCATCTGATCTTGATTAACCTGAACGAGCAGGGCAATAGTCAGTATTAAAGTTAATATACTGGACAGCAGGCCTATGGCTCTGCGTTTTGGCTGAGGTCTGTCTCCCCAGGGAAGAAGCTGTAGCAGCGCCGCCAGTAACGGCACCAAAATAGGAAGTATCGCCAAATGTTGTTGCCACATTAGCGGTTGCCCTCCGTGCTGTTATCTTGTTGGTTAACTTCATCCGTCCCTATCTCGCCTCGGGCGCGCACAGCCAGAATAATTGAATACGCTGTCATGGCGAAGCCGATAACGATAGCGGTGAGAACTAGTGCCTGAGGTAAAGGGTCGGCATAGGTTTCCTGCGTGCCATAAATTGGTGCGCCGTCTATTGTCAGACGACCGGTTGAAAATAGAAATAAGTTAACGGCATAAGACAGCATGGTAATGCCGACGACCACAGGAAATGAACGGCCGCGCAGAATTAGAAAAACACTGCATGCGGTTAAAATACCAACGGTAACTGAGTATAAAGTTTCCATTAATGACCCTCATGCGTTGGGCGATGACGTGTCGTCATCTTCCCGAAGTTACTTAAAATCATCATAGTAGCGCCAACAACCGTTAGGAAAACGCCAAGATCGAAGAGTAAAGCCGTTGCAAATTCAAATTTACCAACCACTGGCCAGTTTAAATAGGTAAACCAGGAAGTCAGGAAAGGCTTGCCAAACAGCCAGCTACCAAGCCCGGTAAGCGCGGCAATCAAAACGCCAAATGACATTAGAGATTGATAATTAACGCTAAAGCGTTCTTTCATCCAGTCGACACCATTGGCAATGTATTGCAGGATCATCGCCGAGGCGACTATCAGGCCTGCGATGAAACCACCACCCGGTAAGTTGTGGCCTCTTAGGAATATATAGGCAGCAACTACCATCGCCATGGGTAAAATAATGTTGGCAACAGTTGTTAACATCAACGGGTGTCTAATTCTATGCCAGGGGCGTCCGTCAATATCACTGGAAGGCATAAATGGTTTTAGCTTATTAAGCAGCTTATGAATACCTGCGGCAGCTATTGCCAGAACGGTAATTTCTCCTAATGTATCGAAACCACGAAAGTCCACCAGAATGACGTTTACTACGTTGGTTCCACCACCACCGGATTTTGCATTCGCAAGGAAAAAGTCCGAGATGCTTTCAAACGGTGAGGTCAGTATTGCGAAATTTAAGGTCGCGACAATACCACCAATAAAGCTCGCAATGATTATGTCACGAAAAACTCGGTGGCCAGAAGAGGCCCGACTGGTTTTTTGTGGCATAAAGAACAACGCCAGTATCATTAAGATAATACTGACCACTTCGACAACCAACTGAGTCATGGCAAGATCCGGGGCCGAAAAGTGCGCGAAAGCTAACGACACAACCAGTCCAACCACGGATAGCATCATCAACATCACAAAACGATTACGATGTAATGTAGCGGTGGCAAATGCTGCGGATATCAGGATGATAGCACCAACCATGCTCACCATATCAACAGGCAACTGAGGTTTGCCACCAGTTACCACGCTTAGGTCGCTTAACGAAGGAAGCAACACGACAATAACGCTGATAAGAACAAAAGCAATGTAGCGCTGCAAGGAACCTGTGTCTAAGCGGTCGTAAAAATTTGCTGCTGCATCAGAGGCTTTTTGCACGAGGCGTTCAAAATTGTGTTTAGCGTCCTGCCCGTCAAATTGGCGATTAAATGTAAACAGTTGATCGCGGGAAAGGTATATCAGAATACCGCCAACCACTGCGACTGCGCTCATTAACAGAGGCATGTTAAAGCCGTGCCAAAGCGATAGTTTTACTTCAACAGGAGAGCCGGTAACAGCGGCGGCGGCCTGATCGAGTATACCGGAGACCATAGTCATTGGTGCGACGCCGATAGCGATACAAAGGAACCCTAACACAGCAACCGGTACAGACATCATGCGAGGAGGATCATGTGGTTTTTTGGGCAGTTCTTTATAGTCGCCGTTAAAGAAAACATCGTGAATAAAGCGAATAGAGTAAGCCACCGACAGCATGGCTCCCACAGTCGCCAAAATAGGAATAAACCATGACAGCCCACCGAATAAATGTTGCTGCAGAGCTTGATCCAGGAATAGCTCTTTAGACATAAACCCGTTAAACGGTGGTATTCCTGCCATTGAGGCCGCTACAATCATGGCAAGAGTAGCCGTTATAGGCATCAGGCTCATAAGCCCTTGCAGTTTACGCATATCACGAGTGCCGGACTCATGGTCAATAATGCCTGCGGTCATAAACAGCGCGGCTTTAAATAGAGCATGGTTAATAATGTGAAATAGCGCCGCTATCACAGCCGCCTGGGTGCCTATCCCCAGTAACATACAAATGAGGCCCAGATGGCTTACCGTAGAGAAAGCCAGCAAACCTTTAAGGTCGTGCTTTAACAGAGCAAAGTAAGCACCGACTAACATGGTAATTAAACCGGTTAATGTCACCAGGGTAAACCACAGTTCAGTCTCGGCTAATACCGGATGAAAACGTGCTAATAGAAAGATACCGGCTTTTACCATGGTCGCAGAGTGTAAGTACGCACTTACGGGAGTTGGCGCCGCCATGGCATGTGGTAGCCAAAATTGAAATGGAAACTGGGCTGACTTAGTAAAGGCTCCTAATAAAACGAGTATTAAAGCGGGTACATAGTAAGCGTGCGCTTTTATCTGGTCTGCTGCGGCGAATACAGTATCCAGTTGATAGCCACCGGCTATGTGCCCAATTATTAGTAATCCGGCTAACAGTGCCAGACCTCCGGCGCCGGTTGTTGCCAATGCCATGCGAGCACCGCGACGTGCATCACTGCTATGGAACCAATAACCAATAAGTAAAAAGGAAGAGATGCTGGTCAGTTCCCAGAAAACCCACATTAGTAAGATATTATCTGCCATAACGATGCCCAGCATCGATGACATAAATAACAGCAGGCAGGCATAAAAACGGGATTCATCGTCGTCGCTGCTTAAATAGTAGTGAGCATAGCCAATAATCAGTACGCCTATGCCTAATATGAGCCCCACGAAAAGAAGTGACAAGCCGTCCAGACGCACGGCAAAATCAAGCCCTATACCCGGTAGCCATTCCACCATTTGCTTAGGTACTTCACCGGCAAGTGTAGCGGGTAGGTACTGAAACAAAACAATTAAGCAGAAAATAGGAACAAGTAGTGTAATCCCAGTCTTTGTCGGTCGCGACGCTTGCTTAAATAATAGCGGTAAGAGCGCACCAAAGAATGGGGCAAAAATAATGAATAGCAGATTCATACCATAGAAGTCCCAAGTCAGCCTGTGCTCTTATAATAAGGTATAATTAACGGAGCAACGTAAAGTATTGAATTTACCATTGGTTCTGCTGCAATCCAACTAAACTAAACCCTTAAGATAGTGAATTCATCTTACGCCTACGAAATTTTCTGAGATTACCCTACCACTTACAAATTTTATCTGTTACACTTCGCGACCCTTTTTATAAGGGAAAAACCAAAGGCAGCACGACCCGAGAGGGTCTGTTTTTTTAACCTAAGCGGGGCACTGAAATGATCCAAATGCAAACTACCCTGGACGTTGCCGATAACTCCGGCGCGCGCAGCGTACAATGTATTAAGGTTCTAGGTGGTTCGCACCGTCGCTACGCAAACATCGGCGATATCATCAAAGTTACTGTCAAGGAAGCAATTCCGCGCGGTAAGGTGAAGAAAGGCGATGTAGTGAATGCGGTGGTCGTTCGCACCAGAAAAGGCGTCCGTCGACAAGACGGGTCGGTCATCCGTTTTGACCGCAACGCGGCTGTGTTGTTGAATAACAACCAACAGCCCATTGGCACACGTATTTTCGGGCCGGTAACTCGTGAACTGCGTTCAGAGCAGTTTATGAAGATTATCTCGCTGGCACCAGAAGTACTATAAGGAGTCAATTATGGCGGCAAAAATTAAACGTGATGACGAAGTAGTCGTCCTGGCAGGTAAGGACAAGGGCAAGCAAGGCAAAGTCCTGAAAGTTCTTACCGATAAAGATCGCGTGATCGTGGAAGGCGTCAACGTAGTCAAGAAACATCAGAAGCCAAATCCGGCTTTAGGTGAATCAGGTGGCATCGTTGAACAAGAAGCAGCAATCCACATTTCGAACGTAGCGATCCTTAACCCAGAGACAGGTAAAGCAGATCGTGTTGGATTTCGTCTTGAAGATGGCAAGAAAGTTCGCTTCTTCAAATCGAACAACGCAATCATTTAATTCAAACTTGGAGTTTTACGATGGCGAAACTGCATGATTTTTACAGAGAATCGGTAGTTCCTGAGCTTATGAAAGAGTTCAGCTACAACAGCGTCATGCAAGTCCCTCGGATTGATAAAATCACCCTTAACATGGGTGTTGGTGAAGCTCTGGCTGACAAAAAAGTACTTGATAACGCAGTGGCTGACCTAGAGGCTATCTCTGGTCAAAAGCCAATTCGTACTGTGGCACGCAAGTCTGTCGCCGGTTTCAAAGTCCGTGAAGGCTTCCCGATTGGCTGTAAAGTAACTCTGCGCGGCGAGCGCATGTGGGACTTTTTGCAACGCTTAATTTCGATTGCAATCCCACGTATCCGTGACTTCCGTGGCCTGAACCCTAAATCGTTCGATGGTCGTGGTAATTACAGCATGGGTGTTCGTGAGCAGATCATCTTTCCGGAGGTCGACTATGACAAAGTCGACAAGGTACGTGGTCTGGATATCACCATTACCACAAATGCTGGCACAGATGACGAAGCTCGTGCTTTGCTAGCTGCCTTTAACTTCCCGTTCAGAAAGTAAGGTGTAGAGTTATGGCAAAACAGTCAATGAAAGCGCGTGACGTGAAGCGAGCTAAAATCGCTTCAAAATACGCAGAAAAACGCAACGCACTGAAAACGGTCATTAATGACCCTAAAGCATCAGACGAAGAGCGTTGGGAAGCCGTACTTAAGTTGCAACAGCTCCCACGTGATGCCAGTCCGACGCGTCAACGTAACCGTTGTCGTATAACTGGTCGTCCTCATGGTTTCCTTCGTAAATTCGGCATGAGCCGAATCAAGGTCCGTGAGATGGCGATGCGCGGTGAAATTCCTGGCTTGAAAAAAGCTAGCTGGTAAGCCACGAATCACGGGAGAAAGCAAATATGAGCATGCAAGATCCAATTGCGGATATGTTCACACGCATTCGCAACGCTCAAGGTGCTAACAAAGTAACGGTTAAAATGCCGTCTTCTAAGCAGAAAGTGGCGATTGCTCAAGTTCTGAAAGAAGAAGGTTTTATTACTGGTTACAGTGCCGAGAGTACTGTTAAACCTGAGCTTGAAGTCGAATTGAAATATTTCGAAGGCAAGCCAGTAATTGAAACAATCGAGCGCGTTAGTCGGCCTGGTCTGCGTATCTATAAGAAACGCAACGAGTTGCCTAACGTAATGGGTGGCCTTGGCATCGCAGTAGTTTCGACGTCTAAAGGCCTGATGACTGATCGTGCCGCTCGCCAAGCTGGTCTTGGTGGCGAAATTATCGGTTACGTAGCGTAATTAGGAGGTAGGAAATGTCACGTGTTGCTAAAGCACCCATTGAAATTCCTGCTGGCGTTGAAGTTACGCTAAATGGCCAGGAAGTCACGATTAAAGGTGCCCAAGGCTCACTGAGTCGTGTTGTAAACGATGCAGTTGAACTGGTAAAAGATGAGAGTGAGTTACGTACTAACGCCCGTGAAGGTGTTGCTAACTCAACAGCTCAAGCTGGTACGGCTCGTGCATTGTTGCAAAACATGGTGGTCGGAGTCACTAAAGGATTCGAACGTAAGTTACAGTTGATAGGTGTTGGTTACCGTGCGCAAGCACAAGGTAAAAAACTAAACCTGACGCTAGGCTTTTCGCATCCTGTGGAGTTCGAGATTCCTGAAGGGATCACAATCGATACTCCGACTCAGACTGAAGTCGTCGTTAAAGGTGCAGATAAGCAGTTAGTTGGTCAAGTTGCCGCTAACATTCGTGCATACCGTAAACCCGAGCCTTACAAAGGCAAAGGTGTCCGTTATGCTGACGAGCAAGTGCGCCGTAAAGAAGCCAAGAAAAAGTAGGGTAATACGATGGACAATAAAGCAGCTCGCTTACGTCGTGCTACTCGCGCACGTAAACAAATTAAAGAGTTGGGTGCAAATCGCCTGGTCGTTCACCGTACACCACGGCATATTTACGCGCAGTTGATCGCACCTAACGGTTCTGAAGTGCTGGCAGCCGCATCGACTGCAGAGAAAAGTGTCCGCGAAGGGCTTAAATCTACAGGTAATGTAGACGCAGCCAAAGTCGTGGGCAAAACTATCGCTGAACGAGCGATTGAAAAAGGCGTTAAAAACGTGTCTTTCGATCGTAGTGGTTTTAAATACCACGGTCGCGTAGCCGCATTAGCGGACGCAGCTCGTGAAGCCGGACTTCAGTTCTAGGAGACGAACATGGCAAATGTAGAAGCTCAAACCGGTGAACTGATAGAGAAGTTGATCACAGTAAATCGTGTAGCAAAAGTGGTTAAAGGTGGTCGTATCTTTAGCTTCACTGCACTGACTGTGGTTGGCGACGGTAAAGGTAAAGTCGGTTTTGGTTATGGTAAAGCGCGTGAAGTACCCGCTGCTATTCAAAAAGCAATGGAAAAAGCACGTCGCAATATGGTTACCGTTCAACTGAAAGGCGACACTTTACAGCATCCTGTTAAAGGACGTCATTCAGGTTCACAGGTATACATGCAACCTGCTTCAGAAGGTACGGGTATCATCGCTGGTGGTGCAATGCGTGCGGTTCTGGAAGTTTCAGGTGTTCATAACGTGCTGTCAAAGGCATATGGTTCAACCAACCCAATCAACGTTGTTCGCGCGACTATCAAAGCGTTGAACGGCATGAAATCGCCGGAGCAAGTTGCGGCGAAGCGTGGATTGCGCGTTGACGAAATACTGGGGTAGTGAACAATGGCGAAAAAGACAATCAAAGTAACACAGACGCGTAGCTCTATCGGTCGTTTGCCGAAGCATAAAGCTACACTACGTGGCTTGGGTCTCCGCCGCATTGGTCACACAGTAGAGTTGGAAGACACTGCTGCAGTCCGCGGTATGGTGAACCGAGTTAATTACATGATTAAGGTGGAGGGATAAGCGATGGAACTTAATACACTTGCTCCCGCACCTGGTGCAAAAAGCAGCAAAAAGCGCGTTGGGCGTGGTATTGGTTCAGGTCTTGGAAAGACTGGCGGCCGTGGTCACAAAGGGCAGAAATCTCGCTCTGGTGGCTCAGTCAAGCCAGGTTTCGAAGGCGGACAAATGCCAATTCAACGTCGTCTGCCAAAATTTGGTTTTACTTCTCGCAAGGCTATGGTCACTGCAGAAGTAAACTTGGCAGAAATCGCGAAGGTTGACGGTGATACCGTTGAACTGGCGACTTTGAAAGCAGCAGGTCTCGTTCGTAAGAACGTACTACACGCTAAAGTCATCAAATCTGGTGAGTTAAGTCGTGCTGTGACTGTAAAAGGTCTTAAAGTCACCAAAGGCGCTCGCGAAGCTATTGAAGCTGCTGGCGGCAAAATCGAAGGATAGAGCAAATGGCTAAACCAGGATTGGAATCAAATCGAGCGCAAGGTGGCTTGTCGGAACTTAAGCGTCGCCTGCTGTTTGTGTTAGGAGCGATTATCGTTTTCCGAGCGGGCTCCTTTGTGCCTATTCCTGGTATTGATGCCGCTGTATTAGCTCAGCTATTCGAACAGCAGAAAGATACCATCGTTGCCATGTTTAACATGTTCAGCGGTGGTGCCTTAGAGCGTGCGTCAGTATTTGCATTAGGTATTATGCCGTATATTTCGGCTTCGATTATTATGCAGTTGGCTAGCGTGGTACATCCGCGTTTGGCCGAGCTTAAGAAAGAAGGTGAGTCTGGTCGTCGTAAGATTAACCAGTATACGCGGTGGGGTACTTTAATACTGGCAACGTTCCAGTCGATTGGTATAGCTACAGGCTTGCCAAATTTGATGCCAGGACTCGTAATAGACCCTGGCTTCGGCTTCTATTTCACTGCTGTAGTGAGCTTAGTCACAGGAACCATGTTCCTTATGTGGTTAGGTGAACAGATTACTGAGCGTGGTATTGGCAACGGTATCTCTATCCTGATCTTTGTGGGTATTGTTGCAGGATTACCTTCCGCTATCGGCCAAACGGCTGAACAAGCGCGTCAAGGTGACTTGCACCTGTTATTGTTGTTATTAATTGGGGTTGTGGTTTTAGCAGTAACTTATTTCGTTGTTTTTGTGGAGCGTGGTCAACGTCGTATCGTCGTTAATTATGCGAAGCGTCAACAGGGCCGTAAGGTATTTGCTGCGCAAAGCACGCACTTGCCATTGAAAGTTAATATGGCTGGTGTTATTCCACCAATTTTTGCGTCAAGTATTATTTTATTCCCGGGTACCATTGCCACTTGGTTTGGCTCTGGTGAAGGTATGGTTGCAGACTTTTTGCAGCAAGTATCGATGACATTGTCTCCCGGTCAGCCGTTATATGTGTTATTGTACGCGGCTGCGATAATCTTCTTCTGTTTCTTCTATACTGCGTTGGTATTTAACCCTCGCGAAACAGCTGACAACTTGAAGAAGTCGGGTGCGTTTATTCCGGGTATTCGCCCAGGTGAACAAACCTCAAGATACATCGATAAAGTAATGACGCGTTTGACATTAGCAGGCGCACTGTACATTACCTTTGTCTGTTTGGTTCCGGAGTTCATGATGATTGCATGGAACGTGCAATTCTACTTCGGCGGTACATCTTTATTGATTATCGTTGTTGTTATCATGGACTTTATGGCACAGGTTCAGACTCATATGATGTCGCATCAATATGACTCTGTCCTGAAAAAAGCCAATCTAAAAGGCTACGGCCGGTAAGATTGGGTAGAACGGAGAGTAGCAATGAAAGTTCGTGCTTCCGTGAAGAAAATCTGTCGTAACTGCAAAATCATCAAGCGTAACGGTGTAGTTCGCGTTATTTGCACTGATGCTAAGCATAAGCAACGACAAGGTTGATTCGAAGGAAAGGCTTGCGGCTTAGTCGCCGCAGCCTTTGAAGTATTTGCAATTCGGCAATCGGTTGAGTATCCTAACGGGCTTTTCAACTGAAGCCTACAAACTGAAGGAGACGTGTTAGTGGCCCGTATCGCTGGCATTAACGTTCCTGACAATAAGCATGCAGTCATAGCTTTGACTGCAATCTACGGTGTTGGCCGTACTCGTTCACAGCAGATTCTTGCTGCTACGGGTATCGCTGAAGACACCAAGATTGGTTCATTGTCAGAAGACAAACTGGACGCGCTTCGTGACGCTGTATCAAAGTTCGCCGTAGAAGGTGATCTGCGTCGTGAAGTATCTATGAACATTAAACGTTTGATGGACCTCGGGTGTTTCCGTGGACTTCGTCATCGTCGTAGCTTACCTCTACGTGGGCAGCGCACTAAAACAAATGCGCGCACTCGTAAAGGTCCGCGCAAACCAATCAAGAAATAGGGGGATTGAGTAATGGCTAAAACACCAACTCGCTCTCGAAAGCGCGTTAAAAAGCAGGTCGCCGATGGCATGGCTCATGTGCATGCATCTTTCAACAACACCATTATTACCATTACTGATCGCCAGGGTAACGCACTAGCGTGGGCTACTGCAGGTGGATCAGGGTTCCGTGGTTCACGGAAATCAACGCCGTTCGCAGCACAGGTTGCAGCAGAACGCGCAGGTGAAATGGCGAAGGAATACGGACTGAAAAACCTGGAAGTATTTGTGAATGGTCCAGGCCCAGGTCGTGAATCATCGATTCGTGCCCTGAACGCCGTTGGTTACAAAATCACAAATATTACCGATGTGACACCGATTCCTCACAACGGTTGTCGTCCGCCTAAGAAACGTCGCGTTTAAGGCGTGAATCGATAGTTGGAGAAAGATCATGGCTAGATATTTGGGTCCAAAGCTCAAGCTGAGCCGTCGCGAAGGAACAGATTTGTTCCTGAAGAGCGGCGTTCGCGCAATCGATTCTAAATGTAAGATCGAAACTGCACCAGGACAACACGGCGCGCGTCGCGGTCGTTTGTCAGATTACGGTGTTCAGTTGCGTGAGAAACAGAAAGTTCGTCGTATGTACGGCGTACTGGAAAAGCAATTTCGTAACTACTACAAAGAAGCTGCACGACTGAAAGGCAATACCGGTGAAAACCTGTTGCAGTTGCTGGAACAGCGCTTGGATAACGTAGTGTATCGCATGGGTTTTGCGTCAACACGCGCAGAAGCTCGTCAGCTGGTCAGTCACAAAGCAGTTGTTGTGAATGGTCAGGTAGTGAACATTCCATCGTTCAAGGTTCGTCCTGAAGATGTCGTTTCTGTTCGTGAAAAAGCGAAGAAACAGGCACGTATCGGAGCAGCACTGGAGCTTGCAGAACAACGCGAAAAGCCAGTCTGGATAGAAGTAGACAACAACAAATTGGAAGGTGCATTTAAACGTCTTCCAGAACGTAGCGACTTGTCTGCTGAAATTAACGAACAGTTGATCGTAGAGCTTTACTCTAAGTAAAGCTTAAGCATAGAGAGAGGACACAATGCAGGGTTCTGTTACCGAATTCCTAAAGCCGAGGTTAGTCGACATCGAGCAAATCAGCCCGACTCATGCCAAGGTGACACTGGAGCCTCTGGAACGCGGCTTTGGTTATACACTAGGTAATGCGTTACGTCGCATTTTACTGTCGTCAATGCCAGGCTGTGCAGTGACTGAGGTTGAAATCGATGGCGTGCTGCACGAATACAGCAGCAAAGAGGGCGTTCAGGAAGATGTCATTGAAGTTTTATTAAACCTGAAAGGGCTGGCAGTCAGCGTTGAAGGTAAAGATGAAGCAACTCTGACTTTGAATAAATCCGGAGCAGGTCCTGTAACAGCAGGCGATTTCACCCACGATGGTGATGTTGAAATCGTTAATCCTGAGCACGTTATCTGTCATCTGACAGGCGACTATGAACTTGTTATGCGAGTGAAAGTCGAACGTGGTCGTGGTTACGTGCCTGCGGCATCTCGTCAGTCCGCTGATGATGATGAACGTCCAATCGGTCGTCTTTTAGTCGACGCGTCGTTCAGCCCGGTAGAACGCATTGCATATTCTGTAGATGCGGCTCGTGTTGAACAGCGCACTGACTTAGACAAGCTGGTTATCGAAATGGAAACCAATGGTACATTGGATCCAGAAGAAGCTATCCGCCGTGCAGCAACAATTTTAGCTGAACAGTTGGATGCCTTCGTAGAACTTCGTGATATCAGTGAACCGGAAGAAAAAGAAGAGAAGCCGGAGTTCGATCCGATCCTTCTGCGTCCGGTAGACGACTTGGAATTGACTGTTCGATCTGCGAACTGCTTGAAAGCAGAAGCGATTCAGTACATTGGTGACTTAGTACAACGCACTGAGGTCGAGTTATTGAAAACTCCGAACTTGGGTAAGAAGTCGTTGACTGAAATCAAAGACGTGTTGGCTTCACGTGGTTTGTCTCTAGGCATGCGCCTTGAGAACTGGCCACCAGCCAGCTTAATTGACAACGACTAAGGTCACCTTAGTAATAGATTTACTGAGAAGGGTATAGGTATGCGCCATCGTAAGAGTGGTCGTCAACTAAATCGAAACAGCAGCCATCGTCAGGCAATGTTCCGCAACATGGCAAGCTCTTTAGTGCGTCATGAGATCATCAAGACGACTTTGCCAAAGGCAAAAGAGTTACGTCGCGTTGTTGAGCCGTTGATCACAATGGCAAAACAAGACAGCGTAGCAAATCGTCGTCTGGCGTTCGCACGCACACGTGACAAAGAGGTTGTTGGCAAGCTGTTTAATGAATTAGGCCCGCGTTATGAAGAACGCCCAGGTGGTTACACTCGCATTATGAAGTGTGGCTTCCGTACAGGTGATAACGCACCAATGGCTTACATTGAATTAGTTGGTCGCCCAGAAGTTGAAGAAGTTGAAGAAGTAGCTGAAGAAGCTGCGGAGTAAACCGCTTCGGAAAGTTAAAAAGCCGGCTGAAGTACAGCCGGCTTTTTTGTGTCTAAAACCAAGTGGTAATAACTAATTAGAGTCTTTCGTTGAAAATCTTAGCGAAGGTTTCCTTTTCCAGATAACCTTCCTTTACTAACCATTCAAGTTCCTTGCGGCTAACTCCCGACTCTTTCGCTTCCAGAGTTAAAATTCTCCAATCTTCTTTGCTAATTTCGTATGTGCCCTCTTCATCATCTGAACCAACAAAAAAGTCCTTCATAACGGCAATTAAAGCTGTTGCTGTCTCCGGTAAAGCCTTTATCGACTTAGTCAATGAAGAAAAAATTGAACTAGGTGCTTCCTGCGCTGCGGTTCTCAAAACAGACTCAGTAAAATCAGGATGGGACGCGACAGCTTTGCGTATAATAGTTTCAGCCCGATCAGGTTGACGTTGCAAAGCAATAGTAATGATATCATCAATATAAGCGGGCTCGGTTTGAATAGCTGCCTCAACAATGGCATTACATAAATCTGGATAACGAGCTATAGCAATGTCGACGACAGTATAAGTAACTGCAGGCTCCGCTTGCATGGCGGCTATTACAATGGCGGTTACTCTACTCTCTCTGGTATCAAAAGCGGCATTAACGATATAGGCAGCATGTTCTGGGTAGTTATTAATCAGAATGCGTACAGTTCGCATAATAGAGAAGTTTTTATTGAGGTGACTTTCGATAATACTTCGGTAAGTATCTTGTAAAGTGGAAGACGAATTTTGGAGGCTGCCATCAAAAGTAGCAGCATGACTCGTTCGTATGGCGCTTGAACTAAGAGTTGCAACAAGCAAACAGGTAAAAGTTATTGATTTCCAGCGCATAAGATTTAAGCCCTTTATGTAATTCCAACTTATTAGAGTGATTCAATATAACAACAGTTCAAGGTAATCACAAAAAAACAACAAAATAGAATTAAAAACGAGCAAATCTAAGGGTTTTAGTTACAGCTGGTTGTTTTTTGTTCGGTTAAACTTTTTGATCGAAAAAGATCTTGCAAGGCTCAGAGAGATCACTATAATTCGCCGCCGTTGTCATGAGTTATCTGCAAAGTGTATTTGCAATAAATTCGGACAACGGCGTTTTGTTTTAACCGGGCTGAAAAAGCTGAAAAAAATGGGTTGACGAAACGAAAGGGACGTGTAGAATACGCCTCC
>NZ_DEXU01000021.1:0-124735 GCF_002364295.1 Idiomarina sp. UBA3176
GGAGGCGTATTCTACACGTCCCTCTCGTTTCGTCAACCCATTTTTTTTCAGCTTTTTCAGCCCGGTTAAAACAAAACGCCGTTGTCGGAATTTATTGCAAATACACTTTGCAGATAACTCATGACAACGGCGGCGAATTATAGTGATCTCTGAGTGCCTTGCAAGATCTTTTTAGAACCTTCTTGATCGTTTGGTCAGAACATCACCAACTTGCTGTTTTAATCTTCTTTCTCAGGCTTTTCTGCTTCTTTTTTAGTCTCTTTATTGTCATTAAAGTCTGCGTCATCTTCGTCATCGTCACCAACAACATGACCCAACTTCAACTTCTTCACATTCTTGATGGTCAATACCGGACCCGATAAGGCATATAAAAAGAATATGGAAAACAGAACTAAAGATGGTTGCGTCGCAACAATAACGAAAACCAAAACAATAACGAGAATAACAAGGAATGAAACTTTGCCTTTCCAGTCTACGTCTTTAAAAGAGTGGTAACGGAAATTCGTCACCATTAGCAGGCCGGCACAAATAGTAATAACAGCAGCAAAGCCACCCATGTCACTACCTTCAACACCGTACTCAGCCCCCACCCAGACTAAGCCAGCAACAATAGCTGCGGCACTGGGTATTGCCAGACCCTGAAAGAAGTTTTTATCGGAGGAGCCGAGGTTAGTATTAAACCGCGCCAGCCGTAATGCACCGCCAGCCACAAAAATAAAGGCTGCTAACCAACCTATTTTTCCGAGATCAGCCAAGGCATAGTTATACATGACCAAGGCCGGTGCCATACCAAAGGAGACGATATCGGCCATACTGTCGAATTCAGCCCCGAAGTCACTTTCCGTATTGGTCATTCTTGCAACACGGCCATCCAGCCCATCAAAAACCATTGCAATAAAAATTGCGACTGCCGCTTCAATAAAGCGATCGTTCATTGACGCGACTATGGCATAAAAGCCTGAAAACAAGCCTGCAGTCGTAAACAAGTTTGGCAGTAAATAGATACCGCGGCTCTTACCATTGGTATTTGAGCTGTCATTACTCATGTATAAAACACTCTTTAGTCACTAAATAGAAAGTAGTCAGGTTATCACATTAGGACTTCGAACAGGAAATGCCCGAAGCCCTATGTGGTTATTGCGTGATCACTAACCGCTCATTTTCAACACTTACTTTGATCGGTTTAGCAGGCTCAAGTTCCCCTGACAAGATTTTTTGCGCTAAAGGATTCTCCAGCTCGTGCTGAATAGCACGTTTCAGAGGCCGCGCTCCAAATACCGGGTCGAATCCGGTTCTTGCCAGATGAGATAAAGCGTCATCATCCAATTCCAATTGATACTCTTTGTCTTCCAGACGTTTATAAAGAAGCTGTAACTGAAATTCAGCAATAGACCGTATTTCACTCTCCCCCAGGGGATGAAAGACAACCGTTTCGTCCACACGGTTAATGAACTCAGGACGGAAGTGATGCGCCAGCACTTCCATTACTTCAGCCTTCATCTGCTCATAAGTATGCTCTTTAGCATGTTCCTGAATTAAATCGGAACCCAGGTTAGAGGTCATAATAATAACGGTGTTCTTGAAATCGACCGTACGTCCCTGCCCATCGGTTAAGCGGCCATCATCCAATACCTGCAACAAGATATTAAAGACATCAGGGTGAGCCTTCTCAATTTCGTCGAGCAAAATTACCGAATACGGTTTACGCCGTACAGCTTCGGTTAAATAGCCACCTTCTTCGTAGCCAACATAGCCAGGAGGCGCACCAACCAGACGAGCAACCGAATGCTTCTCCATAAACTCGGACATATCAATACGCACCATTGCATGGTCGGTATCAAACATGAAGTTCGCCAAGGCTTTAGATAACTCAGTTTTACCCACACCTGTTGGACCAAGGAATAAGAATGAACCTATAGGACGATTCGGATCGCCAAGTCCGGCCCGTGAGCGACGAATAGCATTGGAAACCGCATCTACGGCCTCGTTTTGACCCACTACACGACTGTGGATTTGCTCTTCCATATGTAACAGCTTTTCGCGCTCGCCTTCGAGCATTCTATTAACCGGAATACCCGTCCAACGTGACAATACGTCAGCAATTTCTTCTTCAGTAACACGGTTTTTGAGCAAGCTCATATCCTGCATTTCGGCTTGCAAAGCTAAGTCCAGCTGTCGCTCCAGTTCAGGAATACGGCCATACTGAAGTTCAGACATACGGTTTAAGTCACCGGCGCGGCGGGCAATGTCCATGTCGGTACGAGCCTGTTCTAACTGCGCTTTAATATGCTGGGTGCCTTGTACTGCGGCTTTTTCAGTATTCCAGACCTCTTCCAGTTCTTCATATTTACGCTCTTGCTCATCAAGCTCGTCGTGCAGGATTTCTAAGCGTTTTTTGCTCGCATCATCCTTTTCTTTTTGTAGCGCCTGACGCTCAAGCTTCAACTGAATAATGCGGCGCTCCAGACGATCCAAATCCTCCGGCTTAGAGTCAATTTGCATACGAATACTTGATGCCGCCTCGTCAATTAAGTCGATGGCTTTATCCGGCAGTTTACGGTCACTGATATAGCGATGCGATAAAGACGCCGCCGCAACAATGGCCGGGTCCGTGATTTCTACCGAATGGTGTAATTCGTAACGCTCTTTCAAACCACGCAAAATAGCTATGGTGTCTTCCACATTCGGTTCTTCCACCAGAACTTTCTGGAAGCGTCGTTCCAGCGCTGCATCTTTCTCAATATACTGGCGGTATTCATCCAGAGTAGTAGCGCCAACACAATGTAGCTCGCCACGAGCCAGGGCCGGCTTCAACATGTTACCGGCATCCATTGCACCATCCGCTTTACCGGCACCGACCATGGTGTGCATCTCGTCAATGAACAAAATAATGCGGCCTTCCTCTTTAGAAAGCTCGGTTAATACAGCTTTGAGCCGCTCCTCAAATTCACCACGGAATTTCGCACCCGCTAATAACGCGCCCAAGTCCAGAGACAATACCCGTTTATGCTTTAAACCTTCGGGTACTTCACCGTTAACGATGCGCTGGGCCAGACCTTCGACAATGGCGGTTTTACCAACACCCGGTTCACCAATAAGAACCGGATTATTTTTTGTGCGGCGCTGCAATACCTGAATCGTCCGGCGAATTTCTTCATCACGACCAATAACAGGGTCAAGCTTGCCTTGCTCCGCACGTTCGGTTAAATCTATGGTGTACTTATCCAATGCCTGGCGCTTATCTTCGGCATTAGGGTCATCCACTTTTTCGCCATCTCGAATATCGTTAATGGCTTTTTCCAGCGCTTCGCGTTTTATGCCCTGCTGACGGAAAATATCGCCCAACTTGCCTTTATCTTCCGTCGCAGCCAATAAAAATAGCTCAGACGAAATGTACGAATCATTTCGTTTCTGCGCGTATTTATCGCACAGGTTTAAAAGTTGAGCTGTGTTCTGCGATAACTGAACGTCACCGCCGGTGCCCTCAACCTGAGGTAAGGCGTCCAGGGCTTTCGACAAGTTTGCTCTGAACTGGGGAATGTCCACGCCTAGCATAGTAAATAAAGGGCGCACTGAGCCACCATTTTGATCCAACAGTGCCTGCATTAAATGGACGGGTTCTATAAATTGATGGTCACGTCCCAGAGCAATTGACTGAGCATCGGCAATCGCCATCTGAAACTTACTGGTAAATTTATCGTGTCGCATCGGTACTTCCTCACTTAATTCTTTCGTTAAGTTAAATGTGGGTACTTTTTGCGCATTTTCAAGTGATTAAAATTAATTTCGCCAAATAATTGACGCAAATCTAGCTGCAGCTTTCTCCTTGCGCCAGGAGTACCAGTTTCGGTTATTAAGAACAGTACATTCGCTGCTTTTGGTTATAGCCTCAACACCCGCGCGCAAACACTCGTCCGCTGCAATTGAGGCTAAATCGGCTAACCATTTACCGGAGTGAGAAAGAAAATATTCTGCATTAGATGAATGACGAACAACGAACCTGTCTCGTACATCATCACCTACTTCAAAAGCCGAAGCGCCGATAGACGGTCCTATCCAAATTCGAAGTTGAGCCGCCGGAGTTTTAAAGCTTGCCAGAGCATTTTGTAATACCCCGTCGGCTAAACCTCGCCAGCCGGCGTGCACGGCTGCAATTTCTTTTCCGTCATTGGAGCAACAAAGAACAGGCAGACAGTCTGCGGTTAAAACTGCACAAACACTCTGGGGTAGGTCACTATAGGCAGCATCCGCAACAGCGGACTTAAAAGGCCAACGCAAAACCCTATTGGTATGTTGCTGCTGCAACCAGGTAACCGCAGTTGGCAACTTGAGTGAGCGCTGCAACTGTCGGCGACGCAGAAGAACAGCCGCAGGATCGTCTCCCACATGCACCGCCAGGTTTCCAAAAGCTCTGGTGGTCACTGCCGCATGAACATTCGGCGGCAGCTCCCAGTCAGGAACGATAATGCCGTCATGCTGACTTGAAACGTTCATGATCAACACGCAGTTCTTCAATTAGATATTGAAAATCGGTTGGCCGCGGAACATTAAACTCCAGCCAGTCGCCGGTAATTGGATGATGTAAGCCCAGAGATGCAGCATGTAACGCCTGGCGGTTAAACCCTCGCAAAGTTTGTAATAGACGATCTTCAGCCTGTTTGGGCGGACGTGGACGACCACCATAGGTTAAATCACCGACTAAGGGGTGGCGAATATGCGCCATATGCACACGAATCTGGTGAGTTCTGCCGGACTCTAGACGCAGACGAAGTAATGTATGCGCTCTGTAACGATCCAGCACACGATAATGTGTAACTGCTGCCTTGCCAGACTGCACCACCGCCATATGCGTGCGTTTTGTCGGATGCCGACCGATAGGTTGATCAACCATGCCGCCGGCAGTCATTACGCCATTACAGACCGCTTCATATTCGCGGGTAATGTCCCGATCCTGCATCATTGATACTAATTGCGTTTGTGCAGGCACGTTACGCGCAACAACCATCAGCCCGGTAGTGTCTTTATCTAAGCGATGAATAATACCCGCCCGCGGCACCAAATCGAGCTGTGGATCGTAATGCAACAAACCATTAAGTAGGGTTCTGTCAGGCGCTCCTGCACCGGGATGGACAACTAAGCCCGCAGGCTTGTTGATGACCAGAATATCCTCATCTTCATAAACGATATCCAGTTCCACCGGCTGTGCTTCGTGCCGCTCCTCCCCCTCAATTTCTGCGTCCACTGCAACTAAAGCACCGGCAACCACCTTTTCTCGCGGTTTCTCGATGACTTTTGTGTCAATGGTCACTTTTCCATCAGTTATCCAGCTTTTTAAGCGAGACCTTGAGTAGTCGGGGAACAACTCTGCAAGTGCCTGGTCTAATCTTTTTCCAGCCAGAGACTCGGTAACAATGGCTTCTAATTCAATGCTTTTGTTCATATATTGGGTTTCGACTGTCAAAGCCTTTACGGCTGCGTTAGAATGCAAGAATATGCTAGTGTAACGGTTTGCCGGTGCAGCGCCAAAAAAATAAAGGGAATCCTTCATAATATGTTTAGTAATAAGTTAAGCCGAAGCCTCGTTTTATCATCGGTTCTGGGATTAATGTTAGCGGGTTGTTCAAGCCAGTCGGAAGAAGAGCAAGTTGCGAAAACACAAGTCGAAGCCATGTATGAGCAGGCTCAGGAGAGTATGGCTAATGGTAATTTGAATTTGGCGCAGGAGCAATTATCCGGCCTGAACAAGCGTTACCCTTTTGGTCCTTTTGCCCATCAAATTCAGCTAGACCTTATTTATCTGCATTATAAACTCGATAATACAGATGAAGCTTTAGCCGCGATTGATCGTTTCATCAGCCTCAACCCAAATCATAAAGATGTCGATTATGCACTCTATATGCGTGGGCTGGTTAATCAGCGTGCGGAGCACAACGCTATACATAATCTGGCTGGCGTTGACCGCTCTGACCGGGACTCATCTATGGCGGAAGAAGCGTTTAAAGATTTCGCTGAGTTAGTTCGCAAGTACCCGAAAAGCGAATACGCTGCAGATGCTAAGAAGCGTTTAATTGCATTAAAAAGCCGTTTAGCTAAAAAAGAACTGGCTATCGCTCAGTACTATATGGAGCGTCAGGCATACTTAGCAGCAGCTAACCGCGGCCGGTATGTATTAGAGCACTTTTCAGATACACCGGAAGTAGAGAATGCCTTAGCGATAATGGTAGAAAGTTATGATCAACTGGAACTGCCCGAACTGCGTGAAGACGCAATGAAGGTGCTGAGAGCAAACTTTCCTGAGAATCAGTTAGTCTCAGCCCGCTAGTTTCTTTCAACGAATGGCGCGGTAGCTTATACCGCGTCCTCGTTTTCCTCTCCGGTACGAATACGAATAACACGTTCAATTTCGGTAATGAAAATTTTCCCATCACCAATTTTCCCAGTTTGAGCTGTTTCCATAATGGCTTCAATACAACGCTCAACTTCGCTATCCGCAACCACCACTTCCAGTTTTACCTTTGGTAGAAAATCGACCATGTACTCCGCGCCGCGATAAAGTTCGGTATGGCCTTTCTGACGACCAAAGCCTTTTACCTCTGACACAGTCATACCGGCAATGCCGACTTCCGACAGCGCTTCGCGCACGTCGTCCAACTTAAACGGCTTAATAATGGCTTCAACTTTTTTCATCAGTATTTGTCCTATTGACCTTGTCGCTGTAATTCATGGCGATAGTGACTGGTAATAGGGTAACGACGATCTTTACCAAAGTTACGAGGTGTTACTTTAGGCCCGACCGCAGATTGGCGACGCTTGTATTCATTCAAGTCGACCAGGCGAACCACCCGGCGCACGTCCTCCTCTGTAAATCCGGCTGCGATAATATCGGTTACCGACCAGTCTCTCTCTACATACAATGCCAGAATGCGATCTAAATCGCTATAGTCCGGCAGGGAATCAGAATCCACTTGATCTGGTGCGAGTTCAGCAGAAGGCGGTCTGTCTATAACCCTTTGAGGTATGCAGGCGCCCCGCGTATTGCGAAACTCAGCTAATTGATAAACCAGCAATTTGGGAATGTCTTTAATAGGCGCAAAACCGCCGCACATATCACCGTATAAGGTTGCATAACCCACCGCCATTTCGCTTTTATTGCCTGTAGCCAGCACCAGCGAACCGGTTTTATTCGATAAGGCCATAAGCAATACACCGCGGCAGCGGGACTGCAGGTTTTCCTCGGTGGTATCGGTTTCAGTCTCACCGAATAACGGTCCCAACTGAGTCATAAACTCATTAAACATGGGCTCAATTGGCACGACGTCGTAGCGAACACCTAAGGTATCGGCTTGTTTCTCGGCGTCTTCCAGACTCATATCTGAAGTATAGCGGAACGGCATCATCACCGCGTGAACCTTATCAGCTCCCAGCGCGTCGCTTGCTATTGCCAAAGTTAATGCCGAATCGATACCACCTGACAAACCCAATGCAACGCCGGAGAAGCCATTCTTGGTCACATAGTCACGCACCGCCAGCACCAAAGCGTCATAAACATGAGCCAGATCATTTTGCTCGGCATGTGCCTCAAAACCGGCACAACGGATACCTTTGTCTTCGTAAGTTACAGTTGCCGTGGTCATTTCACAGTGCGGTAACTCGGCGACCAACTCACCTTCGGCATCTAAAACCAGTGAATGGCCATCGAACACCAGTTCATCCTGCGCACCGCAATTATTCAAATACAAAATGGGTTTGCCGGCTTCTGCCACACGCTGCTTCAACACACCTAAGCGTTGTTCGTGCTTGTTTAACTCATACGGGGAAGCATTAATTGAAAGCACCAGATCAATGTCGTCGTCCAGTAATTGTTGTAACGGTTGCGGATGCCACAAGTCTTCACAAATTTGTAAGCCAATGCGCACGCCCTGCCATTCAAACACCTGACTCTGATGGCCCGGAATAAAGTAGCGTTGCTCATCAAAAACACCGTAATTGGGCAAACGCTGTTTAAAGTAGCGATGCAGGCATTCCCCGCGATGTAGCACGGACATTGCGTTGAAAAGCTCTCCGCCAACAGCCTGAGGGTGACCAACAATAACTACACAATCTGAAGCTGCTGCGCTGATTTGCTCTACGGCGTTATCCACCGCCTGATGTAAGTCATCGCGGAATAATAAGTCTTCCGGCGGATAACCCGTAATAGCCAGCTCAGGGAACACAATAATGTCGTGTTGCTCACCCTGCTCACGCAGCGTCTTTAAAATTAGGGCGGTGTTGTTGTGAATGGCACCAACCGTAAAGTCCAGCTGTGCCAGGCACAAAGAAAGTTTAGCCATAACTGCTTAGTCCAAATTTGCCACTGCCGATATCGGCACGAATGGTGGCGAATGATATAGCAGCCCGTCTTATCGCGCAAATTATGCGAGTCTAATGACGTCGTAATTCGGCTGGTTAGTAACGTAAATCGTCCGGAATATCTTTATCCATAGGAGGTTTTTTCGGACGTTTCGCCTGTCCTTTCTTAAACATTCGTAATTGATATACGTATGCAAGAATCTGTGCCACGGCCACGAACAAGCCTTTCGGGATTTCTTTTTCCAGCTCGGTGGTATGATAAATTGAGCGGGCAAGCCCCGGCGAAGCAACCAGCGGAATTTCATATTCCAGAGCAATTTCACGAATTTTTGCAGCGGTTTCATCGGTTCCTTTAGCGAGAAGAACCGGCGCCTGCGCGCCACCATCATCGTATTTCAACGCGACAGCGTAGTGCGTCGGGTTCGTGACAACAACATCGGCCTTAGGTACTTCCTGCATCATTCGACGGTTTGCCATTTCCATTTGCAGGCGACGAATACGCCCTTTCACTTCAGGACTCCCCTCAGTGTCTTTATGTTCGTCCTTGACTTCCTGCTTACTCATTTTTAAGTCTTTATTGTGTTTCCATACCTGAAAGGGAGCATCAATAACGACGATAAGGAATATCGATAAACACAACAGTAAGAACATCCATAGCAGGGTGTCCAGCGCGTTCCCAATCATGGTCGGCATCTGTCCCATAGACATTTGCAGAATATCGACAAATTTCCACTTAAGCAGAAAGTATGCAGAAACAGCTACCACCATAAACTTAGCTATGGCTTTTATCAGCTCCACCAACGCCTGAACACCAAACATCCGTTTAAATCCATTAAGCGGATTCATCCGGTTAAATTTAGGTGCCATTGCCTGAGCGGAAAAGTTAATGCCACCCAACCAGCTGTTTCCAAGGAAGGTAAACACAACGATAAAGGCAAAAATGGTCAGTATTGGCCAGAGTATTTCACCAAAGGCAATGGCAAAGGCTTCATACATTTTGCTGGTGTCAAACGCGTGCTGTCGGTCAAGCGTAAACATAATTTCAAAAACGTTACGCACGCCCTGGTACAGCGCCCCACCGAACCAGAAAAACGAAACTGCGGCACTCACCAATACAAAGCCGGTTCCCATTTCTTTGGAGCGAGCAATTTGGCCTTTATCGCGGGCTTGCTGTTTTCGTCGCTCCGTGGGGTCTTCTGTACGTTCCTGATCAGTCTCAGCCATGCTTACTGCCCTTTGTCAGAGAAAGTCGATTTAAGCACATTGACTACCCAATATCTCGCACATGGTTTGTACCACCCGCGCCCATTGGTTTTCGAAGTGGAAAATAAAGCCCCCCATGGTTAGCCACACAACCACTAATCCACTGACCATAGTAATAGGAAAACCAATAGCAAAAATGTTCAGCTGTGGAGCCGCCCGGGTCATAACCCCAAAGCTTAAGTTAATTAGCAGCAACGCAATGACCCCCGAAAGCATCGCCGTTAACGCCGCCGAGAACATGTAAACGCCCCACTCCGCAACCGCAAATAAAGCGTCGGCATCCAACCCGGTCATACCCACAGGTATTGCGTCAAAACTGGCAACAACCATATGAATCATTAATAAATGCCCGTCGAACGCGAGAAAAACCAGACTGGCTAACATTAAAAAGAACTGTGCAATAACCGGCACTTGCTGGCCGTTGGTGGGGTCAACCATAGAGGCGAAACCCAAACCAATTTGCATGGCAATAATTTGGCCACCCAGAACAAATGTTTGCAGGAACAAAATGGAAAGCAACCCTAAGGCAACCCCAATAACGACTTGCTGCGCTGTAACTAAGAAACCGCCTACCGACATCATTTCAACGCCCGCATTAATTTCCGGCAAAGCAGGTGAAACGGCCATAATAATGGCAAGAGATAAAAAGATTTTGACGCGGGAGTTCACTATGGTGCCGGAAAACAGTGCCATACTCATGATCATTGATGACACCCGTGTTAGCGGCCACAGGTGTTGTTCCAACCACTCGAGCAGAACAGAAGTCACCAGATCCATTAGCCGACCACTTCAGGTATCCGGTTAAACATTTCGATAGTGAAGTCCATTACGGTTTCAGTCAGGAAGTGTCCACCAAGACCAATAACGGCAAGAGTGACAAGTAGGCGGGGCAGAAAGCTTAAGGTTTGCTCGTTGATAGAGGTAGCTGCCTGGAAAACCGCAACGACCAGACCCACTAAAAGTCCGGGAATAATTATAAAAGCCACCATAATCACTATGGTTTTCAAAGCTTCCTGAAAAATGTCGAGAAACATTTCCGGTGACATATTGCCTCCTAAACCCCGAAACTTCCGGCCAGGGTACTCATGGTTAAACTCCAGCCATCAACCAGCACGAACAACATGAGTTTAAACGGCAGCGATACGATCATGGGCGACAGCATCATCATACCCATGGCCATGAGAACGCTGGCGACCACCAAATCAATAATCAAAAACGGAATAAACAGCATGAAGCCTATTTGAAAGGCGGTTTTGAGCTCGGAAGTTATAAAGGACGGAATAAGCACCGACATAGGCACGTCCTCCGGCTCTTGCACGCCCTCGGTTCCTGATATTTCGACAAAGGTTTCTAAATCGGTTAAGCGTGTTTGCGCCAGCATAAAGGCTTTTATCGGCGCTTTTGCTCTGTCGACCGCCTCCATCGACTGTATCTCTTCATTTAAGTAGGGTTGTAACGCTTTGTCATTTATTTCGTTTAAAACCGGCGTCATGATGAAAAAGCTTAAAAACAGCGCAATGCCCAGTAGCACCTGATTAGAAGGCGACTGTTGCAGACCGATGGCCTGACGCAGAATAGCTAAAACGATAATAATTCGGGTAAATGAGGTCATCATAATGACCATAGCGGGAATGAAGGTCAGCGCCGTCATTATCGCCAAAATTTGCAGCGTTACAGAGTACTCTTCACTACCATCGGGGTTTGTTTTTACCGTAACCGCAGTAAGATCCTGCCAGGCGAAAGCCTGCTCAGGCAGCAAACACAACACGGCTAAAATACAAAGCAGCAACCAGCGGTTCATTGTTCTTGTTTTCCTTCCAGGTTGATATCGCCTGGCAACTCTTTCAGGCATTCTATGCGTTGCTGAGTGACACCAAGTAACAATTTCTGCCCCCCAACATCCACAATGACCAGCCGCTCTTTAGGCCCTAAAGACACGCTACTCAGTACTTTCAGACCAGATGCGCCCTGAAACTTGAGGTTAAAGCGTTTTAACAGCGAGGCTAAAACCACAATCACCGCTAAAACGGCAAAAAGCGCCAAAACCATGGCGCCTATGTCATTGCCTGAAATAATGCCAGCTTTCTCTTCCGCCTTGGCAGCAGAGGGCAACAGCACCAAACTAGCGAAGCTTACGAATACGTTCAATCTGACTAATAACATCGGTTAAGCGTATCCCGAATTTATCATTAACAACAACCACCTCGCCATGCGCAATCAAGGTGCCGTTAACCAGTACATCCAGTGGTTCACCGGCAACACGTTCCAGTTCCACCACAGAGCCCTGGTTCAATTGCAGCAAATTACGAATGCTAATTTGGCTACGACCCACTTCCATAGAAATGGTAACAGGAATATCGAGAATGGCGTCGAGCTTGCGCTTTTCTTCCTCGGTTACCGGCTTATCTTCACTCAGTTCTTCGAGTTCAGCGGTCTGCACGTTATCCATACCAGAATGACTGGACGACTTTCCTGCGCCTTCACCGGCTCCTGATTCGCCACTTTCTTCATCTTCAGCAGCTTCCTGTTCAGCCATTGCTGCTTCCCAGTCATCCATATCTTTATCATCGTTACTCATGTTGCAACCTCACTTTCTCAAGCAGCAATTATTATAAATCAATATCTTCTTCTAACTGTTGTAACTCGGCATCACCACCAATTCGGCGGCCTCCACGAGTCAACATATGAATATCCGACTTCACGGTTTCAGGGCGTTTAATCTTCTCTGAAATTTTCAAAGCGACATTGTCTCTTGAACGCCCCATTTTCGCATGGAAAGTCGGTAAATCTTCAATTAGTACGGTTAAGTCGTCTGGCAACTCAAGCGGAATAACATCGCCTTCGCGCAAATCCATCACCTCACGTAACGACATTTCGGTTTGCGCCAGTTTGGCAATCATTTCCACCGGAACATCCATAATCTCGTCACGTAACGCTTTACTCCAGCGCATATCGGTGTCTTCTTTATCCGACTGCACACCGGCATCCAACAGCTCGCGAATGGGCTCCAGCATGGAGTAAGGCAATGCAATGTGGAAATCTCCCCCGCCACCATCTAGCTCAATATGAAACGAACTAATAACGATAACTTCGGTTGGGCTAACAATGTTCGCCATGGCCGGGTTAACTTCCGAGTCTAAATACTCAAAGCCCACGTCCATGACCGGAGCCCAGGCTTCTTTGTAATCTTCAAATACCAGCTTCAGCAACATTTGAATGATGCGGCGCTCAGTCGGCGTAAATTCACGGCCTTCAATTTTTGCATGATAGCGACCATCGCCACCGAAAAAGTTATCGACCAGAATAAAGACTAAACGTGCCTCCATAGTGATTAGTGCCGTTCCTTTAAGCGGGCGGAAACGCACCATGTTTAAACTGGTCGGTACGAACAATGTATGCACGTACTCACCAAATTTAATCATCTGGACACCGTTAATAGACACTTCTGCGGTGCGGCGCATCATGTTAAACAAGCTGACCCGCATATGGCGGGCAAAACGCTCATTAACAATTTCCAGCGTTGGCATACGCCCACGAACAATTCTATCTTGCGACGAAAAGTCATAGTCGAGCGCATCCGCAGAGGCGGATTCTTTCTCTGTGTCCTCTTCTTCAACGTCATCAACACCATGTAAAAGCGCGTCAATTTCGTCTTGAGATAGTAAGTCACTCACAGCCATAATAGCTCACTTATTGCATTACCAAGCTGGTAAATAAAACCTGTTCAACAACCGGTTTCCCGGTTACTTCTTCGAGCGCAGAACGAACTTCAGTCAAAGCCAGTTCACGTAACTGACCTTTACCCTCGGCTGTTTTTAACCTGTCAGCCGTGGTTGAGGAAAACACCTCATGCAGCGTGCCTTCAATTAACGGAATATGCTTTTTCGCCAGTTCTTCACTCTCTTCGCCGCGCACCATTAACTGCGCTTTAATTTGTACTGTTCGCTCACGTGAGTCACCCGGGACAATGAAAACGAAAGGCCGGGGCATACCAACATAAAGTGCATTGCCAATTTCCGGGCGTGGCGATGATGACGGTGCCGCTGCGCTGCTCATACCATTTTCGGCAGCAGCTGATTCACCCTCAGACGAGCCACCGAATAGCCACAACACCAGGACTACGGTAATAATTAAAACAATACCGATACCACCGAAGATAATCAGTTTTTTCTTCTTACCACCGGTCTGCTCTTCAGTTTGTTCCGTATCGTTGTTGTCTTTATCTTCTGCCATGCTCAATTTCCTGTATTACCGCCCACCGACAGTTACTATAGCTTGATAGCCGCTTTAGATATACCGTTTCAGACATAGAAATCGACTTGTCCATCAGCAAGCACCCGGCCTTCTTCTAAAGCTATTTCGCCCTCAACAGCCCAGTCTTCCGCATCATGAGATCCTCCGGCTTGCCCGCCAGCGGTGCGCCCGCCTTCTTTGCTTTGCTCTCCAACCTGGGTATCAGCTAAATTGATGCCTTGCTGCTCCAGCATTTCGCGTAATCGCGGCATGGTCGTCTCTAACGCATCTCGAGCCTGTTGTGTCTGGGCCTGAAACTGCACTGATGCCTGCTCACCGCTCATGTTAACGCGAATGTGAACACTACCAAGTTCCGGCGGATCCAGACGAATATCCGCACGTTGGATATTCCTGCTCATCATAATATTGATGCGTTCCTGCAATTTTTGCGACGCTTCCGTTTGCTGCAAGTCTAATGGACGTTGCAATGCCTGCAAAGTATTAGCCTGACTGGATTCATTCGCAGCTACAGTTCCCTGCGCGGTTGACACCATTTGCCCCTGAATGGCCCGGGCCGCACTGGCGTCAACTAAAGCGTCGGTGTTATTCCGAAAGACTTGTCCCTGCTGACCCGCATCGGCTACCTTTGTTTCTGCTTCAACAGCTGTATTCACAGAAGCAGCTTTAGTCGTTTGCTTGCCGTCATCGCTTTTAGCACCAATATCGCCAGAACCAGCTTTTTCTTTACCGGCTTTAACGTCTGTTGCTGTAATAACCGACTCTGACGCCTTACCCTCTACCGACTTTTCACTCAGTCCTGTACGGCCTTTTAATAATTGCCTTACTTCAGCCAATAATTGCTCAGCTTTAGCCGACTGTTCCTGAGTCAAAGCCTGAGGTTTATCTGCGCCGCCATTTTGGCTGGCTAAAATTTTGCGTAACTCGGCAGTAAACTGCTGCAGTTTCTTTTGCTCCGCTAAACTCAACTCACTACTTTCGCCTTTCGCTTGTTGTGCGGAAACCTGCTGCTCTAGTTGCTTAAGCAAATTTGTTAATTCTTCAGCACTTTGCGGCTTGCCTGAATTTTTGTCCGGAGATGCAGACAATTGAGCCAGCACAAGCTCTGCAGCCTCATTCAAAGCCTGAGTTAACGCTTTTTCATTACCTACTAATAACTTATCAGCATCGGCTTTCGGCAATAGCGGTTCAAGCAAATTAACTATGAACTTACCGGCATCTTCAACGGCACTTTCAGTGCCTTCGCCCTGCTCTGCGGCCTGGATCAACTGTTGAAGCTTTGCCTGCAGTGCCTGTTTATCGCTATCGGTCATGCCGGCCAGCAGCTCATCGGCAAATTTCTGCCGCTCGGCATCGGTCATAACGGCATCGCCCTCGCCTTCATCGGCAGAATCCAGCTTAGCCATTAAAGCTTCCAGCATTTCCGCCAGTTGCTCATCTGTCATTTTTAGTTCGCCATCGCCCGCAGCAAGATCAATCTCGTCACTAACCACGGTTTCGCCTTCAGAGCTAACTTCAGCACTTTCCTGCTTCATTTGCTGCAACAATTCCCATAAATTTCGGGTCACCGGCTCGCCAATATTTTTGCGTTCAATGTCTTTGCCTTCAACCTCACCTTCACCGTCATTACCGGCTTTCTGGTAAGCTTCAATTTTGGCGGCCAGTTGTTGCAGCTCTTTATCGCCACTATTTTGTTGTAGCATCAGCCGCGAGAACTCACCGCTATCACCATCGGTGCTCTTTAATGAAAGATCGTTACCTTTACCAATACGTGCAAAGTTGTCGGCAGACTCGGTTAAATTAAGCAGCTGTTGCATAGTTTTATTCCTGAATTAAGTGCTTATTGACGCCTTGCTTAATAATACTTCGCAATGCGCTTGCGCTATTTTCAATAGCTGAGCAAACAATATCTAGTAAGTATCTAAGCAAATTTCGTTCCAACTATTTTCTGGCGCGAATAAAACGCTGGCTGCTAAAATCGTCCAGATTATTTTGTTCTTTTCTGGCTTCTGCTATTTGCTCACGCTTGCGCTTTTCTTTTATTAAAAAATCTATCGACTCGCGCTTGCGACGCTGCGCCAGCCAACGATCTTTGCGCTGTTGTAACACTTGCTGCAACTTAATAATATCGTGATGCAACTGTTCAACACCTTCATCTAATTTACCGACAAATGCGTGATACTGCCCTACCTGAATTGAGGCAATCCCGCTTTGCCCGCGATGCTGCAACTGATTTAAGTAGTCGAGTCGATATTTTGACATACCGTCCAGGCGCATCTGTTGCTCCTGGACCTGTTGCTGTACCTGAGAGAAATCCTGTGCGGCTTTATCTTCGCGCCTCTGTTCCAACTCCAGTAACATTTCCAATTGTGCCAACTCAGCCATAAATTACATGCCCGCTGACTGTTTCTGCTTCGGATTGACTAGCTGATTAAGCAGCAACAAGCTTTCATCATAGTTCACAACTTCCCGCATTTTCTGTTGCAAAAACATACTTACTCGCGGCTGCATTGCAATAGCCTGATCGATAGCCGGGTCACTTCCGCGGGTGTATGCGCCAATGGAAATCAAGTCGCGATTGCGACGGTAACTTGAGTACCACTGTCTAACTTTAATCGCCTGTTGCATATGCTCTTCCGAAACAACCTGTGGCATAACCCGGCTAATAGAAGCTTCAATATCAATTGCCGGATAATGACCGCTGTCGGCCAGTTCCCGGTTCAGTACAATATGTCCGTCCAGTATTGCTCTCGCGGAGTCCGCAATAGGATCCTGCAAATCGTCGCCCTCGGTCAGAACCGTATAAAACGCGGTCACAGAACCTTGTCCGTCGCCGCCATTACCGGCTCTTTCGACCAATGCTGGCAACTTAGCAAAAACAGAAGGCGGATAACCTTTGGTTGCCGGTGGTTCACCCACAGCAAGGGCAATTTCCCGTTGCGCCATGGCGTAACGAGTCAGTGAATCCATTAACAGCAACACATTCAGACCCTGGTCACGAAAATATTCGGCAACCTGAGAGGCCGTTTCACAACCACGTAAACGAATAAGCGGCGACTGGTCTGCCGGCGCTGCTATTACAACCGCTTTTTCACGGCCTTCCTCACCGAGGATTTCTTCTATAAACTCTTTTACTTCCCGGCCACGTTCGCCTATCAGGCCAACTACAATCACATCCGCCGTGGTACCGCGAGTCATCATGCCCAACAGCACACTTTTACCCACGCCACTACCGGCAAACAGCCCCATTCGCTGCCCCTGCCCCACGGTTAAGCAGGCATTAATAGCCGTTACTCCAACATCCAGCGGCTGCTTCACCTGACGTCGGTTCAGTGGGTTCATGGGTTTGCTTCGGTAGGTTTTTCCGTCAGAAAAAATGGGGCCTTTATCATCAAGGGGCTCGCCACGAGCATCAATAACACGACCCAGCAGCTCCATACCCAGCGGCAATTGATTCTTGCGGTTTAGTGGACGAACTCTGGCTCCGGGAATAACGCCATGAGCGTCTTCGGTGGGCATTAAGTAACTGATGTTGCCTTCAAACCCCACCACTTCGGCTTCAATATCACCACTGTCAGCCTCAACCGCTACGCTTGACCCCACAGGAGCACGACAGCCAACAGCCTCAAACATTAAACCAACCACGCGGGTAAGATAGCCCGACACAGCCACTGATGGCTTTTGGATACGCTCACGTTTTTTGCGTAGTTGTTTCACTAACTGCTCAGAAGCGCTCATGGGTTAACCTTTTAATTTGGAGAACACATCTTCCATACGGCTGGTCAGGGTGTAATCTATGGTGGAGCTTTCTGTAGTAACCCGGCAACCGCCGCGTTCCAGTAAATCGTCTTTATTAAGCAGCCAGCCTTTTTCTTTCAGTTCGTCTTCGCTGAATGTACTTTGCAAAATAGCTAAGTCTTCTTCATTCAGATGAATAATGACTCGCTGATCAGTAACCGGTAAGACCGCAATAGCTTCGCGCACGGCTTTTACGATGAGTTCTTTTGAATTAGCAGCGAAATCCAGACAGATGACCCGCGTCAGCTCAGTGACCATATCAATCAACTCGTCCTGAACCGCTTCGGTAATACGTTCATTCGGATGAGACAAACTCTGCAGCAAAACTCTTAACTGCTGCTGTTGCTCCTGCATGGCTTCTTTACCAGCTTCAACACCCTGCTGTTCACCGGCTTCAAAACCGTCTTTTTTACCAGCTTCGTAACCTTCGTCATAGCCTTTCTTAAGGCCTTCATTGCGGCCTTCGTCAAAACCTTCTTTATGGCCTTCTTCGCGTGCGGCCTGGCGAATTTCTTCCAATTGTTCTGCGGTCAGAGGCTTAAGCTCTTCTTCCTGTTCGTTGTCCGCTTCCGGCGGCTCATATTGCCAGCGCCGGGGTTTGTTTAACGCATTTACCTGAGAGCCCTGCTTAAGCTCTTCCGAGGTCATGTCAGGTAAATCCCAAAGCTGGGTTGCGTCTTTATCATCCGTCATTATGCGTTAAACCCTTATAGGAATTCGTCACCGCCACCGCCGCCAAGCATAATTTCACCTGCGTCAGCTAAACGGCGCGCCGCTGCCAGAATATCTTTCTGTGCGGCCTCTACATCACTAATACGAATCGGCCCCATAGCTTCAAGGTCATCACGCAGCATATCGCCGGCACGTTTCGACATGTTCTTGAATATTTTCTCCTGAACCGCGTCGTCCGCACCTTTCATCGCTTTTTGCAAAGTTTCACCTTCCACTTCACGCAGCAAGGCCTGAATACCACGGTCGTCGACTTCCACCAGGTTTTCGAACACAAACATCAGGTCCTGAATACTCTGACTCATCTCTTCGTCCTGCTCGCGGATAGAGTCCATCAACTGACCTTCGATGTTGGTATCCAGATAGTTCATGATATTGGCTGCCGCTTTCAGGCCGCCCATCTTCGCCGCCTGAGCACCAGCCTGACCTGCAAATTGTTTTTCCATAATTTCGTTCAGTTCTTGCAAGGCTGCTGGCTGAACTTCTTCTAAGTTGGCTATTCGCATCATTAAGTCCAGACGTACTTTGTCCGGGAACTGCGCCATAATTTCTGCACTTTGCTCGGGGTCAAGGTAAGACAGGACAATGGTCTGAATCTGCGGGTGTTCGTTACGGATAATAGTGGCTACCTGTTTAGAGTCCATCCACTTCAGTGAATCAAGACCTTTCGAACCGCCGCCCATGACAATCTGTTCAATCAGGTTACCGGCTTTGTCCTCACCTAGTGCGGAGGTCAGTGCCTTGCGCACAAACTCCTCACTCTTGAAGCCAATATTGGTGAACTTCTGAATGTCTTCCAGGAATAAATGGTGCACAGCGTTTACTTTGTCCTGGTTAAAATCTTCCAGGCTCGCCATTGCCATACCCACTTTCTGCACCTGTTTAGGTTCCAGATGTTTCAGAATCTGAGCCGCATCTTCTTCCGATAAGCTAAGCAGTAAAATAGCCGCTTTCTCAACACCTTCTAAAGTGTCGACATCAAACTCAACCTTACCGCGTTTGGTTCTAGTATCTTGATCAGGCATCTTCGTTCAACCACGCTTTAACCACTTGTGAGGACAGCTCAGGCTCGTTGGCAACCAACGCGCGAACCGCTTTTAACAAGTCTTCATCTTTATGCAAGTCCGGTAGTTGCAGGCTACCATCAGCCCCAAACCCAACTGCACTCTCATCAAACTGTGAGGATAACAGATCAATGGTTTCATCGCCCATCGATTCCTCATCGGAAAACGCATCGGCATCATCTTCCACACCCGATTCCGGATTCATCAGTTTCTTCAGCATTGGACGAACCACCGCCAGAATCAATACCATAATAACCAGTGCGCCCATCACCAGACGGAAAGCCCGCCAGAACCATGGTTCTTCCCACACTGGCGTCTCACCGGCACCTAAGTCAGGCAACTGCGCGAACGGTACTGACACCACTTCAATACTGTCACCACGATTAATATCAAAACCTAAACCACCTTGCAGCAAACGGCGAATATTTGCGATTTCTTCAGCGCTACGCGCTTGCGTTTCGCCTTCGCCCGCTTCATTTGTTATTGCTTCATGGTTAACCGCAACAGAAACACTCAAACGCTTAATGGTACCGGTTTGGTTCCGGGTATAAGTGACTGAATTATCAAGCTCATAATTACGGGTTGCTTCACGGTGAGTACTGCCCGTAGCACCGCCACCGGCAGTGCCATCTCCAGCTTCTTCAGGAATGTCTGAATCCAGTGGGGGTTGATTTGTTAACGCGCCAGGAATACCGCCAATTGCACTACCCATCGAGCGGTTTTCAACTGTCATTTCACTGCGAATGGCTGGCATATCAGGATTAAACTGCCGCTGAGTTTCTTCACGCTGAGTAAAGTCCATAGTCACGTCAACTTGTGCGGTATAGTTGTCATAGCCCAGCACAGGAATCAAAATACTGTCTATTTTTTCTAAGTAGGCTTCTTCACGTTTTTGTTCAATTTGGTATTCGCGCGAACTTTTCGCTGCCAACGCACTTTGTGAACCAGAGTTGAGCAGGCGGCCAGCCTGGTCAGTTACGGTTACGCTCTCGGTGTTCAGACCGGTAACGGATGACGCGACCATATCCACAATTGACGCGACTTCTTCTTCACTGAGCGAGGTACCACCACGAACATTCAGCATAACCGACGCTTTGGGTTCTTTTTCGCGACGGGCGAAAACATTTTCTTTAGGTACGGCAAGCAATACTCGGGCAGCAGACACTTTTTTGATTTCTTCAATAGCGCGCGCTAACTGAACTTCACGGGAATGAATGAGGCGCTCACGTTCTAGTCGCTGACTAACGCCGAAACCCGGTTCGCTCATTAAAATTTCAGAGCCGTTATTGGTCGAATTACCGTAATCAACACCAGCGCGGGTCAGTTGCAACTTAATAGCATCGTAGTTTTCTTCAGGTACTGAAACCGTATTGCCTTCCACCTGGTATTCAATGCCATTTGCATCCATGTAGTCGAGGGTGCTGATCAACTCCTCCGTTTCTAACTGACCTAATGGACGATAAGTTGACTCCTGCGCCCACAGCATAATAAAAACAGCGATAGCAACGCAGATAGCTAACGCTAGCACGACAATGACCTGACGCAGCATGTCAAAGTTGCCCAGCATCGTCATGATGCCGGTTTTCTCACCACTGTCTTCATTACCAGAATTGTTGCTATCCGGTAAGTCAGTATCTTGTACCATTAAATCTGTTGATTCAGCCACGACTTATATCTCCAGTAATGCAGCGGTTATACCGGCATTGACATTATTTCTTTGTACGCTTCAACCACTTTGTTGCGCACCTGAACTGTTGCCTCAAACGCTATGCTCGACTTCTGACTGGCTATCATGGTTTGCTCCAGCGTGACATTCGGGTCACCGAGTTCCATGCGAGTTTTTAAATCACCTGAGGTTTGCTGCAGTTCGTTGACGTTATCCAATGCATTTTTCAGCATATTGGAAAAATCAGCCTGAGCGGTATTGCCTTGCAGGGCGTTCACATTCGTAGGCTGATCACGCTGGGAAGCCTGCGTAGCCATAGACTGTAACTGTTGGTAAAGTGCGTTTGCTTCCACTTTCATAATTAACCCCGTCAAAAATTCATCACTGACTTTATTTAAGGTTAGTTATGCAAACAAAATGCCAACTTTTAATCGCGGCTTTAAGGTACAAAGAAAAGCCCTGAGAAACAGGGCTAATGGTAATGAAAGAGGTATTTCAAGACCGTATTATGAGCCGGTCAGAGTCAACCCCTGTTCCCGAATTTTCGCAAGCTTGTAGCGCAACGTGCGTGGACTAATCCCAAGTTCATCGGCGACCGGTTGACGTTTTCCCTGATGCCGTTGCAGCGCCTCTTTGATAATTTGGTATTCCTGATGGAAAAGTGACTCATCGAGGTTTTCTGACTTCTCTTCGGGCGTATCCACTTGCTCTGGAAACACGCTAACGGTTTCCGCAATGTCGTTCAGTTCCAGCATAAGATCCTGCGGCTGAATCTCTCCATCGCGATGCAGAACCAGAGCTCTTTGCACCACATTTTCCAGCTCGCGGACATTACCCGGCCAGGAATAACGCATTAACTGCTGCTCTGCTGCAGCGGAAAAATTCACAGGCGTTTTAATACCAGAGCGCTGTTTATGTCGCTGCAATAAGTTCTCTGCCAGAGGAACAATGTCCGCAGGCCGTTCACGTAAAGACTTCCAGTGCAGTGGAAACACGTTTAGCCGGTACATTAAATCTTCACGTAATAACCCTTCGCGCACCGCTTGCTGTAAATCTCGGTTAGAAGTTGCTATTAATCGGACATCCAACTGTATGGTTTTACGTGACCCCAAACGTTCGACCTGACGCTCCTGAATCACCCTTAACAGCTTAGCCTGTAAGTGCATGGCCATTTCAGTAACTTCATCCAGCAACAGAGTACCGCCCTGCGCCAGCTCAAACTTCCCTGGCGATGACTGATTGGCGCCGGTAAAGGCGCCTTTCTCATAACCAAACAACATCGATTCCAGCATGTTTTCCGGTATAGCTGCGCAGTTAATTGCAATAAAAGGCCCGTCTGAACGGTCAGAATGCTGGTGAATATAACGCGCCAGCACTTCTTTACCGGTGCCACTTGGTCCGGTGACCATAACGCTCGCTTCACTGGCCGCGACTTTTCGTGCCATAGCCAGTACTGCCTGGCTGGAATCTTCTTCTGCTACCGGTTCAATATCGTTAATTGCGCCATCAGGCAGATAACGCTGAACCAGTGTTTGTAGCTTTTCAATTGAGAACGGCTTAGTCAGATAATCGACGGCGCCTTCGCGCATAGCAACAACTGCGTCATCCACCTTGGCAAAGGCCGTCATCATAATAACCGGAATATCGTATTGCTGATTATTCATGCTGCGCAGAAGTTGTAAGCCATCAATTCCCGGCATTTGCACATCACTGATAACCAGTGCCACCGATTCCTTTTTCAAAATAAGCAAAGCTTCTTCGCCGTTGGCTGCTTCAAGGCACTGACAGTCAGCCAGTTCCAGTGTATCGATAATTGCTTCACGCAGCGATACGTCATCTTCAACAACCAATACCTGTCGCTCAACCATAACGTACCTCTTTCATTTTATTCTCTGACCATTCATACACCGGCAGTGATAAGGTAAAGCGGCAGCCTTTATCTGGTTGACTCTCCCAGTCAATTAAGCCGTTATGCGCTTTTATCACGGTTTGGACAACCGCCAGACCTAAGCCGGTTCCATTAGACTTTTCAGTAAAAAATGGGGTGAATACACTGTCTTGCTTTTCGGCCGGAATGCCGCAGCCGGAATCGATAACAGAAACTTTCCAGCTACCGCCATCAACATCGGTTTTCAACAACACTTCCTGTCCGGGCTGGCTAGCATCAACTGCGTTGTTAACCAAATTCTGTATTGCCCCAACTAATGCGGTCTGATTGGCTCGCAACACCACACCCAAGTTTGGATCATTACAATTAATTTTCACCTGATGCTGCTCGGCATAACTCTCTGTATTCATTAACACCTGCTGGATCAAGCTATTGGTACTGAGTTCTTCCAGCATGGGTTGCTCACCACTTTTGGCAAACAACAGCATGTCATTGACCTGCTGTTCCAGCGAATGCAGGCGGGAAAGTAGTTTGTCGGAGAAACGCTGTTGTTTAGCCGCTGAAATCTTGCCCTGCTTTAGGTTTTGCGCATAAAGGATAGCGGCAGAGAGTGGCGTTCTTATCTGATGTGCCAGCGAAGCCACCATTTTTCCCATCGAAGACAAGCGCTGTAAATGACTGATACGATTTTGCAGACGCCTGGTCTCAGTTAAGTCTGTCAGGACAATAAGCTGTCCCGGTTTTTCGTTCACAACCGAAGTATCTAAACGAACCCGGCGCCCGTTACGCAGAGACACTTCGTGCCAGTCATCCGCTTTGGGAGCAAACAGTTCACTAACCAGTTCCCGCCATAAAAACTTTTTCAGAGGGTGTCCTAAAAGGCTCGTGGCATTGTCATTGCAATAATCCACGACCCCATGACTGTCCAGTAAAATAACAGCGTTAGGCATGGCATCAATAATTTGATGGTAGGTGGCCATACTGACATCTCCAATTAACAACTATGGAGAAGGTAATGCAAAATAGATGCCAGTATAATCTTATTTATTTTCAGCTGGTTACGTTTTTACGGATTGTCAAAAGACTGACACTTTGAGTTTAATCTTTCTGGATACCGTACTTTTTCATTTTCTCAACTAAGGTTGTGCGGCGCATACTGAGTAAATCGGCCGCTTTAGCAACTACCCAGTCAGATTTATCCAGTGCCTGCGCTATCATCCCCGTTTCTATTTCGGTTAGCATACCTTTCAGATTAACGCCGTCATCGGGCAATTCAGAGTCGATAGCACTATGCGTCTCGTCATCAGGTTCTTCGTCTGTCTCGCTGAAAATGGCACTAAGCGCCTCGCGCTCAAGCATTTCTTCGGGATAATCCGGGGTTGGAGCATCATGTTCAACATGCTGATACTTAGGCGGTAAATCGGGCACATCAACCAGGCTGTCGGGGTGCATTATGGTCAAGCGTTCTATCAGGTTAGTCAATTCCCTTACGTTGCCCGGCCAGCGATGATAGGACAGCGACTCCAAAGCTCGTTCGGTAAAACGTACCCCGACGCCCCGCTCCTTTTTAAAACGCTGGGTCAGTTCCTGCAGCAGTAAAGGCACGTCTTCCTGACGTTCGCGCAGAGCCGGAACTTCAATAGGAAAAACATTCAGGCGGTAATACAAGTCTTCACGGAATTTACCGTCAATAATCATCTGTTCAAGCTCGCGGTGAGTGGCCGCAACCACTCGTACATCGGCAATAATGCTTTTACTTCCCCCAACGCGTTCAAAGATGCGTTCTTGCAAAACTCGCAGCAGTTTTACCTGCATGGGCAATGGCATATCGCCAATTTCATCCAGAAACAAAGTGCCGCCCGGATGGCGCTTTCTTGCCGCTTTGGTCGGCATTTGCTGATGATAGGCCTGACAGTAATGCAGCATGTTCGACAAGCTGGAGTAATCGAAAGATTTTTCCAGAGGGCCTATGACATTCGCTTTCTGTAACGCGTTATGCGGGTCATCACTAGCACAGATAAAAGGTAGGTGCGGCGCATCGCCAGCTAACTTATGCAAATTCTCGATACCATTACCGGCGATCACACAGAGTGCATCTGCAGCACAAAGCTTTAGAGTGTCTGAGGGAGATATGACTTCAACGGTTTCACCAATAAAGGTCAATACCGTTTCAAAATGCTGACGACGCTCTGGTTGCTGTTCAATCAGGTAGACTATTCTTGTTTTTGTCATAGACGAGTTTACCGCAACGTCCTATTCCACATTTCCTAACACAAACGTTTCACCCGCACTGGACAGATACCACTGTTCTTGTCCATCGACAGTTCTTGACTCTGCGTGTGAAACCCACTGATAGAATACATTGCGATGTACTCTCGCTGTTAACCCTCGTTGCATCACAATGTAGGGCACGCCGTTTTTCATTGTGAGAGAATGTTCAGAGCTCAATACCAGAGTATCACCGATGTTGGTGGTTAACAGTAATAATTGCTGCCCATTTTCTTCTAATTGACGCCAGTCGACAACGACAAAGGGCGTATCTTCAACCGTAATCTTAACTTTTTCGGCAGGTGTTATTAAAAAATACTCACCGTCTTCAACCACTAAAACGGACGCAAAGAGTTTTACCAATGCGGAGCGCTTTATCTGGCTCCCCTGATAAAACCAGTCGCCATTTGAAGCAATATGAATAGGGATCTCACCACAATAAGGCGGATCCCACAACTCGGTTGGTGCATGTTGGTGTTTTTCTAGGTCAGCAATTAATCGGTTAAGTGACATAAATCGAAACTTAGTCGACCAGTTTTTTTTGTCTCAGTAGATACCAAAGCGTGGCTTCAGTACGATTCGATACTTTAATGGCTTTGAATATTGCCGACAAATGCACACGAATAGTACCTTCAGTAATGCCCAGAATGTTTGCAATCTCTTTATTTGAAAGCCCCTGAGCCAGCAACTGCATTATTTCCAGCTGACGTGGTGATAAAAAGCTCTCAGCTCCACTGGACTTGTCTCTTGGTTCATTCAAATGAGGGTCATCAGGAATGTGACGGTCACCATTCAGTAAAGCCCGAATAGCCAGTTTAGCCTGCTCAGCTGAACTGTCTTTTGGCAAGTAGCTGCGAACTCCGGCAGCCAGTACCTGACGAACTTCCGAAATGGAGCGCGGGCGCGTAAACAACACAATATGCGTACGTGGAGCCACTTTTTTCAGGCGTTGCAGCGCAGGTCGAATTTCGGCGTCCGGTAAATCCATTTCCAAAAAAATCAAATCATAATCATCGGCCGATAAATAACTCTCAGCAACTTCAAACGATTCTGCTTCGTATATCGAAGGCTGATTCGCATAGTTTGTGAGAATTTGTATAAGACCTGCGCGCATAAAAAACTGCGGGTCAATAATTAGAACTTTCATCTTGAGATCCAAAATAACGCTTATTCAATTAACTTTTAGCATACCGAAAATATAACAGACAGCAAGTTTTTTACGGACAATACCGGTTTTGAAAAAGCTAATGTTAACTTAGTTAACAAAAAAATCAGCGAACGCCTAGTCGCTTGTACAGTAAAAACGCTATAGTGTTGCCCAAGTTATTTTCTACGGAGTTTTATTGTTATGCGACGTATTACCTGCCTGTTTATCGGCCTCAGCTTATCGGCTTCAGCCATTGCCGACACCTTGTATACCAACATGAAAGGCTACACCCTTACCAGCCCTGCCGGTGAACAAGCGGTGTTGCAGCAGTTTTCGACCATGCTGGTTGAAAATGGAAAAATTCAGGCCATTGGTGGTCAAGCACTTGCTGAGCGATTTACCGAAACTGAGCAAACCGTTGATATGCAGGGAAAAACCGTTCTTCCGGGGTTAACTGATGCCCATGGACACATTCAGAGTCTGGGCACCAGCTTATTGCAGGTGGATTTACGCGACACCGACTCGGTTTCTGCAGCGGTCAAAAAAGTTCATACCTATGCTGGCGAACAACCCGAAATGGAGTGGATAACAGGCCGAGGCTGGAATCAGGAGCAATGGCAACAAAAAGCTTTCCCCAGCGCATCACATCTTGACGAGGTGGTCACTGACCGTCCGGTTTGGTTAATCCGCGTCGATGCGCACGCTGGCTGGGCCAACAGCGAAGCCTTGCGCCTTGCAGGAATAGATAAGGACACAGTAGCCCCGGAAGGCGGTGAAATTGTTCGTGACGAACAAGGCAACCCAACCGGTGTACTGATCGACAATGCAATGCAATTGGTTGAGGATGTTGTTCCCGAACCATCGCTTCAGCAACAACGTGCCGCGTACGAACTCGCTTTTGAGCATTTGATTAAACTGGGCATTACCAGTGTCCATGACGCCGGTATTAATGCCGATGAGATATCCGTTTACAAGGGGTTGCACAATCAGGGCCGTATGCCTCTGAGGGTCTATGGCATGATAGCCGCTACCGAACCTAAATTGGCGCAACTTTTGGCAGAAGGCCCTTACGAAAGTGACGACCAGAAACTGACCATTCGTAGCGTTAAAATATACGCCGACGGTGCTTTAGGGAGCCGCGGTGCGGCTTTGCTGGAAGACTACAGTGACGACCATGGTAACCATGGCCTGATGGTCACTTCAGAAGAAAAAATTCGTGATCTGTACGAGCTTATCATTCCTCATGGCTTCCAGATAAATACTCACGCTATTGGTGACCGGGCCAACCGCGTTGTACTGGATAACCTGGCAGAAGTTTATAATGAACTTGGTGGTCGCAATTTACGTAACCGCATAGAGCATGCGCAAATTGTACATCCGGACGATTTAAAGCGTTTTAACCAGCTCAATTTGGTTGCTTCCATGCAGCCTACGCATGCCACCAGTGACAAGAATATGGCAGAAGATCGTCTTGGCGCGGCGCGTATGGAAGGAGCTTATGCCTGGCAAACACTGCTGGATCAGGGCACGGTTATTGCTGCCGGCTCAGACTTCCCGGTAGAACTCGCTAATCCATTTTACGGACTGCATGCAGCGGTTACCCGACAAGATCGTGATGATATGCCAGCCGGAGGTTGGTATGCTGAAGAGAAAATGAGCCTGCAGCAAGCGCTGCGCTCATTTACCATCGATGCCGCTTACAGTGCCTGGCAGGAGAAATCTCTGGGCTCGCTGGAACCCGGTAAATGGGCTGACTTTATTGTCGTAGATCAAGACCCATTTGCCGTCGACTCCAGTGATATCTGGCAAACTCAGGTTGAACAAACTTACGTTGCGGGCGAACGAGTTTATTAACAGGGACGCATAAGTATGAACGATGACTTTCTATTTTCTGATGACGAGCCTGATATAGCGGAAGAAGAAGTATCGGAACCGTATAATATACTCATTGTCGATGACGACGAAGAGATACACACCATTACCAAAATGGCATTAGGTGAATTTAAACTCGACGGTCGTCCGCTGAAATTTCATTCGGTTTATTCCGGCAAAGACGCTATTGCGTTTTTACAGGACAACACCAATATCGCCATGATGCTGCTGGATGTAGTGATGGAAACCGATCACGCCGGACTCGATGTTGCCCAGTGGGTACGCGAAACCCGGAAAAACCGGCTGATACGCATTGTTCTGCGAACAGGACAACCGGGGCAGGCTCCCGAAGAAGATGTCATTGCCCGTTATGATATTGATGACTATAAAGAAAAAACTGAGCTCACATACCGCAAGCTGGTTACTCTGATGTATTCCTGCTTACGGGCTTATCGTGACTTAAACGCTATTGAGCGCAACAAACGTGGTCTGGAAAAAGTCATTAACGCGTCGGCTGAAGTATTTTCTGCGCGCTCAATGCAAGCCTTATGTCAGGGCATACTGGAGCAACTTGTCGCGCTAATTACTCTGTCTGATGACGCCATGTATTGCCGCATTGATGCGCTGACCGCCAGTTCAGATACTGACGACCCGTTTGAAATTATTGGCGGCACTGGCGAATATGAAAGGGCTGTAGGGCAACCCGTACACGGCGAAATTGACTGGGGTATTGTCCGCCCTATGCAGCAAAGCCCGCAGAATGTTGATTTTCGTATTGTTGACGGTAATTACTACGGTCTGTACAAAACCAGCAGTTCACGCCAGTACTTACTCTTTATTCGTGGTGTCCGTGACTTATCTGAGCTGGATCAAAATCTGCTGGGGCTTTTTGTGAATAATAGCTCCATTGCTATAGATAACCTGCAAGCCACAGAAAACGAGCGGGAAGCACAACGCGAACTGCTTTATAGTGTTGGCGAAGCCATTGAAAAACATTCTATTGATGAAATTAGCCACCATGTTAAACGTTCCGCCGAAATGGCTGGCCAGCTGGCGATATTCTCAGGTGCAACTCAAGAACAGGCCGAGGCGTTAAAACAAGCCGCATCCGTTTATGATATCGGCAAAGTGTCGGTGCAAATGGAGCTAGCTCAACGCGCCGACGTATTGAGTATTCACGAATATGAAGAAATTATGCAGAAAGTCATTCAGGGGCATGATTATTTACGCCAGACGGACTCAGCAGTTGCTAAAATCGCAGCCCTTATTGCTCAGGATATTCACGAACGTTGGAATGGCACAGGCTTTCCCAGCCAGAAATCGGCAAAAGCCATTGACCTTAACGCCCGAATTCTGAGTATTACCAGTCACTTTGACGCCCTGCGAACGCAGCGCAGTTATCGTGATGCAAAAGAATCTGAGGATGCCGCAGATTATCTGCTACAGCACAGTGGTAAATTCTTTGATCCAGAGCTAGTGGGACTTATGCTGGATAATCTGGATGCGATGGAAAAAATACGTCAGCGCTTCCTGGACAAAAAACAGGATACGCACCTTTAGTCCATTAAGGAGAGGTCATGGATTTACAAGCAATGCGTCGGGAATACGGGTTAGGCAGCCTGCACCGCGAGCAACTGGAAGCCGACCCGATAAAGCAATTTGAAAAGTGGATGCAGCAGGCAATAGACAGCAATTTATTGAGTGACCCTACCGCCATGACACTGGCAACGGTGGATGCTGAACACGTGCCCAGCCAGCGTATCGTGCTGCTTAAAGGTTACGACCATACCGGCTTTCGGTTTTATACCAACAAAAACAGCCATAAAGGCCAGGACATAAGCAAGAACCCTCAAGTTGCCCTGCACTTTGCCTGGCTGCCCTTAGAACGGCAAATTAGTATTATTGGTAGTGCAATCCCCCTTGATGATGAAGACAACGACCGTTACTTTCACTCACGCCCCAAAGAGAGTCAGGTTGCAGCGCTTGCTTCGCAACAAAGTCGCCCGGTAGAAAGCCGCGACATACTGGAAAGCCACTATCAGTCACTACTGAAAGACTATGAGAACACCGAAGTTCCGCGCCCTCAAAGCTGGGGCGGCTACAGCGTTCATCCGCAACAATTTGAATTCTGGCAAGGCGGCCAGCACCGTTTACATGACCGCTACCAGTACAGCAAAGACCGCGAAAACTGGCGTATTACCCGTTTACAGCCTTAGGTAAATCCACACCACAGAACTCGGCGCAGCGTTGCAAAACTTTTAAAGTAGCGCTGCTGTAGGAAACTCCCTGTTGCAGCTGCTCACGTTTGCGCTTCTGCGCCGCTTCCCCCGGAATACGCACCGGCTGCTCAGCAACCGCAGGAGCACTTTTACGGCTGTCTGCCAATAAGTCATCCACCTGCTGTAAAAACTTTTGTTTTTCACCAAAAGCTTCGGGGTCAATCACTTGTACCCATATTGAGTTCGCATCGCCGTCGTCACTGCCCTGTCTGCGCCCGTACTGACTTAACGCCATCGACCAAATTTCACTAAACAAAGTGAGACCGTAGCCTTTATAACCCAGTTGCTCACCGCCCAATGGGGCTATTGAACTGCCCGGTGACTCAAAGAAAGTTAGCGGATCATCCGTCCATTCACCATCAGGCTTTATCAATGCTTTATAAGGCAACCGAGTACCGTTCGCTTTAGCCTGACGAACCTTGCCCGCTGCAGTCATGGAAAAACTGATATCAAACAACAGAGGGTCATTTGAACTCGGAACGCCAACCGCAAAGGGGTTAGGTGAAAACACCGCTTCTTTGCCCCCAAAAGGTGCTACCGCGCGTTGTCCGGGAGTCGAGCACATTAAGCTCACCACCAGCCCCTGATCTGTAGCAATGCTTAAATAGGCCGCGAGCGCTGCAACGTGTTGGCTCCGGCGTACAACAACGGTACCGGTACCGGCTTGCTTCGCCATCTTGCAGGCTGCATCAATAGCCTGCGGCACCACGTAAGGTCCGGGCAAAAACTGGGCGTCCCAGTTAGCCACCGCAGCGCGCTCACTCAGCACCACCGGCAGGCCTTTTGCCAGACTCTTGCCGTCGCGCAGCCACTGGCAATTATTTAACAGACGAATTAAGCCATGAGTACTAAACCCCAGTAAATCACCTTCCAGCAAGTAGTAACCAAGGTTACGCGCCACCTCACCCGAAGCCCCTGCTTCAGCTAAACAGGCACGCGCCCAGTCCGATAATTCTGAATAATCAAAACGTACAACATCAGTGCTCATGAAATTTCCTCTTGGTCACGGCATGCAGGTCGTTTAAGCTACGCATAAGACATTATCAAGGAGTAGAGATTGTGTCATCTGTTAACACAATAAACCGCATTGCCATTATAACCAGTGGTGGTGATGCCCCCGGTATGAACGCCGCACTCCGTGCCGTAGTTCTCGCTGCTGAAAACTATGGCATAGAAGTCATGGGGTTTCGCCATGGCTATGAAGGCCTGCTGAATAACGACTTTGTAAAACTTGGCCGTGAAGACGTTGAACACATTTTGCAATATTCCGGCACCATTATTAAAAGCGCCCGCAGCGAGCGCTTTAAAAGTGAAGAAGGCGGACGGGAAGCCGCAACGAATTTAGACGCACACCAAATTGACGCCTTTATCGTTATTGGCGGCGACGGTTCGTTCCGTGGTGCTGAGCACCTGGCTAACTTCTGGAAAGGTCCCATTGTCGGTATTCCGGGTACCATCGATAATGATCTCTTTGGCACAGATAACACTATTGGCTATGACACGGCAGTAGAAACCGCCATGGACGCGTTGGATAAAATCCGCGATACCGCCGAGGCCATGGATCGTGTCTTTATTGTCGAAGTTATGGGGCGCAACGCCGGTTATATCGGTATTAGCAGCGCTATGGCCTGTGGTGCCGAGCGAATGATTCTGCCCGAGCTGCAAAAAGATAAACCATTAACGGTTGATGCGCTGGTTAAGCACATTGAATCGGTACAGCGTGTTCGCGGTGACTCGAGCTACGTCATGGTGTTATGCGAAAATCAATGGCCCGGTGGTGCGGTTCGACTTGCGGAACAGTTAGAAAATCGTCTTAACTTACCTTGTCGTCCCTGTTTACTTGGGCACGTTCAGCGCGGTGGACGCCCTACGGCAATGGATCGCATTTTAGGAACGCGGCTAGGTGTGCATGCGGTTGAACTCGTTCGTCAGGGAAAAACAGCGGTTATGGCCGGTGTTACAGCGAATGAGCTCAGCGAAACACCATTAACTGACACCTGGACAAAACGTAAAAAGCTCAGTGAAGAGCTCATTAATATTCAACAAAGTCTGTTTAATCCGATCAAAAAAGATCGCAATAAATCGACTCAGTGAGAGAGGTCTGTAACGATAATGCCCCTAACGCCACTAACGGTGCCACTACCTGTACCATTAAACGACCCGAGCCGCCCTTTTTTCGGTTCGCAACACAGTACCGAAATACACCCGGGACACACCCACATTCTGGGGTTTGGTTTTGATGGTACCGCCTGTTTTCGTAAAGGCACCCGCGAAGGACCTGACGGTTTGCGAGCCGTTTCTGAAGACATCGAGTCATACTCGCCGTATCTTGATGCCGACTTAGAAGACCAAACCTTCTACGACTTAGGCAACCTGCGATTGGGTTTTGATGACGACGAAGAAAAGCAGTGGCACCATGCGGTTCACGACTTTAATGCTATTTTTGACTCGCTTGATTTAGCAAAAGAGCAGATTAAACTGCTGACCTTGGGTGGCGAGCATTCTATTTCCTATGCGCCTATCGTTAAGTATTTAAAACAATACCCCGATATGGTTTTGCTGCATCTGGATGCGCACGCTGATTTACGTGACGGTTTCCTCGGCTACCATTATTCACATGCGTCTATTATTCGCCGTTCAGTTGATCACTTTGGTCCTGGCCATGAGTTGATACAGTACGGTATCCGCTCTGGCACGCGCGATGAATATCAGTGGATGAAAGAACACAAAACCATTCGCAGTTCACGCAAAGACTTTCTCGACAGTGTGGAAGCCATTGCCAAAGACCGCCCGGTTTATCTGACGTTAGATTTGGACTACTTCGATCCTTCTTTTTTACCGGGCACAGGAACCCCTGAACCCGGCGGCGAGGATTTCCATTCCTTTGTCAGCTTGATGAAACTATTGCGCCAAAAGAACCTGGTCGGTGCCGACGTCGTTGAATTGTCTCCACAAATAGACCCAACCGGCAATTCCGACGTATTCGCCGCTAAAATTGTGCGCGAATTGTTACTCGTTTTACAACAGTCGGGAGCCTGAGATGTCAGACTGGAATATTGATCAAGCAGAAGAGCTCTACGGTGTTAACCGCTGGGGCGCGGGATACTTTTCTATTGGCGAGAACGGCAACATTCAAATTCGCCCGAACCACCGCTTACCCGACGTGACCATTGATATGAAAGAAGTGGTGGATGAGATTATTTCGGAAGGCATTCAATTCCCGGCCGTTATTCGCTTTCACGACATTCTGCGCTCGCAGGTTGAAATTATTAACGAAACCTTTGGTAAACAGATAGAAGAAGCCAACTACCAGGGGCAGTATTGCGGCGTATTCCCGATAAAAGTTAACCAGATGCGGGAAGTGGTTGAAGAAATCATGGACGCGGGTGAACCCTACAACTACGGCCTGGAAGCCGGTTCTAAGCCAGAATTAATGGCGGTAATGGCGTACAACGATAACCCTGAAGCTCTGACTATTCTTAATGGCTACAAAGACAAAGATTATCTGACTCTTGCCCTGCTCGGCCGCCAACTTAAACGTAAAATGATCATTGTTATTGAGAAGTTCAGTGAACTGGAAATGCTAATTCCGCTAGCCAAACAAATGGGTGTTGAACCCATGATAGGCCTGCGCTCAAAAATGATGGTGAAAAGCTCCGGAAAATGGGCTGGCTCCAGCGGTGACCGGGCTAAGTTTGGCCTGAGCATTGCTGAAATTCTTAACGTGATTGAGCGCCTGCGTGAAGAAGATATGCTGCATTGCGCTAAGCTGCTGCATTTCCATATTGGCAGCCAACTGTCCGATATTCGTAAAATTAAAGAAGCCGTCAACGAAGGCGCTCGTCTGTATGCCAAATTAGTACTGGAAGGCGTGCCTTTAGAGTACCTCGATATTGGTGGCGGTTTAGGCATTGATTACGATGGCACAAGTACCACCAACGACTCTTCACGCAACTACTCCACAGAAGAGTACGTTGCTGACGTTGTCTGGGGTGTGAAGCAAATTTGTGACTTGGAAAAAGTCCCCCACCCTAATTTAGTCAGCGAAAGTGGCCGCGCTATGACTGCGCATCATAGCTGTGTTGTTACTAATATTGTGGGCGAAATGAAGCCCGCGGGCACGCAGTTCGATATTAGTGCCAGCAGTGACGAACACATTTTGGTTAAAAATATGCGCGAACTGCACAACTCGGGCGACCAGTTCCACCCGCAGGAGCGTTACAACGACGCGGCCGGTTATAAACAAAATGCCTATGAAGCTTTTAAACTGGGTATTTTATCGCTGAATGAAATGGCCAAACTGGATACCATGTACTGGCAGATAGTGGCAGATATCCACCATTCGCTGGATAAAGACACCTATGTAATGCAGGAACTGGAAGAGCTGGAAGACATGCTCGCCAGCCAGTACCTATGTAACTTTTCGGTGTTCCAGTCGGCGGCAGATACCTGGGCCATTGGGCAAGTACTTCCGGTCGTGCCTATTTCGCGGCTGAACGAACAGCCGGAAGTACGCTGCTCAATTGTCGATATTACCTGCGATAGTGACGGTAAACTCAGCAAGTACATTGAAGGCACCGAAATTAGCGACCATATTCCCATGCATAACCTGCGCAAAGGCGAAGACTATCATGTGGGGTTGTTCCTAACCGGCGCATATCAGGACGTTATGGGCGATATGCACAACCTGTTTGGCCGCTTAACCGAAGTGCATGTGTACTGCCACGATGACGAACCGGGCGATTTCTATATTGAAGAAGTGGTACCTGGCACATCTGCCGAAAAAGTACTACAAACCATGCAGTACAATACCGAATACATGGCCAAAACGGTGAAAAAACAAATTGACCGTCAGGTGAGAAAAGGTTCACTGGCGCCACGCGAAGGTGTCCGCTGGACAAACTTTTACGAGCACTGTTTAGCCGGCAGTACCTATTTACGTGTTGAATAATCCACCGAAACAACCGCTTAATGTGCAATTACTGAGCAAACAGTAGAAAAGGTACAAAAAGCGGTTGACTCGAAACTGAAAAAAACGTTTAATACGCCTCGTTGCCCGGATAGCTCAGTCGGTAGAGCAGAGGATTGAAAATCCTCGTGTCGGTGGTTCGATTCCGCCTCCGGGCACCACTTCCCCCTCCTAAGTGGTCCTCATTTGTACTTTAATTCCTTATTAATCAATAGCTTTAGCGGCATTTCGGTCTTTTGCAGTCTTTTTAGGTTCAGTAATATCCACACTTTTTAGTACACTGTTTAGTAACACAGAGCAAAATGTACTAAAGGCGTGTTACTAAAATGGCCCGTATCACTAAACCACTTAGCGCTCGAGAAGTTAGCGAAGCTAAGCCAAAGGACAAAGAATACAATCTTTCTGACGGCAACGGACTGCACCTAAGGGTCAAGCCTTCAGGGAAAAAGGTATGGATATTTAATTACTTTGAGCCCTTCACTAAACGCCGCCGAAATTTAACCCTTGGCCCCTTTCCTGATTTGTCTCTAGCTTTAGCCCGCGAGAAGCGCCAGCAAAACCGCGAGCTTCTCGCGCAGGATATTGATCCTATATCCCACCGAGACGAGCAAGTCGAAGCGAAACGAGCTGACGCCGGCAATACATTCAAAGCGGTCGCTGAACGTTGGTTAGAGACGCACCGGAAGAGTTTGAAGCCTGACACAGCACAAAAATTGTGGCGCTCACTAGAAAATGATGTGTTCCCACGAGTCGGGGCAATTCCCGTCAAACAGTTAACGGCACCGAAAGCGATAGAAGCCATTGAGGCTCTTACCAAACGAAATAGCTTTGAGATGGCACGTAAGGTCGCTCGCCGTATGAATAACGTAATGTCATTCGCTCTTAATGTCGGGTACATCAACCATAACCCTCTGACAGGTATTAAGCAGGTGATACCCTCATCTAGGGTTAAAAATATGCCAACACTGACTCCTGATGAATTACCAGAGCTCATGCGGGCTTTAAACTTTGCTAACATCAAATACGTGACTCGTTGTTTGATTGAGTGGCAACTGCACACCATGGTCCGCCCAGGTGAAGCCGTGCAAGCGCGTTGGCAAGAAATCGACTTCGATAAAGCCATATGGGCGATTCCCGCCGAAAGAATGAAAATGGGGCAACCTCACGAAGTTCCATTAACTAAGCAGTCTTTAGCATTGTTGGAGTTCATGCAGCCGCTGAGCGGTCACAGAGAGTTTATATTCCCTTCTGATAGGGCTCCCCTCAAGCATGCCAATAAAGAGACCGCTAACATGGCGCTCAAGCGCATGGGCTTCGAAGGTCGTCTAGTTGCCCACGGCCTTAGAGCTCTAGCTAGCACCACGCTTAACGAGCAGGGTTTTGATAAGGACGTGATTGAAGTTGCGCTGGCGCATAAGGACAAAGACAAAATTCGGGCGGCATATAACCGCGCTACTTACATGAAGCAGCGCAGGGAAATGATGGAATGGTGGTCTGAGCATATTGAGGAAGCGTCGCGAGGGTCATTATCTTTAAGCTGTACAAATACGTAGTAAATGAACTCTAATAATTTTCACCACCCCATAACTAAAACTACTTACTTCCCTTTGTTGCTTGGTAAGGACTATAGTAACCCCTGTTGGTAATACAGTAATCTGTCATTTGATAGTCTCGTCTCATACGCTTTTTTAGAGTATCCATTATAGTCAATCCACTTGCAGATGTGTCACTATCATTCCACCCTTTCCGGTAGTAGTTTAAAATCTCGGGATTATGTTCCGAAAGCTCTCTAATTAACGAGCTTATTACCTTCCCTACAGTAGTTTCTTTCTCTCGAGCTTCTTCCTGTTTTGAAAAGTTAATTGACCCATCTTTAATACAATATTCAGCTAACACTTGCTCCGAGCGAAGCTCAGTAACTCTATCCCATATTCTCAGACCAACTGCGCGGCGAGTATTACTTTTCTCTGAGCTAATATATTGGTTGAAGTTATGATCTATAAGCTTCAGAGCATCGATGTATTGTCTATTCTCTCTATCTAATTTGCGCCTCCTCTGCATAATTCGCTTATACTGAGTTTTCGTGTGTATTAACTTGCCTTCTGCACGAATAATTTCGTTAATTTCAACACTGCGAGATGGTACGTCTTCGCGCTTTATCGCTTGTCCCCTTTCATAACCCTCGTCCAGAAAAACAAAAAAACCTCCGCAACCGATAGTTTTAAGCCTAATAATGCTTGCCTTTAAATATTTAGAAACATCCCTACGCGAACACTGCCCTCGATTAATATTCATCTGAAACTTACATCGTGTTGGGTTACCTATTTCAACAAGAGAGCTCTGCTCCCAGCTAGCACTTATCTGCTTTTCGAGCTCTCCAGTTGTCAAGCTTCCATCGTAGTAGACAACCATGTTCCACTTATCTTTAACATCACACTTATCACCAGAATAAACCACCTGAACAGGCTTATCCTGTATGAAATTTCTGGGATATGCATATAACCTACTCCGGCTAACTCTAAAACGGTCATCATCACATTCTTCCACGAATGCTCCCCATGAAGTTTCTTTATCAGGATCTAAATAGAATGGAACGACTAAAAAGCCTAATTCCATACTCATGTCATGCATGACTTTCACCCCCTTTACTTCTTCAATGGCAAGTCTATCGAAAAGATACCCAAACGAAGCAGCAATGTTTTCGTAGACCAGGTTTATTTCAGCACCGACTTGATGGCGTATGTGGTAGCTATAGACCAGACCGTTCGCCATATCTATGAGCGAACTAGTCAATTGAGTGGAGGTTAGGGTTTGTTTATTTTCTAATACCCCGTACTTATCTGCTACGGCTTCTAACCATTCGAAGGTTGCGATAAATTCTCTGTCCAGCCTCTTCAAACTAATCAGCTTCTGATTTACATAGCGATGAATGTATTGATAACGCCACCAATCGATAGAATGAAGTCCATCTAGGTAATCTTTAGCGGTGGTAAATTCTTCCATACGCCCAACCCTTAGAATTCCATTTTTACACACTTTTGTCCCCTTAGATTGCTGGTCACCACATGCCATTGTGCGCTGTAATAATTCTCGTGTTCCGCAATTTCGCATGAAGGAGGATTAGATATGCTGAGCGAAAACAAAAACACCCGACTACCAGGCAAAGTACTGCGGCTACAGGAGGTGCTTGATTTATTGTCGATTTCGAAATCGTATCACTTTGCGAAGTTGGATAAAAACTCGAAGAGCTACGACCCCACCTACCCTAAGCCTATTAGCGTTGGTGAGCGGTCCGTTCGCTACATAGAGCAGGAAGTAGTTGACTGGGTAAATGCACGTATGGAGGAACGAAATGCAAGCTGAAAATTTTACTATTGAACAACCCGAGTGGCCAGATCTGAGTAAAGGTTTGCCTAATTGCCCATTAATTAACGAAGCTGTTGAATACTTACATAAGACCGTTCAAGCCCCGCGTGAAATGTGCCTTGTAACTGTACTTGCCGCAATATCGGTTGCGCAACAGGGCTTAATCGATGTGGAGCAAATTTACGGTGGCTCCAGCCCATCTCCTATATGGATATGGATAACTGCTATGTCGGGAGAAAGAAAAAGCGCATTAATGAAGCTCGCGTTTAAAGTTTTGTATGAGTATCAACGCAAACACAGGAAGAAGTTCGAGGAGGAATTGAAACACTACGAGAAGCTCTGTGAAATTCATGACGATAAAAAGAGGCACTTAAGAAAAGAACATAGAAAAGCTTTGGAATCAGGGGATGAAGAAATCATAGAAATAGCGGAGCTATACTTGCTCGATCTGGAGGAAGAAAAACCAGACAGACCGATAAGCCGAGATCTAATTTTCGAGGATATCATGCCAGAAGCATTGCAATATGAACTTAAACAGGGCACAGGGAATGCTGCACTTATATCTAGTGAGGGAGGAACTATCTTAGGCGGTCCAGTCGTTCGAAACCTTGCTTTTTTAAATAGTACGTGGTCTGGCGATTCGTATACCGTGCACCGAAAGTCATCAGACAGTTATGTGCTTGAGAACGTGAGACTGACGCTTGCAATTGCAGCACAACCAGTTGCCCTAGATAACTTCATGAGCAAAAAGGGAGATGAAGCTAAAGGCATAGGTTTCTTTTCCAGGTGTTTATTCTGTAACCCGCAAAGTGAGCAAGGCTACAGAACGATCCCCCCTAACATTTCTTACTTTAAAGAGGGCGGCAGACGATTCAACAATAGGCTGAATGAAGTCTTGACTGAATACGATGAGCATTTGCTTTTGGGTGATAACAACCGCTATTTGGTTGAATATGATGAAGACTGTAAGCCCTATGCTTGGGAGATGTGCATGAGAATAGAGAACGAGTTAAAGCCGGGGGGAAAATATGAACATGCCTCAGAACATGCGAGCAAGTTATTCGAGAATATAAGCCGTACTGCCGGTGCCATAACTTACTTTGAGAAAGGTAAGGGAGCAAAAATATCACGCCGCATGCTTAATGACGCGGCTAAAATCTGCTTTCACTTCTCTGACCACTATTTGAAGTATTTTCAAGTTCAGCCTGACTACATTCAGGACGCAGCTGCTCTCTATGAATACCTTTTAGCACAACAACAATATGGTGAGCGTTACGTTGCTAAAACACCTCTTAGAAAGAGCGGTCCATATCGTTTGCGCAACATGGTGCGGCTAAATCGAGCTCTCGAGATTTTAGCAAACGAAGGCCACATTGCTGTTTGGAGAATAGTGAGAACTGGATTTACTTATATTGATCTAACCCCGAACGTACACGACGAACTACCGCGATGGGAAGCTTTTTGTCAAAAACATAAGGTTTCAATGGAGAACTGGTACGCACCTACTACGGGAGGAAAAATTAAAGAGCTGCCAGCTTACAAATCTCACTGGTACTAAGCTAAAAATCTTTAAGAGAAGAACGACCAGACACCATAAAATAGAGCACTTTTCAGCGCTGACCCATTAAAAAAACCGATACGGCTGATACGGATATCAGGTGTATCAGGATTTTCGACCATTTCGTTTTGAAAACGGCTCGAAAAAGGCTCTAGCTGCGAGGAACTGATCAGCCTCGTAGCATTGCCAAACCGGCAATCTTTTTGCCAGCCAAATACTAACTTCCGAACACTGAGAGTTAGTAAAAATCGTCGAGCACGCTGTCACTTGAGATCAAAAAGTGACGTGGATGCCGACACTCGTTTTCTCGGTAATAGTAATACTTATTACTAACACTGTTTATATCATTCATTGGTACGTCTAGTAACCAATGCTAAGCCAATGATAGGTAAGCCTCAAAGCTTACCGTCTGACTCATGGTTAAAAATTACAGGATCAGATCATCTATGAGTGGTCAATGATCAAGGAGCTAAATATGAATTTACCAACACGCAACCCTATGAACCATAATCATACGCTCTACTACGATAAGTCGTACAGAGGCTTCCCATTATGGCCTCAACATGCGCCATATATTGAGGAGAATTTAAGTCGCCTCTATAACACTATGGAGCGAGCGCTCGAAGAGCATAAAAGAACGTTAGCAGTGCGATTTGACTTGAAGGTGCCAGTAGCGGGGATTCCTTTACATCCTGTTCCTCCAATGGAGCGTTTATTCAAGGCTGTTAATAGAAAGGTTAAAGCTAAATATGAAAAAGAGCTGAAACTTAAGCCTTATGTACACCAATGCACTGTTCGCTATGCCCAAAAAACCGAGCAACGCGTGGAATCCCCCTACGAGCATTACCACGTTGTTCTTTTCGTAAATAACGATGTATTCAGACAAGTTGGACACATGGGTCCAGACGATGACTCAGAACTTACCAAGATCATCCGGAGTTCTTGGTTCAGTATCGCCAACGTTAGTGAAAATACGACTGAGTGTCTTATACATGGTTCTACACCTTCATTCCGTCGCCTGAAAGGTCCATTTAACTCTACTAACCAAGATATGAGAGATGCCTTTCGTCACTACAGCTATCTGTGTAAGGAAGATTCAACACTATACCGGCGAGGACGCCCTGCGTTCACAACCAGTCGGAAGTAAAGACAAAAAATAAAGCGCCAGCATAAGGCACCAAGCAACGTAGGGGAGGTTATACTTGGCCTCCCTCCGTTCTTAACGACAATACATCTGCCCCCTTCCGCACGGGTAACTGCAGTGGTAAAGCACCGGGACGTCTATTTGTTTTAATACGTCCCTAATGCGCTTCGTCACAAGGTTGTGCTCGCGAACCTTGTGTCGCTCTGTTTTTCTCTTCAATTTATATACGGAGCAGTCGAGGGAGTACTTAGTGGTTGAGCACTTTAAACATTTGGTTTAGTTTAAATAGTTCCTAACTGGGAGCTTCTTAATGCGTTTTTATTCTGACGGCCCTAATATTCCAGATAGCCTTTTAACTAAGAGGGATAGGGGTCGAGTTGTCTTTCTTTGTGGTGCTGGTGTTTCTATTAATTCCGGCATGCCCTCGTTCTTTGAACTTACAAAACATGTAGTCGACTTTTTTGATCCGCCCAAAAACTCTAATGTTTACATAGATTTTATTAAACTATTGAGCGACAATTACGGTGGCCGGTCTAGCGGCAATTATCTTGGCCGGTTGATCTGATAAGGTTCGGCACAGCAGAACGGAGGGAGTTCACTGTGCCGGGAACACGAATCACGGATCAACAGGTCATGATCTATATGAAACACAGAACACGAAATAGCCAAGTTGTCGCTGCTGCTAAGGCAGGCATTTCAGAGCGATCAGCCCGGCGCCTTGATAAAGCCAATCAACAAACGAACGACGGTAAGCGCCAGTGGCGCACCCGCAAAGATCCACTTGAAGCGGTATGGGATAGCGTTGTTGTTCCCATACTCAAGCAGGATAATGACATTACGCCAGTGGGCGTTTTTGATCACCTTTGCGAATATCACACTGATAAATTCAGTCCCGGCTCGCGTCGTACACTTGAGCGCCGCATCCGTAAATGGCGATCGTTACACGGGCCAGCTAAAGACGTTGTGTTTATACAAACGCATGAATATGGTGCGCTCGGTATTACCGATTTTACTCATGTGAAATCGCCGGTCACCATTGCCGGTGAGCCATTAAAGCACATGCTGTTTCATTACCGGATGCCGGCCAGCGGCTGGGCGTTTGTGCAGGTCATCTACGGTGGTGAAAGCTTTGCGGCTTTCTCTGACGGATTACAAAATGCGCTACACGCCGCCGGGGGAGTGCCTCGGGAAGTCCGTACCGACAGCCTGAGTGCCGCTTATAAAAACCACTCATCGGCTGATGACTTAACCGAGCGCTTCAACGACCTTGTGAAGCATTACGGTTTTAAAGCAACACGCAATAATCCGGGTGTTGCTCATGAGAACGGTGCTATCGAAAGTCCGCACGGGCACACCAAGTCCCAAGTCGAGCAAGCACTAAAAATCCGCGGTAGTTACGACTTCGACAGCCGCAATGCGTATGAATCCTTTGTCGCCAGTGTGGTAGCACGGCGTAATCGTCGCGTCAGCGACAAATACCAACTCGAGCAGCGGCAATTACAGCCGCTGCCCCGGGCAATGAGCGTCAATTACACCGAGCATTATGTCACGGTGTCGCGGACAAGCACGATTTGCCTCAAGCGCGTCACCTACACGGTGCCATCAAGGCTTATTGACAGTCGATTGCTGGTACGGCTTTATGATGACCGGTTAGCCCTATTTTACGGCACCGACTTCGTGATGGAGCTTGAGCGAGTCTATGCCGACAAAGGTGGTCGCGCCCGCAGCGTCAATTACCGGCATGTTATTGATGCACTGGTTAAGAAACCGCGTGCGTTCCGCCACTCACAGTTGCGCGATGACCTATTACCGGACGACAATTACAAGACCATCTGGGAGTATGTCGACGACACGCTAACGGCCGATAAAGCCGCTATTACATGGTAAAACTGCTTCATTTAGCCAAACAAAGCGGTTGTGAGCGTCAATTAGGACGATTTATTGCTGCGTCAATTACCCAGCGACAATTACCGGCCATCCGGGAATGCGAAGAGCGCTTTTTAGTTATCGAGCCGAAAGCACCATCACTTACCATCAAGCAACACAGCTTAAGCTCTTATGCCAGCATGATACCGGGAGGCCTGCATGGATAACGCAACGGCTTCACTATCACTCATGCTCAAGCAGTTAAAGCTCGCCACCATGGTTAAAGAATGGGACGCGCTGGGCAATAAAGCCATCAAAGAACAGTGGAGCCCTCAGCAGTACTTATCGGAGCTCTGTCATATCGAGCTGGCAAACCGCGAAGATAAACGCTTACAGCGGTTGCTGAAAGACGCCAAGTTGCCGGCTGGAAAAAACCTTGGCAACTTCGACTTTAATCTGGTCGACGGTATCTCAAAACACCAAATCATCGATCTGGTTAACCAACCCGGTTGGTTAAAACTCGGCTCTAACGTCTTACTGTTCGGAGCCAGCGGACTGGGTAAAACCCATATCGCCAGTGGCATCGGTTACGGGCTTATCGAGCAGGGGTATAAGGTTAAGTTCATCGCGGCGTCAGCCATCGTGCAACAGCTACAACAAGCGAAACAGCATCTTCGATTGCAGGATGAGCTACTGAAACTGGATAAATACAATCTGCTTATCGTGGACGACGTAGGTTACGTTCGCAAAACCGAGCAGGAGACCAGTGTGCTGTTCGAGCTAATCGCGCATCGATACGAAAGGCATAGCATGATCATCACATCAAATAAGTCGTTCGAGCAATGGGATGAACTGTTCGACGACTCAACGATGACCATAGCCGCCATCGATCGGCTGGTGCATCATGCGACAATCCTTCATTGTGAAGGTGAAAGTTACCGTCGCAAAGTGGCAATGAGCAACGGTAGTTAAAAATCGGTATCAACCGGCCAGGATAATTGCCGGAAAACCGGCCAAGGTAATTGACGCTACATAGGACTCCCAATGAAACTCGCCTGATTATGAAATCTGCTTGTAAACATTAAAGTAGTTTTTATAATAGAAAAACCACTTACCCATCATCCACGCGTGGCGACATGCAGACCCCTGGATATGGGCGGGAAAACCGGTTTTAGGTCGGTTTTTTCATTTCAGGGATGACAAAACCAGCGCGAGCGGTAGGGTGACTAGCATGGTCTCTGTTTACTAAGCTTCAATCGTTGGTTTAGACAGCGATCTCGGTGAAAAAAACTTGTAAATACGCTGTTAACTGGTTATCCAAGCATAACCGTTACTATAAATAATTGAGAGGGGAGCGTATGAAAGCTATACGAATTAAAACGACAGAGGGTGACGCTCTTAAGTTCAGGGGGGAAGTGATTGCGAAAACTGGTGATGTGGTTTCGGTTAAGTTTTACGATACGGCGACAGTACCGGACACAGATCTCTTTCATTCCGCAACAATATACAAAACTGATGATAACAAGTTTGTTGTTGAAAAACGTTTTTTCACAAATTATCGGGATTGGGAACCGGAGTGTAAAGCTACCTTTTGTGAGTCGCAAGACGAAGCTTTGAATTGGTTACGAGCTAATGACGATGAGCAAAGACTGACTGAAATATTGAAGTATGAATAACTTACGTTGAGTCATTTTGTGTGTCCGAACCTACGCTCAGTCCTGAATAGTCATTTTTTATAAATAGGAAATAGAAGTCCAATCATCAGCTTGGATTGCTTTGGTTTTGTATTTACTCTTGAAAACAAGGGTTTTCAAGAGTAAATGTGCGTAGAGTCGGACGTTGATCTCCGTCCGAGCCACCTCGTGAAAGAGTGTCATCATTATAAAGCGTTATAACCAGATTATACATCTCAATGCCCATGGAGCTCGTAGGCAATAAGCGATCGTTCACGCGAGTCCACATGGCTATTTTTTGTCTGGTATGGTAAGATTTATAGTGTTAGGAGGGTACAATCCATGACAAATGCTATTTTAAAGACGAGCAAAACTCGTAAGGCTCGGTTCACGCCGAATATGAAAAACTTCGAGACAAGCCTAAGCTACGAAGGGTTGAAACTTAAAGAAGCGAATAGGCATCTGACTGTTGCTGAATTAAAGCAAAAGTATGCGAGATAAGTACGGGGTAGCTCAAGACAGATATTGTTACCCCAACTCAGATGTTCTCAAGAACCTTCTTGATATTCGAGAGCCAAGCGAGCTAGAAGAAGCTGAAGCCTCATTCAGTGCCGCTCGCGCCAAGGATTATATTGCGCCACACCTAACACTCTCCGATTTCACGTTACCTCACCTTAAGCAGCTACACCATCACCTATTTCAAGACGTTTACGAATGGGCGGGCGAATTGAGAGATGTTGATATTTCAAAAGGTACGACGCGATTCTGCACATGGCCACGTATTGAACCAGAGTCGAACAAACTACTTGAAAAAGTTCCTTCACTCGAACACTTGCAAACAGAAAAAGAGTTAATAATTGGTGTTGCTGACTTATTCTGTGAGATTAATTTGCTTCATCCTTTTAGAGAAGGAAATGGTCGAGTCCAGCGGCTCTTTTTTGAGGAAATGCTATTCGTATTGGGCTACGACCTGTCTTGGCCTAATATATCGCAGGACCACTGGATAGATGCAAATGTTGCGGGCGTTAATTGTGATCTGTCTCTGCTTGAAGCAATTTTCTCTCAAGCAATTTCAAATATAGACTGATGAACTCACTAGTGATTATTACAAGGGGTAGTAAAGTGCGCATTTCGGGGTCATCCGGGCAGTGATTTCGGCCTAAGCCGGACAAGCATTTCGGTATCATCCGCACATTGATTTCGGCGTCGGCCCGGACATCAAAAACAGGCTGACCAATGGTCCGCTGAAGACAAGTTAGCCATCGTTATCGAAACCGCCGGCTTATCTGAAGCTGAGCTGTCGGCGTATTGTCGTGAAAAAGGCTTATTTACCGAGCAGGTCAAACAGTGGCGTACGGATTGCCTGCAGGGCTTTGGTCGCACTGCTGACAGTGATCGGCAGGTCAAGCAGGAGCGCAAAAAAACGACCAAAGAAATTAAAAAGCTTAAGGCCGAGGTTCGTCGCAAAGACTAAAGCGTTAGCTGAAACGAGCGCCCTGTTGGTGCTGTCAAAAAAGCTCGAGGCCTTATACGGAGACGAACCGGACAACGAGGACGACTAACGCCGCAAAGCGAGCGTATAAGGCTACCGGGGTTTTAAAGAGTTAAAAGTGTCTAGTAAAGTCTGGGAAATCCAAAGAGAGCATCGTTCCGCTTATCTACAAATCGGTCCTTCGGAGCCACCAAATCACACAATTGAAAAACAATCTGCACATTGACACTTTCAATTAGACGGGCATTTGCTTTCAAATGGACGCAGGTTGGATTGCAATTGGAGAAAATTTTAGCGAAGGATTCATTAGATGGCCGATAACTTATTTCCACGAAATACAAAGCAAAATCTAATCGAAGCCATTGACGATACGCCGATCGTATTAATACATGGGTCGCGGCAGTGCGGTGAGTAGTCACAGTGACAAAATTGACCCGCCAAGAATTGTTCGGGTAGACCGAAAGCGGTGATCGGATTAAACCGAAATCATCTTAGCGACAATTATCTTGGCCGGACCGGCCACCGTAATTGCTGCTAAATACATCACCAGAGTTGTGTTAAATCTAAATAACAACAAAATGATTGTTTTTTGTTTCTATACAGCGTATAAGTTGTATTAAATAATGAAAACAATTTTTGGATTGTGTTATGAAGACATTAAATGAACTGAGCGAACGATTAGTTAGAGAGCGCAAGAAAAGAAAGTTGTCACAAAAAGACATGCGCATGCTTATAGGAATGTCGCAGCAACAGTATCAACGGGTGGAGTCTGGGCAGGATTTAAAAGTCTCAACGCTATTGCGCATTCTTGCTGGCTTAGATTTGCAACTAGCGGTTGTAGATCCGTCAGATATTGATGGCAAAAGTACAACTCCAGCAAACTCAGAGACAGAGAGTATTTGGGCTAGCAGACACAAACATCTTGAGGACTAGGTAAGATGAAGACGAAACGCATAGAGTGCGTCGAAGGCCTCAGTCTCAGTATTAATAACCAGGAGATTGGTGTCATATCTCATTATTCGGGCGGTAAGAACATTTTAGTCTTTTCGCCTGATTATTTGGCGTTGCCTGCAAAGAAACGCAACACATTTACGATGTCCCAATTGGTGAATGAACAGGCTCTTGGTAAACCAGTTATCAGTTCGCAACGTTTGCCGCCGGTATTATCCAATCTTCTGCCCGAAGGGGCATTAAGACACTGGATGGCACAGTCGCTTAAAGTGCATGAGGACAATGAATTCCCGCTAATGGCGCATATGGGCCGGAGTTTGCCGGGAGGTCTTATTGCATCTCCGATAATTGCAGGTCAGCTCCCAGTTTGGGCGCTTGATCATCGTGAACAAGTTGAAGCTATACAAATTGATGTCGCCACCCAACAAAACAAGTTTTCCCTTGCCGGCGTACAAATGAAATTCTCTTCAGTTCGCAACAAAGATGGCAGATTCAATATCGGCACTGATGCTAATGATGACAGCTGGATCATTAAAACACCATCCACTGTGCATCAGTTTGTGCCTTTTAATGAGTTCTCGGCTATGCGTCTTGCAGAGGCTGCAGGCGTTGATATTCCAGAGATAAAATTGGTTGAATTATCTAATCTGGATAATCTACCGAATATTCAATTGCCGAACGAACAATACGCATACGCAATCAAGCGATTTGATAGGGACAATGGGAAACGAGTGCACACTGAAGATTTCGCTCAAATATTCCAAGTATACTCCTATGCAAAATATGAAAAGTACAACTATGAACAGATTGCGGATGCGCTCTATTCCTACAGCCATCAAGCCTTAAAAGACGTCCAGCAACTGGCTAGGCGCATACTTGTGAATATATTACTTGCCAATGGTGATGCACACCTTAAGAACTGGTCGGTGATATATTCCAACCCTCAGCGGCCCATGTTATCTCCTGCCTATGATATAGTTTCAACAATACCTTACGTCAAAGGCGAGAAGGAATTCGCGTTAAATATGGCCAAAAACAAAAATTGGTATGACGTGAGCATGGCATCGTTCGAAATTTGGGCTAATCGTGTTGGTTTTCCGTGGCAGGCCGTCAAAGTACACATAACGGATACATTAGATAAAGCTCGGTCTATTTGGCCTAAATTATTAACCGAATTGCCGATGCATCGAGAGCACAAGCAAGTGCTAAGACATCATTGGTCGAAACTGCATGAAGATTTTAGGCTGTGAATCGGCATTTCTCTCTCTTGCGTAGCTGGTTAGTTCATCTGGTGCCTAACGCAAAGTCAGCTCTAATGCGCGACCGCGCTCACGAATACGATCTGTTATGATTTCGTACATATCGTCGGGTAGTGGCGTTCGAAAACCACTGTCGAGCACCTTGAATAGCTTGCCGATGAGTTGCTTTAGTTGTTTTTCCACCAAAGCTTTCGGCAAGCCTACGTTCACCCCAAGCTGCACGAAGTCACTTTGGGTATAAAAACCAAACTGCTCGTAAGCGTCACTGAAATAGCCGTCGTCTCCCTCTTCTGTTGCGAGAACACCAATCGACGTGAAGCAGGCGTGGTCAAATACGGGATAGGGCGCTAAGCTAAGGACGTCGTAAATGGGGGCTAACATATCCATCGTCGAGTCTTTCCCAGACGGCTTACGCATTAAGGAAAAATTCTTCAAGTGTAAATCGTTGTTCGCAACAAGATATGAAAAAACGACGTGTAAGAATAGGTTGAGCGTCACTGCTTTACTGTTTCCTGCGGCCTCGCTGAGTCTTTTTAAAACGGTTTCATAACTTAATGCGTCGCTGTCCTTATGTTTTGGGTGGACCGAACATAATGACGCGCCGTCTTCGACAAAGTATCGCTCATGCTTGCTGAGAATGTCGAAACGCTTGGTCACATAAGCGAATTCTCCGTCTTCAAAGGGGACAAGGCCACATTCAGCGGTTTTGAATCCAACCTTGTTGGCTAAGCTCATAACAAAAAACTCATTCTCGGGGCAATGCGGTACACCTTCCGGTGCAGGCTTTACAATGTATTGTCCGCCGCGAGTCGTTGGCACGAGTTGATTACTTTCCAACTTCATCATCAGTTTGCGCTGCACACCCGATATGGAATGGCCGTTTGCATGGTCAACAGCATAGTCATTGAATGAGCGTGATGTGCCAACAATGCTGACGCCTTTGTCTTTCAAAATACTGGGCTTAGGAATTGGTATTTGAACAGAGCGCTGGCCTGGTAAATCGTCAACTTCATCGGCTACTACAGAAATAGCGCCAATCAGCTCTTCGCCGTTGGCGCACAACAAACCAAACTCATCGCTTTTATCAAGTCGCGCCTTCTGCGCTTGGTGGGTTCTTAACCATCCTTCTGAGAGCAAATTGGTAAAGAAGGGCGGTAAAGCATCAAACTCATACTGGGTCTTTGTAAGCGGAAGATGATGACCAATTGGCGAGCCGTTTTCTAGGTAGTCTGCTGCATACGCAAATTTATATGACTCACGAGCAGATAAATCCTGCGACGCGCGATATTCGGTGAGTATGCCCGCCTTCACACCATTGACGAATACGGTCGCGATACGATTAACGTGCATCGGTGCGTCCAACATACAGTGTATAGTTACCAAACACAGCGATAATGGACTCAATCGTTGAGCATTTCGCTGAGGCTGGCGAAGTAAATGCAGCATAGAGTGTTGTCTTGCTGATCATCGCTAGGTCGCAAAAGGTGTCGATGGTAATATCGTTTTCTTTCACGTATTGAGTCACACGCTCCTTTAGCTCTGCGAGCGGAAAGACGTCTTTTTCGTCAAGCTCTTTTGCTTCTAGTCGCTCGATCTCACGCAGAAGCGCATGAACTTGCTGCTTTAACTCTGTGATGTGACTTTTCATGTGTTTCACCAATGATAGTTCTTTTTAGTGAACTTTTTAATATCTGAATGATAATTTGTTTAATTTAGCATACTTTTATAAAATTAATAACGCTTTAGTGAACTTTTATTGCAAAATATACTAATTAAGTTTTCTATAGTGAACTATTGAGTGACAATTATGGTGGCATACTCAACATTAATGTCCATTGACAATCGAGCCGCTTTCTAAAACTCGAATATTCGGAACTAACCCATATCAAATGGATTTTTTGATGTCCCACCATTGAGTAACTCAGATGCGATGGCATTTACCTCACCCTGAACGTATGGCCAGTAGTCTGGGTTATCTAACGTTCTCTCTTTAATCTGTTTAGGGATAAAACGGCTTATTTCCATACTAAAGTCATCGTGTATCCCCTCTTCCGATATTAGCTTGTCTAACGCAGTAGACAGCGCCTGTCGAAAGTCATCTGGTTGCTTATGTCTCGCGGAGAGTTTTTTCTCAACCAATACCTTGGATAAATCAATCCCACGTTGTTTAATCCAAACAATATCCCAGATATCACGAGGTTTAATACGTCTTGACCGATACGCTAACGCAATTAGCTTATCGGCCAGTGTTTCTTTTAATGACTGTACAGGAACCAGGATCCCTTCAGTCGGCACAACAATATCGTAATGATTGATTAGCGGACGCTTTTCGATATCGAATGAAGGTATTGAACAGACGTCAATATGCATTTTTTGTCTTGGTAAATCAGGACGATTAGGCTCTTTAACGATACTAATCTTCCACGAAACGGTATCCCCTTGCTGCTCGCCAGCGGGCTTGTTTACCCAAACTTCAGTTTCATACTTATTTTGAATATAAGTCTGTATCTCGGATCCCAACCCCTCAAACTCAGATGGTTTGAAGTCATGACCGCCATTGAAATCAAGATCTTCTGACAACCTACTGCTGTTGTGACACATGCGTAATGAGGTGCCGCCAATAAAGGTTAATCGCTGCATAACACCTTGCTTGATCAGCACATCCATAATGTCATGATGCAAGATCTCTTTTTCTATCGCGGGCGTGATTGCCGCATAGTCAGGATTTGACTGTACGATTTGGCGGATTTGTTGCTTCAGCATACTCTATCTCCTACACACTCCCACATACTTAGCTCTCCAGCATATGCAGATTACGGCGGCAGTGCTTAAGATCTGCGAGCGCTTGTTCTTTGTATGCGCGGTACATTTTAATTTCGGGGTCATAGTACAATTGAGGGGCGATTTGCTCGACTGGCTTCTTAGTGTGGGTAAATTCGATCACACCATAAGGCGTGTCAAAACAACCACTTCGACCTTTAGTAACAACGGTGACTCTACCCATCACAACTTGCGAAATATCGCCGGTGTAACTAAGCTGACTTTCTAGGCTGATGTAATTCAATACGCCACTACGCAACTTTTTAATGATCTTATAAATGGCTGTTTCTGGCTCTGGCGGTGTGATCTTACTTTCATAAAAGCCTCTTACGACGCGTCTTAGCAAGCCCTTCTTTACGCTATCAGCGAGGAACTTTCTAAAAGCCGGGTCACAAGGCACGCCCAACATAAAAGCAAGCTCATTTGCACTGTGAACGCCACCGCCGGCACTAACCGCTTTAGCCAATGCGTTTAATAGCTTATCAGACTTAGTCATAGGTCTACACTAAATAACCAATTAGGTAATTCAGTGTAGACCATTGATTAGATTACGGCAAGCAATAGGTCTACATAAAGTTACTTTTTAAGTAATAATTTGTAGACCTAAAGGTAGGCATACAACCTTTCAATTAATCCAATCTACCTGTATTGAGAGACAATTACCTTGGCCGGTTCGTATTGCCTCATTGAAAAGGACGGAACTGAATCAAACCCAGTTTGATTCACAACAGGCCACATCTTGGGTTAAAATCCTGCCTCTTTTTCGCGTATTAGGTAATCTGCTATGGCCCTCAGTGAATTCGAAATTAAGAAATGTGAGAAAGAACTTGAAGCGTTCATGGCGGTACGAAGACCGCCGATGCACATACGACCAGAGCTTGACCTTGGTTACCGAATTGAAAATCAGAGTATTGAAATTTTCGAAATCAGACCGCAATGGCAAAATCCTTCCGAAACCATGGAACTGCCGGTGGCAAAAACAACCTACGTAAAAACGCAAAATTGCTGGAAAGTTTATTGGCAACGCGCTGATTTGAAATGGCATGCTTATGAGCCAAAGCCTAAAGTGAAGCGACTTAGTGATTTCCTAGAGCTCGTTAAAGAAGATCGGTATGCTTGTTTCTTTGGTTGAGTATCAATCTCCAACCAGCTCCGCAGTTTAAACTTCAACTTATTTAGGTACTAATAGCGCCGAAATATAAAATAATATAAACTAACGGCTAATTTGGTTTATAAATTATAGTAGATTGGCACTATGAGTACCGATTCACCATCTAAATTAAACAAGCTACTCAGAGCCCAGCCCGCCGGGGTTGTGCTTTGCTCTGCCTGGCTTGCTAATAATGGTTACAGCAACGACCTGCAAAAGCGTTATAAGAGCAGCCAGTGGTTTGAATCTGTCGGTACGGGTGCATTAATCCGTTTCGGCGACCAGGTCGATTATCTGGGGGCTGTATATGCACTGCAAACCCAACTGGGTCTATCCGTCCATCCAGGGGGTAAGACTGCATTAGCATTGCAGGGCAAATCACACTACTTAGAGCTCTCTCCAAAACATGCGCAACTGTTTGGCAACCAGGGTGAGCATTTACCGCTTTGGTTTAAGAAACGAGACTGGGGTCTTTCGCTAAAGTGCGCGCTCACCAATTTCCTACCGCCGGAGCTTGGTTTGCTCGAACTATCGCACAAGCAATTTACAGTGAAGGTATCCGACCCTGCACGCGCAATCATGGAATGTTTATACCTCGCACCAAAGTCACAATCATTATCGGAGGTCTTCGAGTTAATGGAGGGGCTGAACAACCTACGACCGGCATCCGTGCAAAAACTGCTTGAGGCCTGCAAATCAATCAAGGTTAAACGCCTATTTCTTTATATGGCTGACAAAGCGAATCACGACTGGGTGCGTTACCTCAATTTAGACAACGTGGACCTGGGCTCCGGTAAGCGTTCGATAGTAGCTGATGGCATTTATGTCGCGAAGTACCAAATAACGGTACCGAAAGCATTGGAAGCTATGGCATGAATGAAGCTTATAGAAGGCAGGTGAAGCTGCTTCTGGATGTATTGCCGGAGGTTGCTAAGGAGGAGTGCTTTGCGATGCATGGCGGTACGGCTATCAATTTGTTTCTGCAGGACATGCCAAGATTGTCCGTAGACATCGACTTAACTTACGTCGAAATAGCTGATCGGCTTGAAACGCTGGATGCCATCAATGCCGCACTTTTGCGCACAAAAGAGCGCATTGAAAAACTAAGTGCGTCCATACGCATTCAGAATAAACCGAAGGTTTGTAAACTTCAGATCAGTCAGCAAGGTGTGCAAATTAAGGTTGAAGTGAATATGGTTGGCCGTGGCTTACTAGGGCCTGCAACCAAAACGGCACTGTGCTCATCTGCGCAAGAGCAATACGACGTATTCTGTGCCATGCCGATAGTCCCCCTTGGTCAGCTTTATGGCGGTAAACTCTGTGCCGCTCTTGACCGGCAGCACCCAAGAGACCTTTTCGATACGAAACTGTTATTGGAAAATATTGGCTTTACTGAGGAAATAAAACGTGGCTTTATTTTCGCTCTCATCAGCAGCGACCGACCCACCCATGAAATGCTCGGACCCAACTTACTTGACCAGCAAGCAGCCTTTGAAAACCAGTTCGAGGGGATGAGTGATCTTGCTTTCAATTATGCCGACTATGAAGTCACCAGAGACATGCTCATAGATACGATAAGGAAAAATTTGAACGAGCCGGATAAGCAGTTTTTGTTAAGCTTTAATGGACTACAGCCTGACTGGTCTGTATACGACTATCAGCACTTTCCATCCGTTAAGTGGAAGCTGTTCAACTTGGCGAAATTCAAAGAAGACAATCCAGAGAACTATCAATGGCAACTTCATCGACTTGAAGAGTTATTGGCAAGCTGATTTATCGCTCTGGCGAAAGGTTTTGTCTGCCATCTCCCAAAAACGTGTCACTCTTATATAGGCTGCGTATCCCCACTCACGTTCCGTTGATGCTCTATAATGGCGTCTATCATTGACACCGCGCCTTTACTTAAGACGTACTTTGTCGAACTCACCTGAAAGATAAACCCACACCGTTTTAGCGTGCTGATAACGTTAGACTTATCCTTGAACTTTAATGCGCGTAATACTTGTTGCAGATCCTCGTCACTATCAAGCATATCAATGTCAGCTACCGTTAACCCCTGAGCCGGTTCGCCGAGCAGGTGGAGAGGCTGCCCACGTTGTGTTGCTATACGCGCAAACAATGTTAATACCGCCATAATTTTTAAGGCGGCCTCATTAAATTCGTCGTCTTCTTCGTCTTTAATTTTTGATTTAATGTGGAAAAACTCGCCTTCACCATCATGCGCGAGGACATACCCCAATTGCCAATACAGTGCTTCATAGTGACTATGATTGGTTACCAACTCTTGATACATGGAAGATTCTTTAAAATCGGCAACGGACTGCACGTATTCGTGTTTGTTAATGATCCCGCCTTCAGCGAACATTTGATAAATAGCGCGTGAAAGATTAGGTGATGTTTGTGAGAATGTATTATTGATTTCCATCAGAACCCTCTGAATGTTGTCCGGTGGCGGTAATGTGACGAACGCAGTAACCCATTTCAGTAACAACCCCGGTATCAGGATCTTCTTCACGGATCTGCTTGAATGCCGGAAGTGCTTTAATCGTATACTGTTTGGAGGTGACCAGTGTGCTGCTTATTTCCAGTAAATCAGGTACTTTGAATCCCTCAAACGTGTTTTTGAGCTGTTCATAAGCATGTGCGATAAAATCAACATTCTCCGGCCATGAATGCGATGTAACCCAGCGATTCAGACGAATTGAGTGCCGGATGGCAACAGCGCTGTCTTTTTGAATAACGTCCTCAAACACCAATTTATCGTCGATACTATGGGCGTTTTGTAGGGTCCGGCGTGCCAGCTCATTAAACACGTTACTTAAAAAGGCCGGTTTCTTATCAATCTGTATAGGGGCAGGGCGTTTGATTTTGCCCAGTGTTCGCTCCGGCGCTAAATCCTGCAGATCCGACAACTTGATATTTTTGAGTCGGCGATCAGCACTTAATGTCTTATTATAAGCTTGCTTGATGATGACATAGGCGGACTCAATGGCGTTGTGCTGTGCAATCGCTTCTTTGGTCTTTCTCAGATAAATACTGATATTGTCGGCGACCGCTTTTATTGGCTCGAATAAATCCAGGTATTGCAGATAGTAGTTCGTCATAAGCGCCTGGTACTCCAGGTCGCCATTGCGGACAAAGACATTTTTTAACGCATCAATGGTCAGCAAAATACCATCACCTTTTTCGTAGCGCGTGTCTTTATCCAAAAATGAACTGAGCGGCTGCACTTCGTGACGATAGAGTTTCGAGGCGTGCTCAAATTTAAGCTTCATAGCATCAGGTAGCTCGCGCTCACCTTCTTCTGCGATATCCTCCTGGAATTGTTCGCCAATCTGCTCCAGCTTCGTAATGTTGGCTTTTATTCGCCCGAGTAATCCCGTGATGTGGGCATTCAATGTGTCGGTCCATTCGTCGTATTCTTCAGTTCCCGGGATAAGTGAGAGCTGCTTCTCATTAATATCCGACAATATGGACCATATCGGCGTCATGGCTGACAGTAGTGAGGTTTTGTTCAACGGGCGATATAGGCTGATTTTGCACAGGCGGAATAAATCAATGATAACCGAGTTAAACCATAACTTTGTCACGCCGTCTGTGGCGCGTCGATCATCAAGCACCTTGGCAGACAATAAATTTTTATAGTCAAAAACGGTGGTTACCTCTTTTTGCTTCTCTGCTGACAAACCTTTTTTATATTCAGCTACCAGATAAAAGAATTCCGCCTCAATCACGGCATTGCCCTGACGCTTATCGGACGTTTCAATAGCACGAAACATAAGCTCACGATGATTGAGCATTTTTAATATGGTTTCGATTGTACTGAAGCGTTTTTGTATCAAGTCCGCCATAACTCACACCTCAAGCGATGATTGAGAAGGTGGTGTATCCGGATGCTCGACGTTCAAATATTCTCGAAACCTCGGAATAGCGGTATTACGCCGCTCTTTGCTGTATGGGTGTGTGGTTAGATTGTCGCGGGTGAACACCTGATAGCTCCCAATGGCTTCGAATACGGCACCGCTCTTCCCGTCCACGGTCACGCCGATAAGGTAATGGCCTTTGTTGTTCAATGTGGCGATGAGCTCAGGGATCTGCGTTGTATCAATGCTGCCAATTTCATCCACGATCAGCGGGAAGGCAATATGCGCAGATTGACTGGCCAGCTTATCAAGGAAGATGTCGCAAAAGTGCGTATTAATCAGCATGTGAGTCGATGTTGATTGTTTTTTGCTATCCCACGAGGCGCCCGCTTTGCGCGTTTCATATCGGGTGCCTTGAATGAGGTGATTAAGCCGCAATTTGCCATCATCGTCATTGACGGCTTTACTATCAACGAATTTTTGCAGCATGCTATACCACTCAAACGGTAACGTATTTTCGGTATTGAGCGAGTCGAAATTACGCCAACTATCAACCAGGCTATTGAAAAGGGGCTCTAATTCAACAACAAGCCGGGCTTCTTCAATGTCGTTCATTGAGGCGCCTTCAATATCCCGGTTTATCCGGGAAACGGTGGTTTCAATCTTGTCTTTGGTTTTACTGAGCCGCTCCAGGCGGTTTCTAATATGCTCATTATGACGACGAGTATCCTGCGCCAATACATCGCTGTTGTATGATAGCAGCTCAAACTTTTGGGCCAGCATATTAAATGTATTAACGACGGCATCATCGCCATTGTCACGCTCAAGCAGTTGATAGTCGTCACTTATCAGGCCGTCTTTGATCAACTCGACAAGTTTCTGTTTGATTTCGTATTTGGCTTTTTCAGCGTCTTGCAGTGCATTTATTGTTCGTTGAAAGCTTTCCTCATCACCGACTTTGTCGCCGGCAGGGGCCTCTTCATCGCCTTCTAATACCGCATCGAGGCGCGTTTTCGTAGCCGGGAAGCGACAGATCGCGTTATGATACTGGGATAGCATCATACTCAGCGCTCTAGCCTTATCTTGCGTTGCTGATAACTCACTGCGTAAACGGGTCAGTTCACTATTATCTCGCTCGTAAGCCGTCTCTAGCTCCTGGTGTAATTCAGCATACTCATCCCGGTCTTTGAGCTCTTGTTCATGATCAGCGGTTGCTGAAATGATTCTCTGGCAAGTCGCGGTATAACCCTCGATTTTTTCAATGTCAGATTCGGCGCTTTTAATTTCTCGGGTTAGCACTTCAACCTTGTGCGTGCTATTGACTGCGTTGGTGTTGAGCTCTTTTAATTCCTTGAGCTCTTCTTTTAAATCGAACAGTTCACTCTCAATACCCGTGATATCTTTTTCTGTGATGGGCTGATAGGGCTCACTGAGCAGCGGAATTGACTCATCAAAAAAATCAAGTGATCCGCCGCGCTCTATTAAAAGCTCGCAAAATTGGTTAATTTGCGACAATTCATCGGTGGTTAAATCGCGACCAGGATTCGCTTTTGCAAGATCGCTATTGACTGAATACAGCTTGTTGTAAAGCGGCTCCGGCAGCTGGGCATGCAGGCTTTTTGATTTGTCCCGGATTTTAGCCTCTGCTTTTTTTAGCTCTTGCTCTTTGCCTTTAATGAGCTCCTCAAGTTCTGTAATGCGTCGCTCCCGGGTATTTTGCTCTGTACGGTTCTTATAGTCGCTTTGTTTTTCCTCTAGGTAATCTTCGAGTGAGCCTAGGACGAACGATATACCCTCATCGGGATACGATGCGATGATCTGATCGCATTGGTTTTTTATTGCCGTTTTCTGTTCAATCTCTTTATTTAATCGATTGACTTGTTTCTGACTAACCTGCATATCAGTTAAGGCATTTTGCTTCTGTTGGCTTAGCGTCTTGCATTTTTGTCTCAAGGTTTCAACGCGACGACCAATGGCGTCAGCTTGCTCCTCAAGCGATTGACAATGCACCGTCGTATTTTGATACAGACTTATAAATTGTGAGGTTGCGGCGCTTTTTTGCTGAAGTCTCGAAAACTGCTCCTGAAGCTCGGTGAATTGAGGCTCAAGCGCACGTAATTTTACTAACTGCTCTTTGCGCTGAGTCAGCTCATGCTTTTTGCCGATAATTTCGTTGATATCGATTTCCAGTGTTTCATCAAATGCGTCCTGTGCCTCAACAGCAGTGGCTGTCATTAGCCTAAGAGAGCCCGCATCTTGATTAAACAGCATTTTGACCAGCGCCCTGACGGAGTCGACTGAATTCGCACGGATATTACTAAGTGGAAAGATAGCAAACGGTGTGCTTGCCGGGTTCATGGCATTAAATGAATAGAGCGCTTCTATCAGCTGGTCGCGCTGTGAATACTGCTTAGCATTTTTATTCACTTCACGCAGTCGAGGTACCAGGTCCGAGCCGACCGGACTTGTCGGTCGGGTACCGTTGCCGTCGTCTTTTTGCCAGAACAGATGCTCAATGGCTTCGTAAGGCTCCGGGATAAAGACACGCTGTATTTTGTAATCCCCGCCTCTTGAGATGATTTGGCAGTGACTTTGCGTCCCGCCACCAAGAAGCTGATGCTCCACCTCAAGAATGAGGCGCGAATGCACGGTCGGGAAGTAGTAATTATAGAGTTCGTCCTTGTCGTAGTAACTCTCTTTGTCGTCGCTGTCTGCACCAGAGCGAAAGGCAAACTTATCTTTTGCCTGGTTTACGTTGGTATCCGGTAACAAGAAAAAGCGTACCGCATTGACCAGACTTGATTTACCGACATTACCAAGCCCCATCAGCAAGATATTGTCATTTAATAGCGCTTCAGCATAAGCCATGGATGATGAATCAACAGCAACGATACGCTTGATGATGATCTTGGTAGTGCTCGTATTCACTTGTCTTCTCCTATAAGGACTTCTTGCTCTAAAACGCCCTGACCGGCAATTAATAACTCAACCATCGCGTCAAAGTTGTGGTACCTGGCCTTTTCAATAGCCTTTAAATAATGGGCTTGGTGTTTTGGCTTTTTGCAGTAACGTGCGTAACTGACTAAGTCATCGGGCATCACAAAGTGCAGCTTATGCGCTAGCGTTTGGCTCGCGGTTTCGTATATTTCGATGCCAGCTAAGTCGTAATCCGGGCAGTAATGTATGCGCGGGAATTGAGATAAATAGGTCAGTGCGGCCGGATGTGTGATGGCATTACCACCGGAGAGCAAAATAACCGTGTTGGACGATAAGTCCCCTAAGCCTACGTTTAGTAAAAAGCGTTCATGCTGGGTATAGCACTCACTGTTCTCAATTAATACCAGCGTAGCATCAGCGGGGATGACTGTTCGTCCGGTAGAGGCGCCACTAATGCGACAGGCAATGGCAAAATGATTATCCGGATCACTCAGTAATTTGGCCGTAAAATAGGCTGCAGAGGTACGATGTTGGTGTGAATCCTTTGCGCGCCGGGAGGCATCGACACGCGATGTCGCCGGCGCGAAGCGCTCTAGCCACTGTGCCAGCAGTGCGTTATCAACTGACTCGATCAGATATGTATTTCGGCTCACAAATGAAGGTTTCCCAAGCGTCTCTAAAGAGAGAGCATGTTGATGTAAAAGCTCATCGAGCCGTATCGCGTTGACTGGTTTGTCGGCTTTTATCTGCTGTAGGTACTTATAAATGTTCATTGGCTGGCCTGCTCAAACAGGTAGGGGCGCAGTGCCTCAATATTGGCAACAATTAATGGATGCTGACGCGGATCGCTTTGTATGCCGTGACGACCCAGGCGGTAATATTGCAGGGTGTAATCAACCATGGCGCAGCGCGCTTTAATGACAAAGGGCGCTGTTTGACCATAGTCGTTTAATACCAGCATTTTCTCAGTTTCATTAAGCGACGGATGTGGTGCAATTTCAATGGGCGCGTACTGATGCCACAACGTATCGATAGCTGGGAGAGTGACACCTTTTTCAGTCATAACAATGTCACTGATACGCCCGAGATTGAAATCGGAAAAACGATCGCGTCGGCAGCAGTATGCTCGACAGTGCCAGCGCAACCCATCATGGCTTAATTGCTGTGGCATAATGTCTCGTTTCAGCCCTTGGGGGTGCGTACGGCTTTTATAAAGGATGGTGGCCTTTGCATTGTTACGGATGGTTTTTAATAACATTCGTGTAATAACAGGACTTGGCATCGCAAGCGGTGTAACGGCATTATGGAAGGCATCAGATCCATAAAGCCCCTCAATATAATGAGAGCCAACGGCGAGTATAAACTGAATGTAGTCCGCCCATTGTGGTCGAATGAAGTGCGTTTCAAATGCGTCTGTCGCGACAAACAGCTTCTCCGGATCGCTTGGCATATACACCAATGCATCAGGATAATGTTTGCGATAATTTGTAATCGCTTTGCTTATGACATTAGCCTGCACCCCAAATAACCGTGATAGTCGAGACGCATTAACACCGCCTTCCCAGAAAGCGAGGTATTCGATTGCTTTATATCGCTCGTACATCTTCTCATCGATAGCGGGTTTATTATTTGGCATTGTATTGTATTGTATTGTATGTATTGTTTCCGTGTATACGATAATAGTTCCTACATATAGGTGAGGCAACCTGTGTATACGTACAGTAGTAGCTGTTTCTCTGTTGGGCTCGATCCAGGTTTTAAGGACACAACCATGCGCGGATCCGAATTAGTCTTTAGCAATCAACTACATTGGAACTACACAAAAAAGAGTGCTAACCATGGCGGTATCGAAATCGAAAAATAAATAACGAGCACTTGCAGTATCATTTGATAGCGTTAAACTCTAACTGTCGTTTGATAGAGGTGTTGAGTCATGCACGCACAAGCATTAACGTTTGATCCCGCGCAGTTTCGGGAAAATCACGAAGGGAAAACCGTGGAGAAAGACCAGGTGGCTTTTAACATTGCCGTTCGTATACTGGACTTTTGGGGATTTTCGGACGCAGAGAAAGCCGTTGTATTGGGAGATATTCCTATAGCAACCTTTCGTCGGATGAAAAGTGGCAGAATGCGATCCAAGCTGACAACAGACCGTCGCACGCGTGTTTCATTGATCCTCGGTATTCATGGAGCGTTACGAATTTTATTTTTACAGGACGCGCATAAACAGGAATGGATCAACAATTGCAACCGAGCTTTTGGCGAGAACTCACCGAAAGATGTCATGCTCTCAGGCTCGCTCGTTGGTCTGTATGAGATCCGTCGTTATCTGGACGCCTCAAGGAGCTAATTGACGTTAAAGAGCAGGCTCGCTCCTTTGCCGTAGCAAGCTGTAACATTGGGTCGGCTGGGTTACTAAAACACACTTTAATGCTTTTCTGCCCAAATTTTGTGATCAGCTCAGTGACAAAAGCGTTAAAAACCTGTTTCTGCGCAATTTTCGTGATAAGTCCGGAATCGCTGTTCCGAATCAGCGAAATACACAGAGTTCATTTAATCTCTGAATTGGTAGCTCTTTCTTCATGGTTAAGTGGTGAGTTGATACAGTTTTAGGCAGTATAAGTCACCACTTGTTGGTGCCAATGTTATAAATGCTGCTTATTTATTGCTGTAGACGCAGTCTTTAATTCTGTATTTTTCAAAATGTTCGCAACGATAGTCAAAGTACTCTGTTTCGTCTGCGAGTCGAAATAGAATACCGAAGTCACCGTTTTTTTCGGTGTTTTCTACACGAAAAATCTCGTCAATATCCTGAATCGCGTACTTATCATACTCTTTACGATTGGCGTGACGCGGAATGATGATCGATATCCTTTTTTTGACAACACCTTCCACTTTAGTAAGTTCAACTGCTTCCCGCCAGGTAACAGCTAAATACTGATTCGTAACTGTATACTCATCATCAGTATCAGCATCCGTATCTTTTTCTTCAAAAGTTAGTTCAACAATAAATCTTTCTGCGTTAACTGTGAGTTCGACAAAGTTAAAGCGCATGAGCTCTTTATCATCGAACGCAGTCGTGAACGCATCGTTAATTTGCCACGTTTTATGCACTGCAATGAACATATTGTGAGTCCTTTTTCATTTTGTCAATCGGGTCGGGCTCTAATTTGCTGAGAATTCAATCAGTTTTTGAACTCAGGATTTAGTCTATCGATACTTCTGTAATTATCCAAGTTGTTGTTTTAAAAGGATAATATCTTGAATAAGCTACTAAAAAATATTTTTTTCGATGAATTTATAGTCACAAAAAGATGGTCGTATTCGCTTGTGATGGCTGGGGGAGATAGCGTTGATTCAATTTCACTTGGCTAGCTTCAAACAAGACAATCCAAGTACATACTGACAAATTTACTGGCATCTGCTATAACAATTAAACGAACATTGTAAATCAATGCATTCAAGCCTGCTAAAACTTGTAGATTTTATTAAATAATTCATTAATAACAGTGTCTTATGATTATTTTTATACCTGCATTATCTATGCGGAATTTGATTTTCTTACTGTTTTATTAGTAATAACGAGAGCTATTTAATCCATGACTGAGGTTGCCGATAACATAACTTTATCATTGAAGTCTGGACCGATGTCGGCGGCTGAGCTTGCTCGAGGTTTGCGGGTTGATGCAACAACGGTTACTCGGCGGCTGAATCGATTGGGTTCACAAGTGGTGATAAAAGCAGGCGAAGGCCGTGCTACTCGCTGGCTACTGCGACGTACCTTGCCTATGCTTCCGGAACAATCTGTACTGCCAATTTATCGTGTTAATGATAATGGAAAGGCGGAGAAAATAGCGCTGTTACATATCGTATATCCGGATGATAGTTATTTGGTGGAATATTTTCGCTCGGATAACGATAACAGCAAGGTTATGTCAGAGTGGAAGTTCTATGAGTCGTTGCCATGGTGGTTGTCTGATATGAGACCGCAAGGGTTCCTGGGGCGCTCTTTTGCTAAACAGCTAAGGGAGCAAGGCGAACGTCTGGATCCTGATCCTAATAAATGGTCGGAAGATACGGTACTTGCGGTACTAGCGAAGTTTCCGCAAGATCATGTTGGTAACCTCTTACTGGGCGATGAGGCATACTCCCGATGGTTAGAGCGTCCGCAGGACACTGTGATCAGTCATGAGCAAGCAGGCATCAAGGCTGATGCTATAGCCCGTGGTGAGCATTTCGATTCATCGGCTAAAGGTGAACAGCCTAAATTCATTGCAAACCTTGATGAGGGAGAATGTATCGTTAAATTCTCTGGAAGAGTGATGCAAACTGAGGTTGATTCAGTCGCGAATCGGTGGGCGGATTTACTGAACTCAGAAGCACTAGCAGCTGCAGCGCTTAATGCTATGATTTCCGACGTTGCTGCTTATAATCGCGCTTTCAATATTGATGAAAGAACGTTGCTCGCGTCTCGGCGGTTTGACCGAACCTCAAAAGGGGGGCGAGTTGGCGTGGTATCCTTTGCGAGTTTGGATTTAGAGTTTGTGGGGCAGGCTAATGGGCATTGGCCTGACATTGCAGACGCTTTGAATCAGCAAGGTGTTATCACCGAAGAAGCGGTGACGCGATGCAAGGTTGCCTGGGCTTTTGGACAACTTATCGCAAACTCCGACATGCATTTAGGTAACGTTTCCGCGCTGAATTTTGATGGGCGACCTTATGAGTTAGCGCCGGTTTATGACATGCTGCCAATGCATTACTCGCCAACCAGTGCCGGTGATTTGCCATCGGAGCCGTTTAACATACGTTTTCATCCGAATGTCCCACGGATTTGTTGGGAAACCGCCTATGCAGCGGCACATGACTTTTGGTCCCGTGTGATGGAAAGCAGTGTTATTAGTCGCCACTTTAAAAGCCTGGCAGAACAGCAACTAAAAGTTGTTGAGGACTATGCGGTCACGATAGAGAGGATGGCATAAATTTACAAATAGCTGTCGAGTATTAATTACTTAAGTTTAGAGCCTGTTCTCAGCAAATACGGTGTGATTAGTCAGCAGATGTTTGATTATGCCACGGTAATGATGACGGGCAGAAGTTGAACATTCAAGACACCGTTTGGAACACTGGAGCCTACGCATACAAAGCAAGGGTAGGCCTGAGTTTAAGATGTAAATGCTGCGAAGGTAAAATCTTAGGGACTCCTGGGTTTTTGCTTTCATTAGTTGTTTTACCCATAAACGCCCTCGATAAGTTAGTGATTTGGACCTTCCAAGTATCACAGACTACGCCAGCTCTTTTCTCATTTTGTCGAAGTTATGGAATTTGGGGCATTGAAGCCGCTTTGATCGGACTAATTTATCCCAAAACTGGGCCACTTACGCCGATTCTCCTCATCGGAGTGGCCCAGCTATGGGAGGAGTGGTGTTGGACCGGCTTTGATCGGACTAATTTATCCCAAAACTGGGCCACTTACGCCGATTTTCTTCATCGGAGTGGCCCCGCTATGGGAGGTTTTGGCATTTGATCGGATTTGATAGGTTTAATTTATCCCAAAACTGGGTCACTTAAGCCGGTTTCCTTGGCAAAGTGGCCCAGCTATGGGAGGTTGGGTCTTGGATCGGATTTGGTCGGTGTAATTTATCCCAAAACTGGGCCACTTAGGCCGGTTTCCTTGGCAAAGTGGCCCAGCTATGGGGGATTTTGGTGTTGGCTCGGTTAAATTTTCAGGTGACGTGCGACGCTCGCTCGGCTGGGTACTGATTAATATCAGGCAGGTAAATTGACATCCTCCCCCACCTAAATCGGTGGGGGATTCCCATTACATGGGCGCACACTAAATTGCTTTAGGTGCAAGTTCCTGCTTCATCGAGCGGCTAACGCCGACTCTCCACAGGCTAACAAGCGGTGTCCCCGCTCTAAAATATTTAATGCACCAACAATGTCTGTATTGTTAGCGGCTTCATTTAAGTTCTCTGAGCAATGGTGTCAACAACCCAAACTTTCAGGCTTTCGCTTGGTGTGAACCGACAAATGAGCCGGAATCAAAAACCGCTGGAGACTTACGAATAACCAACTTCTTTCTGATGTCGAACTGCAAGAATAATCGTTTTAATACCATCGTAACGGTACAGCGCGACATAACCGCTCTGGCCAAAATCAATGAGCCACTCTCTAAATTCAATAGGCATATCATCCAGCGGACGGCCAATCTCAGGTTGGTAAGCCAAAATATGGGCGTTCTTACGAATGCTTTTGACGGCCTCGCGAGCCACTATCGGATCGTTATCTCGCAAAAAATCATGTAAACGTTGAACGTCTGCTAAGGCGGCCGGAGACCAGATCACGTGTGACACGTTGGCAGCTCGGCATCGTCACCCGATTCAAGTATGGACAACCATTCATCGGTTTCCGTTTGCGTCAAATGCAAGCCATTACGCTGATAATCTTCCCAGGCACGAAGTGCGTCTTGCTTAAAAGCTTCTCGTTTTTCTTCTCGTTCAACATAATCCTGGATCGCCTGACGCATGATCCAATGTGCTGAACGATGACGAACATCTGCCAAATGCTGCACGCGTTTTTTCATATCATCATTCAGTTTTACGGATGTTGCCATTTTTAACCTACCTAAGTATTAAAAGGTAATACCTTCTAATACTATCGCATAAATGTCGTGTTATCCAATGATGTTTACTGAATACCAAATCAGTGTCTTACCGCATAATTAACTAATCGGTCTGCTCGGGTTCTACCCAGATTTTACGGACACATCTAAAACGAGGCGTTATATGCCGATAAGGAGTGTTCATGACCAAGGCAAAAAGCTTTTACACATTCGGAAATCTTGCGCTAAACTACTTAAATCGGTTGTTGTGCTTGAGGAAGCAAAAATGAATACGCTCGAAGCGATTTTTGTCGGTGCCGCACCATTTGTCTTGGTAGTCGCGGTTGCACTAACACTTTTCGTTTTTCCGGGAAGTCGGAAAAGCAAGGATTAAGACACGCGTTCTTGATGCAGTCGGTTAAGTCGTTTTACTCAGTGCTGCGACTAAACAGCAAACACACTCGATACCACTTCTACTCATTATCAGCAGAACTATTTATCTCAGCTTACGTTATTGTCATCAACAATCGGGCCACTTAACCACTGCTTATCTTTAGAGTTGAGTTTGAAACTGCCAGCCGGGCTTTTTGATAATAACTCGTCAAGGCTGTACTTGTTGACATGTCCCGGCTTATCGTCTTTCGTTTTTTGTTCACTATTTGGGGTCTGACGGTTCATTCGACACTCCTTCTGTTTAAAGAATTGGCTCGGCTAGCTCTTGCGCCTGACTGGTATATTCATTGAGCCCAAGCAAAAGCTCCGACTCTTTGTGTGAAGGCTTTAATTTTTCTGCCGTTGTCTCATTCATTCCCTGCGCCCCTTTTCTAGGCAACGGATTATCGAGCGTTATTTTTTTTAATTACCTCATTAATAGCGAATAGTCATCAGCGATGCTGATATTGACTAGTATGATGCGTCTTTAAATTTTTAGCAAAAATCCTGATTAAGGCGTTATGATTAGAGTTAAATCTTCAGAAAATCTTCTCATCGAGAGACTATTTTTAAAAGGGTTACGTGCTATGACAACTGGACAATTATGGCTACTGTTGATGCTAATTGTTGGATTAATAATCTTTTTTGGTATCGGTATCTGGGGTATCAATCGACTCGGTGCGTCAGAGAATAACTCCCAGACGTGATTCATACGTTAACGCACTTACGGGTAAGCTTCTGACCAAAGGTACGAAAGAAAAGCCCATCAGGCCAGATAGGGGCTCTCAGTCTTCGGAGGGCTTCGTAGACAGTGATGCCCGAAGCCTTTAACCCTCTCAGAGGCAATTATTTTGGCCGGTTGTGTGGTTGGAGTTACTTTCTTACAGATCAATGGCGTTCTATGGACAAATCCTGACGGTATTTGAGCGTAGAAAAACTTTTTTTGAAGAAGTTTGTAACAAAATGTTACTTTCGGAGAGTCAGTCTAAGTAATCATTTAAAAAAGCAATAATTTTCAATAACCCTTATAAAATTAGGGGGAGGTGTTAAAAGTGAGCGCTTACCATCGATTTTTATAAAAAATATTTTGTTATATACGCTGCACGATACCGTTTCTGTTGTCTACGACTGTACAAGCAAATTTCACCTCCTCTGAGGACTTCAAAAAGCTTAAAAAAGCGATAAGCTCGTCGCAAATGTAGTTAAAAAACGGTTGCTATGAGACAAAAACGCTTGAAATTGAGTGAGATAACATTTGACGTACGAAAATTTAATTTAGAAGCGGTCGCGCGCGTTGAGCGCTTTATTGACGAAATAGTTGAGCGTGACTTATTAGAGCGCATTTGTAAGTCACTGCATTGCGTTCGAGTCGCGAGGCTAAGTACAAAATATATTGCGCTCGATGACGTCTTGTTACTTCGCGAGCTCAGCCTGCGTTTTCATGACTTAAAACTGAAATTTGCAGTCATCAACTTTGATGACGAGCACGAATTTAATAAAGTGCTGATTGACAGTACGGTAACGCAACACCTCAGCGTTACAAGTTCATTCGAACTTTATGCTCATCAGAAATTTGGAGTTGAACAATTCAAAGTACGCGCCTTACTTCGCCTTAATCGTTGGTCCTATGTATTTGGAGGAAGCACTGACAAGATAACGACAGCAATCAAAAAGATGCGATTCGAAGGTGAAAAACTGTCGATATCGAAAAGTCAGGCGCCCTCGAAGCGAGCAAGTTTAAAAAACACACTTGAGGCAAACGAAACCTTTGGCAGTGAGTTGTTTGAAGATGAGTAGTGTTGACGATAGTTTGCTTGATGAGATGATTGCGCACTTTCATTACCCGCCCGGTAGCATCGTCGAGCACGCCGGCAAACTAAGCATCTTCTGTCGCTATTTTATCGACGTCAATTTGAGCTTAAGCGCATATCAGATTAATCGTTATCGTACATTTATTGACCGGCTCGACGCAGAGAAACGAACGAGCGCTGTTAAGCAAAACATCATGCGCAAAGACTTGCACTCGCAGCTGCAGGAGCATCCGTTTTTCTCGACGGTGTCGTTATTGCCTGACGTGTCCGAGCGATACGCTGAGTCACAAGACACACAGCTTCTTTATATCTTACTCGCGCACTTATGCAGTGCGCGCCGCTTTAACGACTACTCAGCTTGCTTGCAATTTTATAATGCGTTTTTAAAAGTCGACTCGTCTGAATGTTGCCGTGTTGATGAATTAAAAACGCAGGGTATCTCGATACAATTTGCGCTTGATAGCACGTTATCAGAAGTGCGACACGAGCTGCTGGGAGTCGCGTTTAAAAACGGCAATAAAAGGTTAGACAAAGCAGCGCGCTATTTTCAGCCAGCACAGCAGCGGCGAATGGATTTAGCCGCGCTTCGAAAAAACAGCATCATCGATACGGCGAACAAGCATACCATCGCAGAGGTCAGCGTGGATGAGGCTGAGATTGCGTTAATGCAAACGACAAATCAAGCTGGTGAGGAAGTCGGGCGCTTTACTCAAGTGACACCGCATCTTGAGCGCACAAAATCACAACGGAAACGCTCTTATCAGGCTCAACAAGCGGCTATTAGTAATGCGCTGAGAAAGCATGAGTTAGCACTTCCTTTCTCGTTTTCGAGCGCAACCGTTGGTGAGCTGCGCACAGCGCTAGAATACATCAGTCAAAGTTTTGTTTCCGGTGAACTGGAAGACGTGGATGCGGAATTAGCAAGTATTCTTTTGCGCCTCATGCTCAAAATGTTGACGTTATCGGATGTCGATGCGTTTTATTTGCAAAACGTGAGCGCGAGAAGCTCGAGTAGAAAACGTACTGATGCGCATGACATGAAGGTGCTGCGTTACGATTTCGACAGAGCGCGAAAGCATATATTTGCGCAGCTGATATTGCCTGCCACGCTCATTGATACAAGCCTCCCTGATGCTGATTATTTATATGAAGAGAGTCGCAAGAGCTTAAAGCTAACATTGCCGCGCCCAATCGGCAGTCTATTGAATATTGTTTTACGCAATAAAAGCAACTCGACGGAGCGTAATGACGCTGAGATCAGTAACGTACTGTCAGTCGATGAAAAGGGTTATCGCAGTTTCATTAATCATGTACTTAACGAGACCGGGCTAAAAAAAAGAGGCGTCACACGACGCGCACTTGAAACAGCATTTTTTCAGTTCGCACGAGAGCAAACACCCGAAACGTTTCTTAACTTTTTAAAAAATCAGAGTACTGTGCAGAGCCACTATATCAATGTGACGAATAAGGAGCTCGAGACAAGGCTGTTAAGCGCTTGGGATAATTTTGTCGACAACGTCGGTATATGTATCGATGGCAAGGATACACACGAAAATAAATCAAGCTCCGGCTTGTCTGACTTTACCGATAATGAACGCCAGGGCTCCGTTCGCTCGATAAAAGATGACGCGTTAACACTTTTATACGAGCAGTTAATTAACACACTGTCACAGCAAATTGATGATAGAGCGACTGTTGACGCATTCAATAATGTCGCGCTTTATTGCTATATGCGTATCGCGACAAATGTGGCGCTAAGACCCGTGTCAAAGCCCTTTCCGGCACACCATCACTTTGACAAAATAAGCGGGTTATTAAGTGTGCGAGATAAGCGGGCTCATTATAAAGATGAGCGACGTCTTATTGTGCTAAACGACGCATTGTGTCAGCTACTTTGTGCAACCAGCACATTATGCGACACGCTGTCTGCTCGCCTGGCGATAGAGCGGCCACCGGCTTTAGTAATGATATTGTCTGTTGACGAGACTGGCACATTTCGCTGGGAGCATTTATCCAAAACGCGCGTTGATGCACAAATTAAAACGCTTATTTATGATGAGGTATCCAGCCAGGCATTTCGCCATGTCGCGGCGAACGCGTTTCTTAATGCATCGCTCGATGACTTTTCTCAAACGGCGCTCAACGGCTTTATGAATCACTCGCGCTCTGGCGCCGGTTTGTTGTCGAATTACAGCCTGTTTGATATCCACCATATCACCGCTCAGCAAAGGGATCGTATGCAACTGGACGGTGAGCAAATAACAGCAAACGATGCATGCGTTCTAGATCTAATAAATTGTTTGGGAAGTGTGTTATGAGCGATTTTACTCAAACAAATATCGCCAGTGCGCTAAGCAGCTCGCATAAGCTGGTTCGGAACGAACTCGACGTTGTTTTTGCGGTATTAAATAAGCATTGTCGGGACGCGCTTAATGCAAATAAACAGGTTGCAGAAAACTATCTACAACGCCGCGCACTGAGGGTTTATCAATATGCCAATACCAACGAGTTGCTTGAAGCGCTGTGGCTGAGTATGCGTGCGCTTTATCACTTTAAAAGCGAACATCAGGCGTTAATTCAGCCCATGGAGTTTCGACCCTTTAAGCAACGAGAAACGATCATAAATGAGCATAACCCTGTCTTTTTGCTCCAATCATTGCTCGAGCGAAAGCTTGAAGACGCAATCGCCTCATCATTGTTTCATCAATTTAGCGACCCCCAGCGCTATTTGTTACACGCGTTATCCATTGCCAAGCGCTCGCACATCAGCGATAGCAAAACGTTATTGTCGGTGTTTGAGGCTAAGCAGAGTGACTTATTGTGTTTCAGCGACTTACACAGAGCATCGTTACTGATAGAAACGCCGCGTCGCCAGCGTGTGTGGTTAGACGCGGAAGCTTTGTTGCACCTGCGCCGAGCACAGTCGATTAATGCTTCAAAAAAGCAACTTTTAAACAAGGCATTTGAGCAGTGGTGGCAGAAGGTTCGAGCGACAGAGCCGGCGATGGCGTCTACCGCGCTGTCGGTTGATGATGCGTTATTGGCACTTAACTTTCAGACAACACCGCTTGCTGCAATATCGCTATCAACGGTGACCACAGTATTGTCTGACGAGTCGTTGATATTGGCGCTATCAGGTCAAATTAATGAGGAGGAAAGCGAGGCTCAAACGCATCATGTCAGTCGTAAACGACAACGCAAGACAGCGATTGCGGCGTTGATAGCGAATGCATCCGGCAAAAAAAAGTTGAGTGCTGATCCTGGGATTAGACTTGCGTTTTCGCCTGAGCACAGCGCCGGGAATGCGGATAGGCAGTTGATTGATGCAATGGGTCGCATTTTGTTGACGTATGAAAAGCAAACCGCCATATCGGGCAGAAGCGGAAAAGCCTTCAAGAATGCGCGCTCTGCGATTGAGCACTTGCTTTATAACGCACTGGCTGAGGGTAGCGAGCAGGCACCATCGTTATTAACAAAACTATTAACGCTTTTTTGTGCAGATCTTTTTGTACACGGTAGTCCGAGCAAAAAGAATTTAGAAGCAAGCTCGATACGAAGCTATCGGTCGACCCTCAAGGTTTTTTTGGCTAAGACGATGAGCGATGAGGAATTAGTTGTTGATGCCCAGTCTAATGTTGATGTGCTCTATAAGCTCACGCATCGTTTAGCTGACGCCATTTCTGATCTCGAAGGCGCAGATAAGCAAAGCACGGTGCTGCGATTTTTGCAGTACGTTCATGAAATATCAGAGCTTCGATTGTATGACTTTGATGAGCTTGAGCTCGCCGGCGTAACGATAGAGAGTGTCAGAGCACACTTCATTCCTGCGCAACTATTTGACTCGACTTGTCATGCGTTTCTTGCGATGTGCTCAAGCGCGCGTGAACAAACTGTTTTAATGATGCAACTTTGTTATTACTGTGGTTTACGGCGCAACGAAGCGTTACTGCTTGCCGTTGATGATATCAATGTCGAGAGCGATGTGCTTTATGTGACAAAGTTTGCCGGTCGAAAAACGGTCAATGCGCCACGTAAAATTTCTCTGGCGTTATTACCGCAGTCGTTTTATCTGTCGCTTTTGAATTACGTTGAGACGCGCTCTAAAACCCATGAGCGGCTGTTTGATGCGCAAACCGTGCAAGTGCATGAGCGCGAGTTTATGGCGCTTTTGCGTGAGCAAACTCAGATCCCCGATCTGGTTGTTCATTCGCTACGTCACTGCGCAGCGAATAATTTATTGCTTGTTTTAGCGCAAGGTGCGTTTCCGTCCATCCAGGCTAACGTTGCTGAATATTTTTTAGCACAAAAGAGCCTGAGTGGGACTCAAGCCATAGAGCCGCACGAACTTTTCTCCTCTAAGCAGTTAGAGCGTATCAAGCAGGCTTTGTCAGCGGAAGGGCGAGCGCTTAATAGTTACTTTCCGATCCTTGACTTTTTAGCGATGATCTTAGGTCACGCGACGCCGGGAACCTCAGCGGCAAGCTACCTCCACTTTTTTGACCTGGTGACAGTTGAATTAAGCTCTATGCGCGCCTCACCGCTTAACAAAAGCGTATTGCATAATCTGTTGCCGCAGACGAACGCGCGCTTCGAGACAATCAACCGCGTGTTTACAAGTAACAACAAAGAAAACGCGCTATTCAAAACAGCGGCTTTTGGCTTAGCGGATGCGAGAAAACTCAAGACGCAGATGCAACCGGCAGTTCAGACTGTTGATACGGTTATCACGTTCAGTGACTTCATTGATGCGCTTTATGATTATCAGTATCGTCCCTTAAGTGATTTATCGATAAGTAAGCACTTACAACGCTATTTCGATGGGTTAACTGAGCTTCCCGATGTACAGTTTTTACAGCAATTATCGCCGAGAGCTTTCCCGACCTGGATCCGTTTTCAGGAGCGAATGACAGCGCAGCGTTGGCTGTCGGTTGAGCAAAATGCAATCAGCACGTTGAAAAGGTGTTTAGAAAACGAGACGGTCAGTAATAAGCGCGATGCCGAGCAGACACTTCGTGCATTTAAAATCTTGGGCTTAGGTGATTGCATTATGGAGCTAAATTGTGATGATGACTCATGGAGAGCAATAGTTGAGAGAGCTGACCATCAAGTTAGGATCAAAGAAACAGGGCAACAGAAGAAAGCTTTGCAAATTGAAATGCGGATAAAACCGTACCGCTTACGCTGGCCACTTTGGGATAAATTACAGAATATCGTGTGCTCATTGGAGCTCTATACCGTATTTCGAAACGTTGATGATGAGACGAAGAAATGAAGTTAACGATAAACAACGATAACTTAGTGCAATCAATAGAGCTTATGATGAAGCTCTCTGAAAAAACGAGAAACAATGTTGACGTCGACTATTCGTCCGTCATGGAAATCGACCTTTTGCAGAATTGTCTTGCTATCGCTACGCCTCCCGGATTGAAAAAAGGTTTCTCTGAAGTTAAGCGCACCATTCTTTACAAAGAAGAAGCAAAGAGCGCATTACTTAAAATCGATTTGGCAGCCATACGGCGCTTTAGCGCACAGCTAAAGAAGCTACCGTATCTAGAGCTCGACGTTGACTTAGAAAATGAGCAGCTGGTGTTTTCCGGTGCAACTAATTTGTCAGAAAAGCTCATGCAACGTGGGCTTTTTGAAGATGAAACCATGCATAGTGAGCAGGCCGTTTATCGAATGAGCGCTCAGGTGATTGAGCGTAACGAACGGATGGAAGCAGTCGGGGTGAGAGATGAATATCAGTTCTCTTATCAGATTGAGCACAAAGACATTATGTTGTTCGAGCGAACGTTAAAATTAACGCGCCATTCTACCGGCGGAAATTCTGCCGTCGGTAATATATCTATGTTTCCGCGAGGGGTAGCGTTGCTCGTCAAAGGAAAAGGGTTTCAAGTGCTCGCACGCGCATTTGTTGATGAGTCGCACGACAATGTCAATAAAGAGCCGCTCCGGCTTACGGTGAAGCGGGATAAACTTGGCCTTCTGAATCATGCGCTGTCGATTGTTGCTCGTCAGAGAAATAGTGGTATCAGCTTCTCTCGCTCGCAGATTGTTGTCCATTCACATTCAATGGAGTTTAGGATTGATTTGGGGGATGCAGATAGGAAATTAACGCCGCTGAGGCTTTCAAAGCAAGAAGGGAAGATCGTGGTAATGGCGAACAAGTTAATTCATGCCTTAAAAGAAATTGATGTTGCTTCTCAAAAGTACCCACTGAATTTGAAGTTAACCGGAGAGAGGGCACTGGAAGTATCGTTAGCAAACAAGTCTCGTTATGCGGCTCACCGGGTCGCATTGAAAGTTGATGATGCCGCCGCATTTACTCATAAAACGATAGAGGTCAGTCGCGCGTTGATGTTTCGATCAACCGAATTATTTGCCGACGAGGATCTGTTAATGACCTTTGAGGAAAAAAAAGAAGCGCTCATGGTAGAGTTCTCATCTAAGCAATCAAAAAGCACTGTGTTGTTAGATGCTCGACTGATCAGCCCTTCTTAATAAGCTTAACTAATAAACAATCTATGTGCTCAATGGTTCAATAAGGCTTTGTTCGAAATTTGACCTTTCCTCAAAACGCTGTATATTTATACAGTGTTGACTGATATATGAAGGAAGCCTGGCCATGATTCACTTGCGCACACGCCATGACAATATTCTCGAATATGATATTTGCTGCTTTGGCAGGCGATTTCGAGAGTCATCACGACTGATCGCAACGCCTGCGAATCAGAAAAAGCTGGAAAAGCACGTAAAACAGATGAATGCGGAGTTGGCCTTGGGGGTTTTTGATTATGCAGAGCATTTCCCTGAGTCAAAGAAGTTAGAAAAATACGCACGACTGAGACGCGCAAAACAACCCGATCAGGTGGCGCCATTATTTTCTGATTACGCGCAGCAGTGGTTCGAGCGAAAGCGTCACGAGTGGAAAGTCAGTTACTGTGAAAGCTTGGAGTCGACGTTATCCCGCTATCTTTTACCGGAATTCGGTAACACCATTGTCAGTGACATTACGTTAGCTCAGGTACAGCGGTTTAGAAGTAAGTTGTGTGAGCGTATTAATAATGAAGGTGGCCGATGTTTGTCTAATAAACGAATAAATATCATTCTTGTCCCACTGATCAGTTTACTTTATCTGGCATCCGAAGAGTGGGACTTTGAGTATCCGCTAAAAAAGCTTAAGCCGCTGAGAGAAGAGCCAAGCGATCCGCGACCGATGACTCAACAACAAGTGAAGTCGTTTCTGAGCGCAGTGCAGAGAAATTGGCACGACTACTTTTTAGTTCGTTTTCATACAGGAATGCGAAGCTGTGAAATCCATGGATTACAGCTGGAAAATATCGATTTTGAGCATCAGTTGATCCACATTCGGTTTAATTATGTGCGAGGCCGGCTAACCGACGTAAAAACACCAAAGTCCCGCCGAGACATTGTAATGACGCCAACCGTTGCCGCGGCTCTTAAACGAACAATGAATAGTAGAGCCCCAAAAGGGAATTTTGTTTTCAATTCCCAGGGAGGTAAGCCAGTAACCATGTATGAAGTGTCCAATAAAGTATGGTACCCGACACTTGAAAAAATAGGCATTGCTCCAAGGACGCCCTATGTCACTAGGCATACAGCCGCAGTATTGCATCTGGCGGCTCATGAAAACCCGCTGTTTGTTTCCAGACTGTTAGGACACAGTTCAACTCGCATGCTTTATGATGTCTATGCGCCTTACGTGGTGGATGCTGTACGGAATGATGGGAGTGCCTTTGAGCGGTTAATGCAATGAATATTAAGAGAGTTGTGGAACACAATATGTAACAGAGTTGCGACCGGTAACTCTATCGTCTCTGGAGGACAAGCTTTAACGTCTTATTGTAAAAGACTACCGTAGCTTTTTTGTTAGTTAACTTATAAAATGCTGCGATTATTGAAGTGTTTAAAAAAACGCATAAAGGGGAAATACTTTGGTCTCGTTGAAATCTTTCTTGTCTGGTTCGGCATTATACTGTGCGGTGCTGCTATTGGTTGCTTCAACTTTTGGAGTAATGAATTCGGCTAGCGCGCAGTCTATGCCAAGTCAGAGCCAAATAGAGCAATTTAAAAAGCTCCCCCGGGCCCAGCAAGAAGCTTTGGCACGTCAGTATGGTGTTGATGTTAGCATGCTTGACAGCTTAAGTGGCAATTCGTCTAGTTCATCTAACGATAGCCAGAAAAAGCAGCAGAACAATGTGGTGTTTCCTCGTGGTACCAGTTTTGATGAAAGCGGTAATCCGGTAATTCCTGACGATTTAGAAAGCCAGTTCTCGCGTGAAGCCGGTGAATTAAAGCCTTTTGGTTACGAATTATTTGCAGGGGAGCCGAAAAGCTTTTCGCCTACTTCTTATGCTCCGGTTCCTTCCAATTATATTATGGGTGTGGGCGATACCATAAAAGTACAGCTTTTTGGTAAGGAAAACCGCAGTTACGATTTAACTATAGACCGCGAAGGCAAAGTGGTTATTCCTGACTTAGGCGAGTTAACCGTTGCTGGTTTAACTTACACCTTAATGCAGGACATGATTCAAAACCAGGTGAAGCAGCGCTTAATTGGCTTTAATGCTGCGGTTTCTATGGGTGAGTTGCGCTCTATTCAAATATTTATTGCCGGTGAGGCTTATAAACCGGGTTCGTACACGGTTAGTTCCTTATCGACCATTAGCCAGGCGCTTTATGTTGCCGGTGGTGTTTCCGACATTGCTTCACTACGTTCTGTTCGTTTAATGCGTGCAGGAGAGGTGGTTTCTGAATTCGATTTATACGATTTGCTGTTAGAGGGCGATACCTCTGACGACAAAATGCTGCAAAGTGGTGATGTGGTGTTTATTCCCGCTCGAGGTGACATGGTTACCGTTAAAGGTCAGGTAAAACGCCCTGCGTTGTATGAATTGGAAGGCGATGAAACGCTAAGGGACGCGCTACGCTTTGCTGGTGGCAGCGAAGAAGACGCCTACTTAGCGGCCGCTCAGCTTGAGCGGATTGTAAACGGCAAGCGGTTGATCAGTACCGTTGATTTAACGTCAGACACTCAACTAAGTGAAGCGCTAAAAGGCGGTGATGTTTTAACACTGCGTGAGGTGTCGGACTCTTTAGATAACAGTTTACTATTGGTTGGGGCAGTTACTCGGCCCGGACATTACGAGTGGTATGAAGGTATACGGCTTAATGATGTTTTACGTGACAGCCGACATGACCTTTTAGAACAGGCTGATTTAGCGTTCGGGCTGGTAGTGCGTGAGACGGGCTCTCAACGTGATTTAAGCTTATATCAGTTTAACGTAGCGGAAGCGATTACCGGTAAAGCAGAAGAAAACCTTGTGCTGCAAGAGCGTGATCAAATTGTTATTTTTAGTCGCTACCAAACCCAGAAGCAAGAAGAACAACAATTGTCACGCTTTGCTTTAACAGAGCAAGAGCGTCAAGCTGACGAACGACAAGAAATGTTAGCGGAGTATCGGCAGGCCTTTTTGCAAGATTTGGTTCAGTCGAAAACGGGGAATGAAGAGAGTTTGAGCAATAGACAGCGGGCGCCATTAGCTGATTTATTTGGCTCGCCCGATGAAGACGATATTGAGATTGCCGATGAAGACTTAGCGCTTTATTCTCGCGATAAGCTGTTAGAGCCTATTATGCAGCGCATTGAGCGTCAGCGTACCCGCAATGGTAATACGCCTTTGGTGTACGTAGCCGGTGAGGTTAACCACCCCGGGGTCTACCCTTTAGTTGAAAATGCCAGTGTCAGCCGTTTATTGGATGCAGCTGGCGGCGTTAAAGACTCTGCGTACCTTAAGCGTGCGGAAGTAACACGTTTTCAGTTTAATAAGGACACCGCCCAGACTGACTACCTTTCTGTCGCTTTGAACGACGTTTTAAATGACGAAATGGATGTGCCACTGCAAGGCCGTGATCGTTTAAACGTATTGAGCATTCCAGAGTGGCAGAACACTTATGAGGTAACTTTAAAAGGTGAGGTTCGCTTCCCGGGGACTTATGCCATAAAGCGTGGTGAGACTTTAACCCAGCTTATTGAGCGAGCCGGAGGGTTTACCGAGCATGCTTTTATAGAGGGTGCAATATTCACTCGCGAAGAGCTGAAAGCTCGAGAGCAGGAGCGTAAGCGCATGCTGGCACAGGAGCTGCAAAGGGAAATTGCCGGTAACATGATGACCGGGACAGGCGACAGCCGTGTGTCTTACAGTGAAATGCGAACGCTTTTATCTGACTTGCTTAATGCCAAACCGGTTGGCCGGCTGATTATGGATTTACCCAAGTTACTCAGTAGCAACGGTGCCAACGATGTCCAGTTAAAAGACGGGGATACATTGCATGTGCCCTCTAAAACTGACTCGGTTAGCATTATGGGTGAAGTGCAAATGGCAACTTCATATCGTTTCGACCCTGAAGTGAGCGTGGGTGAATACATTGAACGCAGCGGCGGAACGAAAGAAAAAGCCGACGAAGAACGTATTTATATTGTTAAAGCGAACGGTGCCATTGAACCTTATGAGAGTGGTAGCAGCTGGTTTAGCTTTAGCAGTAATAGCCAATTAGCGCCGGGTGACACCATCATTGTGCCTATGGATACAACCTACACTGAGAATTTAGAGTTGTGGTCACAGGTGACCGGCATTGTTTATAATTCAGCTATAGCGATTGCGGCAATAAACGGACTTTGACTGTAAATTCGTATGGATGCTATTTGCATTTTAAGGTGCATAGGCATAGTATAAAGGTTGCTGTTAACTGGAATGTTTTCAGTCACAGCGATACATGTATCTATATCTCTGGAGTGAGGTGAATATTATGAAAACTTTAGCATTATCAGTTATTGCTGCGTTAGGTTTAGCGACCGCACCAGCAATGGCACAGCAAGAAGGTTCGACCGGTGCAGCCGGCGCATCTGCTTCAACTGCCGGTATTGGTGGTTTGTCTACTCAGGCATTAGTTTTTGCAGGTGTTGCAGGGGCAGCAACTGTGGCAGCGGTTTCTGACAGCTCTTCTAATTCAATTATTGATGACGAAGATCCTGAAAACCCAGAAGAGCCAGGTACAACAGTAACCGTTACTGGTACTGGTACAAATACTTACACAATTACTGTTCCTGTTCAGTAATTGTTTGCGGTTTAGTGTAAGTTGGTGAAGCGCTTCGCTGAACTTACTGAAAAGAAACTGTGATAAAATACCGCCGTAGGGCGGTATTTTTTTGTCCGGTGAACTTTACTTTTGACTTAAGCTGAATAAGAGACTCGTTCATGTTAATTCGCTATTGCCTGCTCGCTTTGTTTGGGGTTGTTACCTACGGATGCACCGCCGTTACCGACGAGGTTCGCGAAACGGTTGAATACGCTTTTAAAACACAGCAGGACGCTGAGCTTTCTTCTGAAGAAATAGAAAAATTTCCTTATACCTCGCTTTACGCACAGTGGGAAGAAAAGCCACGCACTTTAATAGTGCTGGGTTTTATAGATAAACCGAACGACAGGCACTTTATTACAGCCGAGAAAGAGACGTTAGTTATACGTAACGGACGTATTATTCGAACTCAGAATTTAAACGGTGACTTACTAGCCGCTTCAAATCTAGAGCAAGACCCGTTGCAATGCATTGTAAATCAACCTAATGATTGCAAGAGCCGCTGGCAGCGTAACTACGACTACCAAATGCAGGAACGAACATTTAGCCGTACTGTTGTATCTCAGTTTTCGGTTGTGGAAGAGCAAACTCTGGAAATGCCTTTTGGTAAAGTGAACGCCACTTTAGTGCAAGAGAAAGGCCGCTTTGAGCTTAGCGGTGAAACCTTTACAAATCGTTTTTGGATTGAAAGCGACGGGCATGTGGTAAAAAGTGAGCAACAGCTATTTCCCGGTGAAACTTCTCTTACCTTAACTCAAGTGACCTGGATAGGTCGTGATTATTCTAATAAAGCAGCGAAATGAGTCCGTTCATGAAAAAAACATTGTTACTTCTCCTCCTGTTAGCCGCGTTTTCAATTTCTGCTTTTCCGGCAATCGGCGAAACTCAGAAAATTGCGTTTGACGGACCGGTGCGTCTGCAGCAGGCGTTATCAGCAATGGAAGAGCGGGGGGAGTTAGAAAACATTTATTGGCCAACAGCTCGTTTGGTCAAGGTTGATGAACAAAAAACGGTAGATGAAAAAAAGCGAAAAGTGCTGGCAGAGTTAGCCGAGTTGGAAAACTACTGGCGTAACCGCAGAGAAACGAATAAAGCCGACTCCGCTGCTATAGTGGCTCGTCAGATAAAAGCTTGGCACTTAGGCAAGCAACTGGTAGGCGAAATAAGTATTGAGGGCGCGCGTCAGCAGCTAACTGATAACCCGTTGTTGCCGAAAGGCCGTTACGAGTTGGTAGTGAGCAATAGGCCAAATTTTGTCTATGCCTATGGTTTGTTTTCTGAGCCGGGACGATATGAGTTTCACTCAGGTAAAACCGTGGCTCATTGGATAAACAGTATTGAAGCAGAAGCTCAATTACTGAGAGCTTATAATAAAACTAAAGCTGTAAAAGTATCCGTCTCGGGTGAAACTGAGAGTAACTGGGGTTACTTCAAACAGGATGATACAGAGCTTTTACCGGGCAATATTTTATGGTTAGGTTTTGAGCAAAATCAGCTGCCGCCCAAGTTTAAGAATTTGAACAGTAATATTAGGGAGCTTTTAAAGCATTTTGTTGCGGATGAGTCTGTCAGAAGTAAAACGAATACGCCTTTATATACACTGAGTGATGCACCGACACCTAAAAACCATTGGTCGCGTATGGATTTATCGCCTAGCTATAATAATTATGGCTCTGTAGGTTTAATGCAAAATCCAACTGCGCGTATGGCGAAAGAGGGTGAGTTAGCGATCACTTATTCTGATATGGACGAGTACCGACGTTACACAGTCAACTTGCAACTCTTACCCTGGCTTGAAGCCACCGCATTCTATACACGATTCCCTAACCGTCTATACAGCCAGGTTCCAGGGTTTAGCGGTGACTCAATATTGACCGACAAAGGCTTTGATGTAAAAGCCCGCTTATGGCAAGAAAGTTACTGGTTACCTGAAGTGAGTGTGGGCTTACGAGACTTAGCGGGCACGGGGCTTTTTGATGCCGAGTATATTGTGGGCAGTAAACGTTTTGGTCCAGTCGATATTAGCTTAGGCGTCGGTTTTGGACGTTTAGGGACGTACGATGATGTGTCTAACCCTTTTTGCGAGATATCTGACGAGTACTGCGATAGAAAAACAGGATTTAGCGGAAAAGGGGGGGAGCTGGAATACGACCAGTGGTTTACCGGGCCCATGGCGTTGTTTGGTGGTGTTGAATACCAAACTCCCTGGGAGCCTTTAACATTAAAAGCTGAGTATGAAGGCAATGACTATAGCCGTGACAATGCCGGTGTGCCTATTGTTGCAGACAGCCGCTGGAACTTTGGAGCGAACTACCAGGTCACGGATTACTTCGACGTACAGCTCAGTTACGAGCGTGGCGATACGCTCATGTTTAACTTTAGTTTGCGCACCAACTTTAATGAGCTAAATCAGGTGAAAACCACTCCGCCTAAAACCCAGCCGCAGAAGCCAAACGCTAATAAGCTGAAGGATGTTGACTGGATAGCCATGCGGAGCGAAATGATTAAACAGGGTGCGTTTAGTGGCGCTCGTTTTGCCGCAACCGATGATGAAGTGACTATGTACGCGTATCATCGTCGTTTCCGGAACAGTGATGAGGCTTTCGACCGTGCTGCGCGTATTATGGCCGCAGAGCTTCCTGAGTCAGTAAAAACTTACAATATGGTTGATCAGGCGCTGTTTAACCCGAGTGTGAATACACAGGTTGATGCCGAAGAATTTAAACGGCGAATTCGAAACGAAGAGCCAGGTAAGGGCGTTGATGAAACCAAGGAGCTTTTCACGCGTTTGTATCCGGAAGAGCCACCGGTTAAAGACAGTGACGAGTGGAAACTTAACCCCGACTATCGTTTCAGTAACAGTTACGGGCTAAAACCCTTCTTCAAACAAGACTTCGGCAGCCCCGAAAACTTTCAGACGTATCAGTTGGGTGTCTTTGCTTTTGGACGCCGTTGGTTAGCGGAAAACTTAGAAGTGTTTGGTGAAGTTGGCTTTAACGTGGCAAATAACTACGACGAGTTTAACTTCCTGGGTGGTGGGCCGTCTGAATTACCGGAAGTGCGTACTCAAGTAAGACGTTACATTAAGAATGACGCGTGGCTAGACTCTGCACAGGTGACTTATCATAAACGGCTTAGTCAGGATTGGTTCGCTATGGCGTACGCTGGGTACCTTGAGCGGATGTTTGGTGGTGCCGGGGCTGAAATATTGTACCGGCCTATAGACAGCCCCTGGGCTTTTGGTGCGCATATTAACCGAGTGCGTCAACGGAACTATACAGGCGGTAGTGGCTTCTTAGATTATGAGGTAACTACGGGTTTTGTTAGCGCTTATTACCAAATGCCGTGGTTGTCTGATACTTTATTACAGCTAGACTTTGGCCAGTTCTTAGCGGGTGATAAAGGCGTTAATGTGACCATGCAGAAGCGTTTTGATAGCGGCGTAATTGCCGGTGCATTTGCTGCCTTTACCAATGTGTCGGCCGAAGAGTATGGTGAAGGTAGCTTTACCAAAGGCTTTTTCATTAGTATTCCGTTTGACTTAATGAGCGTACGCAATACACGTGAACGCATTGGTTTTAGCTGGGTACCATTGTCCCGAAATGGTGGTCAGCAGTTGCAACGCAGAGCGCGTTTGTATGATTACACTGATGACAGAGCGCCGTTTTATAATCGTTAAAACAGTCTAAATAGGATGTAGACATTGAAACTTTTTAAGCTACTGATGCAGCTGCCCCGCAACGTGAAGCGGGGCATTGGCTTGGTTATTGATATAGGATCAATAACTGTTGCTATGGTTTTGGCGTACTTATTAAGCTTTGATGCCATTGTGCCGTTGCGTTGGTCGCAATGGATTATTCTGGGCGGAGTCGTTTTAGGCATTACGCTACTTGCTTTTATTCGTTTTGGTTTGTATAGAGCTGTAGTGCGCTATGTTGGCTTTAAAGTGCTGAGCTTGGTATTTTTTAGCGTTATTTTTAGCGGCGTACTATTGTTCGTTGGGGCATGGGTAATGGGTATTTCTTTGCCTGTGTCCGCTGTTGTGAATTATGTGCTTATTGCTTTTTTACTGACAGGCGGCAGCCGTCTTGTAGTTCGAGAAGGTTATCAACGAGTTATGAGCCGGCAAAAAGACAAAGTCATTATTTATGGCGCGGGCTCTGCCGGGCGGCAATTAGCGCAGGCGATATCTAACGGTGATGAGTTTCACCCGGTGCTGTTTGTTGATGATGACAGTGGCTTACAGAACACCTCGGTTCTGGGGTTAAAAGTTATTTCGCCAGAACATATCGATAGCGCTATTCGCGACTTGGATATTCAACGCATTTTGTTGGCTTTACCGAGCACGCTGCGTTCGCGGCGCCGTCAAATACTTGATGCTTTGGAAGCCCTGCCGGTAAAAGTACAAACCGTACCCGGCATGGCCGATATGGTGAATGGCGACTTGTCGATTGACCAGCTACAGGATGTACGGGTAGAAGATTTATTAGGCCGGGACCCAGTGACTCCTGAGCCGCAGTTAATGGAAAAGCATATTACCGGGCAAACCGTGTTGGTAACGGGAGCTGGTGGCTCTATTGGCTCTGAGCTTTGCAGGCAAATACTTAAGCAGCGACCTAAGGCGTTGGTATTGTATGAGTTGTCTGAATTTGCTTTATACGCTATTGAGCGCGAGTTAACGCAAATTTGCCAGCAACAGGGCATTGGTGCTGAGATCATTCCAGTGATAGGCACAGTACAGCGGCGCAACCGCATTGAAACCGTGCTGAAGGCTTTTACCGTGGACACTGTATACCATGCGGCGGCTTATAAGCATGTGCCTTTAGTTGAGTACAACATGGTTGAAGGCGTGCGCAACAATGTATTTGGTACCTGGCATACGGCGGAAGCAGCTATCTCGGCTGGTGTTAAGCAGTTTGTGTTAATTTCCACCGATAAAGCCGTGCGGCCCACTAATGTCATGGGTACCACCAAGCGCTTGTCAGAATTAGTATTGCAGGGGCTGGCACAACGCCAACGCGAAACGCGCTTTTCTATGGTGCGTTTTGGTAATGTATTGGGCTCGTCGGGCTCCGTGGTGCCGTTGTTTAAAGAGCAAATTGAACACGGCGGGCCGGTCACCGTAACGCACCCCGATATTACCCGCTTTTTTATGACCATACCCGAGGCTGCGCAGCTCGTGATACAGGCTGGCACCATGGGACATTCCGGCTCGGTGTTTGTGCTGGATATGGGTGACTCGGTTAAAATTGTCGATTTAGCTCGTAAAATGATCCGCTTGTCTGGCCTCGAAGAGCGTACCGAGAAGAACCCGCATGGTGACATTGCCATAGAGTTTAGTGGTTTGCGCCCGGGTGAAAAGCTATACGAAGAACTGCTAATTGGCGACAATGTGGAAGCCAGTGACCACTCGCGTATATTGCGTGCCAATGAGCAGTCGCTAAGTTGGGACGAAATGGAGAAACTGCTGGGACTGTTGGATGACGCCTGTCAGCGGTTTGCGATAGACGAGCTGCGTCAATTATTGCTGGACGCCCCAACCGGCTACGCACCAGCTGACAACCAGATTTGTGATGTTATTTGGAATAAACACCGCACCTGTAGTGAAGACGAAACCGATGTTGCCTGACGTATAAAAGGACGAAATAATGATTAAAAACGGACCTTACTTAGCTTTAGATACCAGCTACCAAAAACTTTCAGTGGACGAACTGCTTGAAACGGCCGGCAAACGCCTACCTGAACACTTCGATGAACACCGCCAGCAACTGTGCCGCGGCGAATACCGCAATATAAGCGAAGACCGCCCGGTCACTCATGTACTCAGCCGTTCCGTGCACGCGGTGGCAAAACAAAGTAACCGCAAAACCCGCTTTGTGGATACCGTGCAAAAGCTGCGTTCCGGCCGTTGGTTAGGCAGCACCGGAAAACCCATTACCGACGTAGTGAACATTGGCGTGGGTGGCTCTGACCTGGGGCCGCAGATGGGCGCTTTTGCCTTGCGTGAATTTGCGGATGACGCCGCAGTGCACGATTTGCAGGTGCATTTTGTGTCCTCTATGGATGGCGGCCAGCTGTATGCCGTGTTGCCTATTGTTGATCCTGAAACTACCGTATTTATTGTTTCGTCTAAGTCGTTTGGCACGGTAGACACTTTTGCTAATGTGGACACAGTACGAAAATGGGTAGAGCCTCAGTTAACTCAGGAGCAATGGCTGGCAAACCACGTGATAGGCGTGTCGGCCAATGTACAGGGAATGACGGATTACGGTATACCACCGGCTCAGCAGTTTACCTTTGGCGAAGGCGTAGGTGGGCGTTTTTCGTTGTGGTCGGCGTTAGGTTTGAGCATAGCGTTAACCACTGGCATTAGACCTTTTGAGCGCATGCTGGAAGGCGCAAAAACCATGGACGAACACTTTTTAGGCGCGCCGTTGAAAGAAAATTTGCCGGTATTACTGGCTTTGTATGGGGTGTATAACCGCGAGCAACTGGGCATTAATAACTTAGCCATTTTGCCTTACGACGGTCGCTTACGTATGTTACCTAACTACCTGCAACAGCTGGATATGGAAAGCAATGGTAAGCAGTACACTGCCGAGAATGAGGCCATTGATTACCCCACTGGCCCTATTATTTGGGGCGGTTTTGGACCTAACGGACAGCACGCGTTTTTCCAGCATTTGCATCAGGGTTATGATCAGTTTACTGCGGACTTTGTCACCGTGCTTAAACGCGAAGCCCCGGGCTTTTCGGAAGCTACCCGCAGTGGTCTTGCAGAGCAGCAGCGTTTGGCTGTAGCCAACTGTCTGGCGCACCGGCGTTTAATGTGGGACGGCAGCGAGAATGCCGGTTCACCCAGTGACCATTATCCGGGCAGGCACCCGTCTAACCTGCTGATAATGGACGAACTGACCCCCGAGAGCTTTGGCGCCTTAATAGCCGCCTATGAGCACAAAGTGTTTACCCAGGGCGTTATTTGGGGCCTGAACAGCTTTGACCAGCCCGGCGTGGAAAAGGGCAAGAAAATTGCCATGGACGTACTGCGCGTACTGGACGGCGAAAGCGACGAGTCCTTTGACGAGAGTACCGACGCCATCATTCAGCGTATGCGGTGATTTGATTATGTAGCCTGATTGTTGTTTTGAAATTAAGTTTCCGTTAAAGGTTTGTTACATTTTTTATTTACAAAATTACAACAGTCTCGTTATAGTGTCGTTCCTTTAAGGGGAACAACAATAACGAGGTAAAAATGCCAATAAAACAATTTAAACTAACGGCATTATCAGCTGCTGTTGTCATGGGGTTAGCAGCCTGCGGTGGCAGTGACGATGATAATTACGCACCAACGGTTTCGGCAGTCGAAGTTGCTGCAGAAGGAACTCAGTGGGAACCTATGACAGGTCAAGTAACTGCTACCGATCCTAACGGTAGTGATGTTACTTATTCTGCATCGGTTGTGGCTCCTGAAGACGGAACTGCGCCAGGCAATGTGGAAATTAATGGTGAAGGGGAGTTCACGTATATTCCGTTGCGTGCTGAAACCGCGACAATTGAAATTACGGTTAGTGACGGCGAATTAAGCACCACTGAAACGGTGACGGTTGAAAGCTCGACTATTAAAAGTGATCCGCTGGCTTACCAGCAGTGGCATTTAAATAACACCGGTCAGAAAACTTACACTCAAACACAGGCGGCATTGGACTTCTTAGTAAACAATTTTGGTTGGACAGAAGAAGATGCGCTAGCCCAATTTTTTGATGAAAGCATTTATGTTCCCGGCGAAGACATGAACGTTATTGAAGCTTATGCGCAAGGTGCTTTTGGTCAGGGAATGATTGTTGGTGTAGCTGATTCTGGTTTGGAAATTCAGCACCCGGATTTGCGTGACAATATTGCGCCAAATATGTCATTAAACTTTGATCCTGATGCAACTAATAAAATGGATCCTACTAATACGTTGAGCAACACCGGTGATCACGGTACCTCTGTTGCGGGCTTGATTGCAGCCGTTGCTGGAAATGGCCTGGGTGGACGCGGCGTAGCTCCGCAGGCTCAAGTGTTCGGAGCTAACTACCTGGGTGGAAATGTTGATCAGAACGAGCTGAACTCAGCTTTAATCCATGGTTTGCCAGGCAGCGGCGTTTCTGAAAGCGATCCTATCATAGCTTATAACCGCAGCTACGGTTACTCAGCTCCTTATGTTTATTACACATCTCCAACGGACGAAGTGTTTGAAAAGTACGCAGCGACTGCGTTACGTAATGGCCTTGGCGCTATTAACGTGAAGTCGGCTGGCAACTCCTTTGACGGTGGTGTTTGGGAATTATGTGCTGTAAATGGTGCTATCAGCACGGGTCTTACTTGCTTAAATGGTAATATGGATCCTTCAAATTCTAACTTCTATACCACAACTGTTGCAGCTGTGAATTCTGATGGTAACCACGCAAGTTATTCAACTGCGGGAGCTAATACGTTTATTTCTGCGCCAGCGGGTGAATATGGTGAATTTGCTCCGGCTATGGTCACAACTGACCAGTCAACTTGTTTACAGGGGTATAGTAGCTTCCCGTATCAGGATGCAATTGATGCTCAAGCGGGAGCTCCTGGGTATTTTGAAGCGTTCAGCAACTTTAATGCCCCGGGTCACGAGGAGAATCCGTCGTGTAACTTTACTAGTACCTTTAATGGAACCTCGTCTGCGGCTCCTAACACGACGGGTGTAGTTGCTTTAATTGGCTCTGCAAACCCTGCGCTGAGCGCGCGAGAAATTCGCCATATTATGGCAAATACTGCTGACCAAGTAGACGCAGAAGACGAAGCTGTTGTTATTGAAGTTAACGGCGGTGAGTTTGTTGCAGACGCTGGCTGGATTGAAAACTCGGCTGGTTATCCGTTTAACCTGAAATACGGTTTTGGCCGTGTTAATGCAGGTGCAGCTGTCGCAATGGCAAAAGAAATGGAAGCCGGTTCAATGGCTGAGCTAATTGAAACTGACTGGATGAATGTCTCACCAGAAACAGCGATTGATATTCCTGATAACGATGCTGATGGAGCCAGTTATAGTTTCACTGTCGAAGATGACATGACGCTAGAAGGCTTACAGTTCTCGTTAACGGTTAGCAACGTAGACTTTGATGGGTCTGGTTGTTCTTTTTACAGTACTGCAGGTTCAGATTTAGCTATTGAAGTAACTTCTCCGGCGGGTACAACTACTCAGCTACTGTCGGGTCGTCAGGAAATTTTAGCTGGTGCTAATGGCCAATGTAGCCCATATATTCTTGAAGATACTGTATTTCTGGCAAATGCCTTTTATGGTGAAAGTCTCGCGGGTGAATGGACGGTACGTTTCGTTGATACTAATGGTGAAGACTTGAACCTTAGTGGCCTACCGGTATCAAACAACTCAGTACCTTCAGTTTTAGAAACCGTTAGCGTTCGTGCGTTCGGTCATTAATAGGAGCAAAGTGATATGAATTTAACAAAAGCACTATTAGCGGTGGCCGTCAGTGGCGTAGTTGCTGTATCGGCCACGGCACAGGAAATTCCTGAGCCGATGAAAAAACAACAACCGGCTAAAAAGCAATTACCTCAAATGGATGCAAAGCGCGATTATCAGCAATACAGTTTCACTAAGCTACCTGAGTCTGCAAAGCTTTCGGGAGATGAAGATAATGTGTTGTTAGCCGGAACTGAAATGATTAACCGCATTACTGGTGAGAAGGCATATGTATCAGGAATTATTACTGTTCTAGCTAGTGATGTTGACGCTGATGCTTTAGCGTCTCAATTTGGTTTGACGGTTGAGCGTGTTTATTCACGTTTAAACCTGGCTATGCTTAAAGCGCCTGACGGCACCAATATGTTAAAACTGCGTGATGAGTTACGCAGTGTAAGCGGTGTTAACAGCATTAAAGTTGAGATTGTGGAAAACCTTCGTAAGCCTCATACACTTTAAGTTGTAGTATGATTAAGTGAAAACCGCATTCGGGTTTTGCCTGAATGCGGTTTTTTTGTTTTCGATGTAGACTGACATGAATATCAGGCTACGAAGAGATAAGCCCGCAAAACATTTGACAAACTCGCGGCTGCAAACTAAATTGATTTATAAGTAACTCATTAAGCAGTTTAATGGTTTATATATAAATCAATTGCATGCCAAAATCTATAGTACGTACCTACTCACAATACACCAAAGAAGCCCTGACTCTACTGTCTGGGCTTATTCGTGCTGCGCGCATTGAGCGCAAGCTTAGTACTCAGGAAGTTGCAGAGCGCGCAGGTATTTCAAGAAGTATGCTTCAGCGTATTGAAAAGGCTGATCCTAAGTGTGAAATAGGTGCCGTATTCGAGGTGGCCAGTATTGTCGGTGTGCCGCTATTCAATGCAGAACTGTCTTCTCCAAAATTAGCGAATAACATTAAGCGTACCGAGGAGAAACTTGCTCTGCTGCCGCAAAGAGCGCGTAAACCGCAAAAGGCCGTTGATGATGATTTCTGAGCTCTTCAATTTCTCAACCCATTTTCATTACAGACGTGACTTAACGGAATGATTCATGCTTAAAGAAGTAAAGGAAATAGCCCGCGAGGCTGGCGCTGCCATTATGGACATTTACCGAAGCGATGACTTTGATGTGCAGAAAAAAGCCGACGACAGCCCGCTGACAAAAGCAGACTTAGCCGCGCATAATATCATTTGTGATGGTTTGCGCGCTCTGGATATTCAGTATCCGGTTATTTCAGAAGAGTCATCGAATATTAGCTGGGCGCAGCGTAAGCACTGGTGTCGCTATTGGTTAGTCGACCCGCTTGACGGCACCAAAGAGTTTATTAAGCGCAACGACGAGTTTACCGTGAACATTGCTTTGATAGAAAAGGGCGTGCCCATTTTAGGAGTGGTGTATGCTCCGGCTCTGAATGCTATGTACACCGGCGAGCGTGACCGCGGAGCGTTCTTAAACGACAAAGTTATTTCCGTTGCCTCGAGGAAGTCGGAAACCTTGCGCGTAGTAGGCTCGCGTTCACATCCGTCGCAGGAAACTACCGACTGGCTGGATGCTTTAGACAAACCGTATGAGATGCTGGGAGTAGGCAGTTCGCTAAAATTTTGCCTGGTAGCAGAAGGCAAAGCCGACATTTATCCGCGCTTAGGACCTACAAGTGAGTGGGATACCGCCGCAGCCCATGCGGTACTAGGTGCAGCGGGCGGAGAAGTTACAACCGTTGCCGGTGCCCCGCTGCTGTATAACCAAAAAGAAGACTATTTGAACCCGCATTTTATTGCCCGGTGAGGTAGCCTGACGTGAACGTCAGGGCCGGATCTGACCTGACATTTATGTCATTCACAACGCAGTATTAATGCTTGCTTGTCGATGTTGCTGCCGCCTGAGGATCCACAATGGTGTAACCCAAGTTGCTTGATTTATCTGTGTTAGAGACATCCACCTTTTCTAACTGAGACTTTGTTGCAGACTGAGGCTCATAAGGTTCAGACTCAGGGCGCTCTGCCAGCTGGTAGTGGTTGAAACGAGGCAGAATGTAATACCCGCCATTGGTGGCCTCTCCGTACTCATCATAGTACGTCGATATATCCCATTCTAAAACTGAGAATATCTCTTTTTCACTAAAGCCCAATGGCACCCAGCGTCTGACAGATCTCGGGGTTTGCGCGATTTAAAAGTAACACTCTTTTATTGGGAAAACGCTACTACTTAGTGATAAAAACACGGTTTCGGCCGTCTTTTTTGCCTTGATACATGGCATTATCGGCTTCGCCATAGAGCGAGGACCAGTTTGAGTTTTCGTCAGATAGGCTGCTGACTCCAATAGTGACAGAAAGAGAAAGTTGATTGTCTTTAAGTTGTATAGGTTGAGAGTTAACGGCTTCTTTCAATTCTTCAGCGAGTTTGAATGCGTCATTAATAGTGGTATCTGGCAACATGACAGCAAACTCTTCACCACCAATACGGGCGACAAGATCAGAGCTCCTAACTCTTTCGCTCATAATTTTTGCCAACTTCTCTAAGACGCGGTCGCCTGTACTGTGACCGAATCTGTCATTTATCTTTTTGAAAAGGTCAACGTCGATGACCAGCAGAGAAAGCTGGCTTGATGTTCTTTTTGAGCGTGTAATTGCGCGCTCAATTTGCTCAATAAAATAGCGCCGGTTGGCTAGGCCCGTTAACGAGTCAATACGTGATTGATTAAGTAGTTCTAGCTCCAGCTCTTTTTGTTGGGTAATGTCATGTATGGTCCCAACTAATACCTCTCCATCTTGCTGCCATTGAGCATATATATGAACCCATAAGTAGTGTCCGTCTGAGTGTCGGATACGGTGAGTCTTATCGAAGACTTTTGAATTAAATAAACGCTCTCGGCTGTCCTCAAAAAGATTCTCATCATCAGGGTGTAACAGCTCTTTGAACAAGGACAGGGATGCTGCTGTTGTTTTAGGGCTGAGGCCAAGCATATTGAAAATAATGGGTGACCAGGTCAATGAGTTATCCGATAGTGTGAAAGACCAATAGCCCAGCTGAGCTATTTCTTGTGCAGTTTGAAGTGTTTTTTGGCTGCTTTTAAGTTCACGCTCTAACTGTTTTAGTTCTGTAATATCAATATGCGTTCCGGAGAACCACTCTGGCTCACCTTCTTCAGTGCGCGTAACAATTTTGCCGTGATCCCTGATCCATACCTCATGCCCTTGTTTATGCTTTAGTCTTAAATCTGCGCTGTAAAAAGATGTTTTGCCAAGAACATGCGACTGGAAAACTCGCTGAAACTTTTCATGGTCAGCTTTATGGAGGATACTGAGCCAGGTTTTAGTACTGATTGGTTTAAGTTCCTCGATGGTGTAGCCGACCATAGACGCCCATCGCTCATTAATAATGAGTTCATCAGTTTGTACGTTCCATTCCCAAGTGCCAGCATCAGTGCTTTCGATAATGCTATTGAGTCGATGAGAGCTTGGCAATGATAAGTAACAAGAACCGTGTGGGTCATTACTGAGAAATTCGACCAGGCAGCATGGAATACCTTCAATAGTCATTGGTGTCGCGGTTACATCAAACTGTTTATCTAATGCGTTTATATAAACTTCAACGGGAGCGTTTTTGTCTTGAATGAGAGTATCCCAGGAAACAGCTTCATGGGTATGTTTACTGTAAGCAGTTACGCGTTCAGGCGGCGTTCCATCAACATGGTTACCGTTGCACTGACCTATGACGCGACCGTCGTTATTGACGATCAAATAACAACTGTTTCTTCTCAATTTAGACATGAAACCTACAGAATGCGCTGAAATTAACTAAATACCTAGATTACTTATGAAGCATATATTATTTAAATGTTAACACAGAGGTTTTTTTGGATCTTGGATAATTTTAAGGGGAATAAGGCGAGCAGAGCAGTTGACCATGCAAAGTGCTTTTAATGTTTAAAGCGCAACTTGGTTCAGTGGCGGTTTAGCCACTGAACCAAGCGTAACTGGAAGGGTATTATTCTTCGCCGTTGTCGTTTTCGATTTCGGCTTCTTCTACTAGGATGTAGCTTTGTTCAACCCAGCGGCCTTCTATTTCAATAACCGTGCCGACTTCAAGGGCTGCGATAAATGTTGCGACGTCGACTTTTCCATCGTTGAATTCAAGCTCTGCGTCTTCAGCAAAGCGAAGCTTTTTGCCGTTCACAAAAACAAACTCACCTTCAATAGATTCTACGGCGCCCTCAAATTCTGCTTTGCCTGTATTGCCAGGACGTTCATCGTCACTATCGTCATCCTCTCCGCTAACGTTTTCAATCTCAACTTCAGTGGCCAGTAGCGAGCCGTTAACGTATTCACGTTCGGCTTCCACAATAACCGCATTACGGCTTTCGACTAATGCAATAAAGTCATCAATAGAAATTGTGCCGTCATCGTCTTCAAATTCTACGTTGTCGGCAAAACGTACGGCGACATTTGCGACACGCATACCGTCGGTCGTAACATCCGTCACGCGGCCTTTCACTTCGCCGTCGCGGTCATCTTCGTCAATGCGTTTTACTTTCAGTGCAACCGTATCGCCTTCTTGGTTCTGACGCGAGACGACCTTCAGCCAGTCGTTAGCAGCAATGTTTTCAAATGTGAAGCGGCGCTCGTCTAAGTCCGATTCATCCTCATACTGGGTCTCTGGTGTGATACTAAAGGTTGTCCCATTAAGCACAAACGTCATGGCTTCACTGTCAATGTCTGTTACTTGACCTTCGACTTTACTGCGCGCGTTCCGGGCCTTGAACTCTATCTCATCGGCAACCAACTGCTCACCGTCAAACTCGGCTTCGACTTTTACGATAATACCGTTGGCTAAGGTATCGGCAGTGCCGTCTTCAAACTCAGTGCTTTCACCCAAGACGAAGTCGTATTGATTTACTGAGAACGTTCCGGCATCGGCGTCATAGTTTTTAACGATACCGGCAATGGTGATTTCATCGGTGTCTTCGTCGAGGCCATTCTGCTCTTTGTTCTCGACCTCATCTGCCGTGAGGGTCATGGACTCATTATCGTAAGCTTCGCCTTCGACTTTCACGAACAGTCCGTCAGCAAGGTCGTCGGCGTTCATATCGTCAAATTCTGCTGCAGAATAGTTAATGGTTAACTCACCCAGCGTAAACGTTTCAGTGTCTGTGTTTAAATTGGCAACGTTGCCTTTGAGCTTAATTTCCGTTTCATCGTTTTCCAGCTCAACCAGGGTAGCGTAAAACGCACCGTCTTCATTGACGTAGCCGCTTATTTCGACAAAATCGCCAATGGTTAAAGTGTTAATATCGGCTTCTTCAAACTCAGTTAACTCATCATAAATAACCGTTTGACCCAGTACCTCAATTTGCTCTGCTTCTCTGTCAATGAAGGCAACCGGGCCTTGCAGGCTTTCTTCATAAGTGATTTGCTCTGCCTCCGGGTCGTTGCCGTCATCGGATGCAGAAGCGGCGACAGTGACTACCATGCCCACTCTTAGTTGCGCTTCATCGGCTGCTGGCGAGTTACCGACCGCGATAGTGGCATTGTCAGAGCCGTATCGCTGGCCATTGACATACACACTGCCAAAGCCAGTGATCACACCTTCGCTGACAACGGTCGTTGTTGTGGTTGATGTGTCGCCGTTGTTGTTTTCGCCGCTTGTATTGTCGTTGGTAGAGTCGCTTGAGCTTCCGCCACACGCCGTGAGCGCGCCGGATATTGCTAAGACTAAAAGGGACTGTTTAAAACGCATGGTACTACCTCTTATTGTTGCTAAAACACTTTTTACAAAAGTGTATGTAGCTTCACTTTAGCGCATGATTTTGGGGGCTGCCAGCAGATAGATTGTGTTTTTTGAATGCTTGTTACGTTAGGTTTTTGTTATAAGATTTCGCTTGTGTAGATACAAGGCATACCATCTCCTTTTATTCACCGAATAAAGTGACTGTATGTCGTTTTTAGTGTTTTTCAATATAAATTAATCGGTATCGGTGATTTTATGTTTCTGTCGTTGATGTAATATCTCATGACTAAATACGCTTTCGTCGGGTGATTTAGTAATGACGTTTTAATACCATTTAAGTTTAATTTTTATTCATAAATGGTATATATTTAATGTTGGTTTTCGAGTTTGATGGAGCAAAGAGTTTATCAAACATGCAAAAGCATGGAATTGATTTTTACTCTGCTCAATCTCTTTGGAATGACCCGGAGTTAATTGAAATTCCGGCTAAAACTGAAGATGAAAAGCGTTATTTAGTTATAGCTAAGTACAAAGGAAAGCATTGGTCAGCTGTGATTACTTATCGAACAAGAGCAATCAGAATTATTTCTGTCAGACGCTCTAGGCATAGTGAGGTGAAGCTTTATGAAAGCGAGTGAATTTGACAAAAAGTTTGATTCAGATGAAGACGTTATGGATGAGCTTGAGCTGGAAAAGGCGAAAAGACCCATGCGCAAACAAAAGCGAGTGAATGTGGATTTTCCTGAATGGATGCTAGACTCTTTAGATGAAGAGGCTGCCCGCATTGGAGTAACAAGACAATCTATTATTAAAGTCTGGTTAGCTGAGCGGCTTGAGCAGATTGAAAGGAACCTATAGGTGAAACACATGAAACTACTTTTAGCTTTTGCAACAGCTGCGCTATTGGCGGGTTGCAGCACCGCTCAGTCAGCAACAGATACTCCGGTTACTATGGCCGATATTACAGAACTTATTGGTAAACCGGAAGCGCAAAGTATAGATAGCTGTAAGGTACTGCCAATAGGTAAAAAGGCATGTGGTGGGCCAGCGAGTTATGTGGTGTACAGTAGTGAAACCATTACCGATGAGAGAGAACTGCTGGATGCTGTGCATCGCTACAATAAGAAGGCCGAAAAAGATGCTCAAACAGGCTATTCTACTTGTCAGTTTATTCCCGAGCCTGAACCCCAGTTAAAAGGCGGTGTGTGCTGGATACCCTAGTGGACAAATACTAATCACTTAATTAGACTAACTAGTATCAATATTTAAGAGTAAGCGGAGGCTTGATGGACAAGATTGATCGTGCTTATTATCCAGAGCTCGACAAGCTTCTGTGGGATACCAATACGAAATACTTAACGCCTAAAGAAGCATTGGATATTTATGAAACTCGCTGGCGTTTTGTCGAAGAAAGGCAATTGCTTAAGCGCGAGCGTCAGCTAATTGATAAATTGGCAAAAGATGCAGGCGGTTTTCTCCCAAGTGCAGCGTAAAAATTTATGAGCACTTACCAGCGTAAACACCACCAGTTAATTCAGCGTTGCCTGGTTAATTTTAATAGCCATTACTTAACGGAACACTCAATTCTTTTTGGCGGTGGCACTCGCATTGCTCTTGAGCTTGGCGAGTATCGTGAGTCTGTTGATATCGATTTTCTTTGTAGAGACAAAAAATCATTTCGAGCGGTAAGAGAACAGGTAACTAATAGAACGCTAGGTGAGCTGGTAAAAGAGGATTTTATTTATTCTCGCGATATTTCGTTTGATAGATATGGTGTGCGCACCTTTCTGGATGTTGATGGTGTGAGAATTAAGCTTGAGTTCGTAGCTTTTGATAACTATGCGTTAGAAAAAGGGAATGAAGCAGATTTATTTAATGTGCCTTTTATTGACCGTACTTCATGTTTTATCACCAAGCTTCTGGCAAATGCTGATAGGTGGATGCAGAAACCTTATAAAGACATATTTGATTTGATTGTTATGTTTGAAAACTGGGGGGAGATACCACCCGAGGCGTACGCGGAAGCTCACACCCATTATGGAATTGATGCCGTAAATAACAGCTTAAGGCGGGCACTTCAGAACCTTCTGAATAATCATGATACCTATAGAAAAGAAGCAGAAGCTATGGGGGTGAAAAAAGAATACTTTGATAGTGTGGTGGTTCCTGGTTCTGAGCGATTACTTTCATCAGTCAGTGGTATGTAGCCTGACATTCATGTCAGGTGAGATATCTTTCCTGACGTAAACGTCAGGCTACGAAATCAACGTAGTCAGGCTACTTGCATTCCACGCACTAAACGGGTAAAATCCACCCGCAACATGAATCCAGTCACGGAGTGTTGCACATGCTGCGAATTGCCCAAGAAGCCTTGACCTTTGACGACGTTTTGCTCGTTCCCGGTCATTCCGAAGTTCTCCCCCATACCGCTGATTTACGCACGCAATTAACGCGTGGAATTTCTTTAAATATTCCTTTGGTTTCAGCTGCGATGGATACCGTTACTGAATCGGCACTGGCAATTGCGCTGGCGCAGGAAGGCGGGCTCGGATTTATCCACAAAAATATGACCGCAGAGCAACAAGCCGCGCACGTTCGTAAAGTTAAAAAATACGAAAGTGGCATGGTCTCTGACCCGGTTACCGTAAGACCTACTACCACCATTGGTGAAATTAAAAAGCTGACTGCCGAGCATGGCTTTCAGGGTTTTCCTGTGGTTGAAGGTAATGGCGACTTGGTTGGTATTGTTACCGGTCGGGATACGCGTTTTGAAGACGACGACAGCAAAGAAATTCGCCACGTAATGACCGGCAATGATCGCCTGGTCACTGTGCACGAAACGGCAAAAAGCGAAGAAATTCTTCAGCTTATGCACAAACACCGTATTGAAAAAATTCTGGTTGTGGATGACGCGCACAAGTTGAAGGGTATGATCACCCTGAAAGACTTTGAAAAAGCGGAAAACAAACCGAACGCTTGTAAAGATGAACTGGGCTCATTGCGTGTTGGTGCTGCTGTCGGTGTTGGCGCGGGCACAGAAGAACGTATTCAATTACTGGTTGAGGCGGGCGTTGATGTATTGCTTATTGATACTTCGCACGGGCACTCTCAGGGCGTTTTAGACCGCGTTAAGCAAACTCGTAAAGACTACCCGGAATTACAAATTATTGCCGGTAACGTAGCAACGGCCGCTGGCGCTAAGGCGCTGGTTGAAGCGGGCGTTGATGCGGTTAAAGTTGGTATTGGTCCGGGCTCAATTTGTACTACGCGTATTGTTACGGGTTGTGGTGTGCCGCAGATTAGCGCTATTAGCGATGCCGTAGATGCCATTAAAGGCTCGGGTGTTCCGATTATTGCTGACGGCGGTATTCGCTTCTCAGGCGATATTGCTAAAGCTCTGGCTGCCGGCGCGCATTGTGTGATGGTGGGCAGCATGCTGGCCGGTACGGAAGAGTCGCCGGGTGAAGTTGAGCTTTACCAGGGACGTTATTACAAATCATACCGTGGTATGGGTAGCCTGGGTGCTATGAACCAGCGTAATGGTTCGTCTGACCGTTACTTCCAGAAGAGCGATGAAGCCGATAAGCTGGTACCTGAGGGAATTGAAGGGCGTATAGCTTACAAAGGACCAATTTCTGCGATTATTCATCAGCAAATGGGCGGCCTGCGTTCAGCTATGGGCTTAACCGGTTGTCCGACAATTGATGACATGCGCACTAAGCCGCAGTTTGTAAAAGTAACTGCAGCCGGCATGGGCGAATCACACGTACACGATGTGCACATTACCAAAGAAGCACCGAATTACCGCAGTTCATAATTTGATTGACGTAGCCTGACGTTTACGTCAGGAACGAGATAGCGCCTGACATCAATGTCAGGCTACTAACAGGATGACTAATGACTAGAGATATCCACGACCACCGAATATTGATTTTAGATTTTGGTTCTCAGTACACTCAACTGATTGCCCGCCGTATTCGCGAAATTGGCGTTTATTGTGAGCTTTGGGCCTGGGATGTTGATGAAGCCGACATCCGTGAATTTGCGCCTAAAGGCATTATTTTATCCGGTGGCCCGGAAAGCGTAGCTGAAGAAGGTTCACCGCGTGCGCCTGAATATGTTTTTAACGCAGGTGTTCCGGTGTTTGGTATTTGCTATGGCATGCAGACTATGGCACACCAGCTGGGTGGCTCGGTGCAATGCTCGCTGGAGCGTGAATTCGGTTACGCGCAAATTGAACTGGTAGAGCAAAGCCCTCTGTTTAAAGCTATTGAAGACGCTGTGTCTGAGTCTGGTGCACCATTACTGGATGTTTGGATGAGCCACGGTGACAAAGTGGAAATGATTCCGGAAGGCTTCCACACCGTAGCGAAAACCTCTTATTGCCCGTATGCTGCCATGGCTGATGAAGAACGCCAGTTTTATGGTGTGCAGTTCCACCCGGAAGTGACTCATACGCGTCAGGGCATGCGTATGCTGGAGCATTTTGTCAGCGATATCTGTGGCTGTGAGAAGCAATGGACACCGGCAAAAATCATCGATGACGCTATTGAGCGTATCCGTGAACAGGTAGGTAGTGACAAGGTTATTCTTGGTTTGTCTGGCGGTGTTGATTCGTCGGTAACGGCTATGCTGCTGCACCGCGCTATTGGCGAGCAACTAACCTGCGTATTTGTCGACAACGGTTTGCTGCGTCTGAACGAAGCAGAGCAGGTAATGGAAATGTTCGGCGACCACTATGGTCTGAACATTTTGCCAATACGTGCAGAAGACCGCTTTTTAGATGCGTTGAAAGGTGAGAACGACCCGGAGAAGAAGCGCAAAATTATTGGTAACACCTTCATTGAAATTTTTGATGAAGAAGCCGGTAAGCTGACCGAAGTAGACTGGCTGGCGCAGGGCACTATTTACCCTGACGTAATTGAGTCTGCGGGTTCTAAAACCGGTAAAGCGCATGTTATTAAATCGCACCACAACGTAGGCGGTTTGCCGGAAGACATGAAGTTAGGTTTGGTTGAGCCACTACGCGAGTTGTTTAAAGACGAAGTGCGTAAAATTGGGCTTGAGTTAGGCTTGCCTTACAACATGCTGTACCGTCATCCGTTCCCGGGGCCTGGTTTGGGTGTTCGTGTATTGGGTGAAATTAAGAAAGAGTACTGTGATTTACTGCGCCGTGCCGATGCGATTTTCATTGAAGAGCTGCACAATGCGGACTGGTACAACAAAGTCAGTCAGGCCTTTGCGGTATTCCTGCCGGTACGTTCTGTTGGTGTTATGGGTGATCAGCGTAAGTACGACTGGGTTATTGCCATACGCGCCGTAGAAACTATCGACTTCATGACCGCGCGCTGGGCACATTTGCCGTATGAGTTGCTAGAAAAGGTATCAAACCGGATTATCAATGAAGTGAACGGCATTTCCCGTGTCACCTACGATATTTCAGGTAAACCACCTGCCACCATCGAGTGGGAATAAAGACCCCACCTGACATAAATGTCAGGCTACGGAATCCTTGTAGCCTGATGTTCACATCAGGTGAGGTCCTGCACTTTTAGAAGTGGTAAGTCACGCCTAAATGTACTTCGTTGTCGATGCTGTTGAAGTTTCCGCGGAAACCGGCGTCAGCAGAGAACTGCTCAGTGAAAGCGTAACGTAAGCGCGCGCCAACTGATGCAAAGCCATCTAAGCCCCAGTCATAACCGGCGTCCACAATAGCTGTGGTTTGCTGGCTTAACTTAGTCATGGTACCGATACCGGCATAAGCGCTGGTGTCGTCGTAGTTGCCAAAGTCATAGTGGCTAACACCTGCTTTCAGGAAAGTATTGAATTGCTTGCCTGCGCCCATGTCCATGAAGTATTTAGCACCAGCACGAAGTGAGTAGTCACCCATATCTTGTAACTGTACTTCACCCACCCAGTTTGGGGCGATAGTTTTGGAGCCTTCTACGTAGAAATCGGAATCGTAGAAATCGGAGAAGCCGCCGCTAACATAGTTTAGATCATCAGCTTTGCTGGCTGCTGAAAACATAAGCGAGCCGCTTGCGAGTAGAGCTGTTGTTAGTATCAATTTTTTCATAGTTTGCCTCCTTGGATATGACATTTGTATTATGGCACCCAGAAGGCTAAATAGCAGCCCTTTAACTGTAAAGGTTCAGTAAAATAAAGGGCTGCAGAGGTGGTGTGTGTCGTTGTAGCCTGACATTTATGTCAGGTGAGATATTGTTCCTGACGTAAACGTCAGGCTACGTATCCGGCCATGCCAGGCTATTTAACGATATCCAGCCAGACCATGCGATGGTCGGAAGAGGCACTGCGCTTTTCCATTAGCTTGCTGCCAGCTTCATCACCTACAGGCCAGAACACGCCAGCGTCTTTAACGACTAAATCGTTCGACGGCAGCACGTAGTCGACGCGCTTGCGCCAGGCCGCTGTATGATACTGCGAGCCTTGTTTGTCTGGTGAGTGCTGTTCACCGCCGTGGCTTTGGGGTTTAACGTCATTTACCCGAGGGTGTTGCAGTAATTGTTCTATAGCGCCATCAACACCACCAGAGCCAGCTTCCGCGTTCATATCGCCCAGAACGATAAAGCTGTTGTCGTCGCTTAGCCCGCCACGTGCGCCTTCATCGTCATAGATGTAATTGTCTTTACCTGGCGTTAAATAGTCAGCTAATAAGCGAATTTCATCGTAGTTACGCATGCCGTTGCTGTTTTCCGGACCGTCGAACGCTGGTGGTACTGGGTGCGCAGCCAATAAATGGATAACTTTGTCGTCCACTTGCACCGGAATGTCCCAATGCGACTTTGAGCTTAAGGGATACTGCGCCATAACTTCCTCGGGGTACCATTGCTCGTCAGTAGGCTGTTTCTGTTCGTTCATCACGTAAGGAATATGGCGGCCGGGCATGTCTTTCCACAAGAAGTGCTGAAAGGTTCGGGCTTTATCCGCTAGTAACGGATATTTCGATAAGATAACCATACCGTACTGACCCGGATACCAGCCAAAACCCCAGGCGTCGATGCCAGTGCCTTGTGTTTTGCCGTCGCGGTTTAAATCAAAAGGCGAGGGCACCCCTGTATTTACCGGAGCAATATAAGTATAGGGGTATTCAATTGCCTTTTGTCCGTTCTGGGAAATCGACAAGTACTTTTCCTGAAAGACATTTACGCCAACTTGTTTATCAACGTAGTCAAACTCGTTCAGTAAAACGATATCGGGTCGCACACGTTGCAGTATTTCGGCAATACCACGAATTTGTTCATGATCCTGCTGTAACACCTCGGGTACAGGCGATTTTTCCAATTGCGGGAGCTCGCTGTCGCTCAGGTAATTAGACGCGTCCATACTGACATTAAAAGTCGCAACCCTAATGGTTTCTGGTTCGCCTTTGCCGGAACCGGCGAATGCATTAAAAGAAGTAGGAATCATAAGAACAACGAATGTTAAAATTAATAAAAACCGTATAAAGCCCATGGGATAACCGTTTGAGAGCAGCCTAAGACAGTGAGTGAGAATAAAGGTTCCCGGATGACTAGGCAAGAGCTAATAATTTGATTAAAATATGTCACATATCTGACACAAAAATGTCTTAGAAGTGTAATGAAATCAGCCCGATCCCATACAGCTCCGACCTCTTGCCGCGCACTGAATACTTTTCAGGCTATGAGTTTCCCGGTAATGAATCAGCTGTTATGCCGCGGTTCTTCATCGAATAGTAAGCGAACGATCCAATTTTCCCTTCTGCGTTCGCAAAAAAGTTCTACCGCTTCATACATGTTGACTAAGTTGTCGTATTTTTTCTTTACCTCGTTTCGTCCTTTTAAACACTTTCTTTTTATCGTTACTAAAAAACTAGGAAATAACTCATGAGATTGAACTCCAAGGTGAGTCGCATTTCTGCAGCTATTGCTTTAGCTGTAGGTCTTTCGACAAGCGCTTTTGCTCAAGAAACATCATCGTCTATGCGCGGTGTTATCACAGGTCCAAAAGGTAACCCGGCGGCAAACACCAAAATTGTTATTATCCACCAGCCAACAGGCACAGTGAATGAGTTTGTAACAAACGAAGATGGTACTTTCATCGCGAAAGGCCTACGTGTTGGCGGGCCGTACCAGGTTATTCTGGACTCTGAGCAATATCGTGATGCTGTGCTTGAAGGAGTTTATCTTAACCTTGGTGACACTTACCGTTTAACACGTCAGCTTGAGTCTGCTGACATGGAACGTTTGGTGGTAACTGGCTCTGCGATACTGATGGAAAGTGGCGGAGCCAGCAGTAGCTTTGGTGAAGATACGATCAATAACATGCCAAGCCTTAACCGTGACTTAAAAGACGTAGCTCGCATTAACCCTCTGGTTACTATTAATGGGTCGGGCGAGATGACGATTGCCGGTGGCGACCCTCGTATGAACAGCATCACGGTAGATGGGATTGGCCAGAATGATGACTTTGGTCTAAATTACGGTGGCTATCCCACAGAGCAACCTCCGGTTTCTTTAGGCGCTATAGAACAAATATCTGTAGATGCTGCACCTTTCTCTGTAAAAAAAGGCGACTTTTCTGGCGGCACAATTAATGCTGTTACTAAATCGGGTACTAATGAGTTTAAAGGCGAAGTTTTTTACGAATACACAAGCCCAGATTTAAAAGGTGACGTTGACGTTATTCGTGAAAACTATCGTCAGACTGACGATAACGGCTACCGTACCTATCGAGAGGAAAGTGTTGAATCGAATGATACGATTTCAACCTTTGGGTTATCGCTAGGTGGTCCGATTATTAAAGATCAACTGTTCTTCTTTACGAATTACGAAGAGTGGACAAACGAAGTTGACCTTGATTACGGGTTTGAAAACAGTGGTGCGACTAATGAGTTTTATATCACTGAAGCCGAATTTAACGAGTTCATGAGTGCTCTCGACAATTACGGTTTAAGTGATTCGCTCGGTGGTGACCCTGAAAGTAAAGACCGCAAGTGGCTGACTAAGCTCAGTTGGAATATTAATAATGACCACCGTTTTGATGTCACCTATCAGTGGCAGGATAATGCTGATGAGCGTGAGTTTGCTACCGGTGGTACGACGATTCCGTTGAGTTCACGTCGTTATACCTACCATACTCGCATGAACAATGTCAGTGCACGTTTGTACAGTGATTGGTCCGCAAATTTCATTACAGAAATTGGCATCACATATAAAGATGTTGAAGCCAACTCTTTGACCAATTCGAGCCTGGGTGCCATTGAAGTCGACCTTGAAGAGCGCGGGCCGACATTTGAACTTGGACGTGACCGTTATCGCCATGCGAATGTCGCAAAGAATGACAACTTAACCTTCAACTTTGATGCAACGTACTTGTACGGAGAACATGAAATTGTATTCGGTGCGCAAGTTGAAGAACTGACTCTATATAATAAGTTTGTTCCCGACTCATTAGGTTACTGGAAGTTTGATTCTCTTGAAGACTTTGCCGCAGGCGTAGTGGGGATTGACGATAACGGAAACCGTAATTTCGCTTATCAGAATGCGTATACCAATAATTCAGAAGATGCAGCGTATGAAGTTGATAGAACAACTTATGCGCTTTATGTTGGTGACACATTCTACGTTACGCCTAACCTGGAAGTGAATGGTGGCCTGCGCTATGAGCGTTTGAGTTCGAGTGATAAGCCTACCCTGAATGAAAACTTCGAGCAGGCTTACGCTGAGCAAGGAATAACAAACCAAGAGAATCTTGATGGTCTGGACATTATTTTGCCTCGTGTTGGCTTTAAATACTATACAGATACCAGTTTAGTCGTTCGTGGTGGCATTGGTCGCTTCTATGGTGGCGTGCCGAATGTTTGGTATACCAATCCATTTACAAAGGATGGCGTGACTTTAGTTTCGGCACCGACGAGTGTTATCAATAACTACTTCGATGGTCGTACGGATGTGGACTTTACTCAAGTTCCGGAAGATATTCTGGACTCTATGGAACAAGGTAACGGTAGCACTAACTTTACTGATCCAAATTTTGAGTTACCTAGCGATTGGCGCGCCCAATTAGCCTTCGACTATGAATTGGATATTCCATACTTAGGTGACATGTTTAATGCCACAACGTCATTTATGTATAAACGCATAGAAGATCAGCCCGTTTGGTATAATACCGCTATAGAAGAAGTGGGTTATGCTGCTGATGGTGAGCGTATTATTTATGAGTCTCGCTACGACGGTGACCGAGCTCAGAACTACGATATTATGCTGACTAACTCACCTGATGACGGTCGTGCATTTATTTTCTCACAGTCTTTAGCTAAGCAATGGAATAACGGTTTAAGTTTCACCGCCAGCTATACGTATCAGGATGTTGAAGACAATGGCGCGGGTTCATCGTCCCAGGCGGCAAGCAACTATAAGCACTACGTCGCTAAAAGTCGTAACCAGGCATTTTCTGCGACGGGCAACTTCGAAGTTGAGCATAGTGTGAAAATTACTCTGGGTTACAAGAAAGAGTTTTTTGCCGACTATGAAACACGCTTTAACTTATTCTTTGAACGTCGTTCAGGTCGTCCGTTCAGCTATATTATGGGTATGTTCGAAGATGGTGACTTTGGGGATAGTTCATTCGAGAGTATGTATACTCAGTCGGCCTATCTGCCATATATTCCAGCTAACGGCGAAGATCCTAACGTTGATTGGGATAACTCAATCAGTTGGGATGAAATTAAAATGTTACTCGATAACGCCGGTATCGCCTATGGCGGTGACGAGGGCTATATCCTTGATCGCAATACTCACAACCAACCGTGGGTAACGGATATCGACTTAAGTATCCAGCAGGAAATTCCGGGCTTTATGGATGGGCACAAAGGAATTCTATACTTAACAATTGATAATTTTGCTAATCTACTGAACAGTGACTGGGGTGTTGAGCGCTATCTGACTTACCCGCAAGTTGCCCTGTATGACTTTGGTGGTTTAAGTGATGAAGGCAAGTACCAGATTGACTCAGTCTATAATGGCTACTATCCAAATAATTACAGCTCGGTTGATATGAGCAGCTCTTCGTGGAGCGCTAAATTAGGTGTTCGTTATACCTTCTAAAGCAAAAAACAAACTAAAACAAATAAAAGCCTCACAATTTTGTGGGGCTTTTTTTTTGGAGTACTTTCACTAAATTGTCATAAACAAGCTTTACCCTCTTCCTCGCATAAATACCCAAAACCAAAATCGGGAAGAACAAAACTATGTTTAACTCTACTTTCAAGCGTACAGCTGTTGCAGCAGCTATAGCTTTAGGCCTTAGCGGTGCGGCCATTGCACAAGATACTTCATCAGTAGTTCGCGGTAACGTTGTTACTGAGTCTGGCGAAGTTGCTGCAAACGCACGCGTTGAAATTATTCACATTCCAACCGGAACTCGTTCAGTTGCTACAACGAATGAGTCTGGTGCCTTTTCTAACTCAGGTTTACGTGTTGGTGGTCCTTACATCATCGTTATCGAAAGCAGTGAAGGCAAAAAAGTCTATGAAGATGTTTACCTGTCTTTAGGCGAACCTTACCGTGTCAATGCTCAACTAGAGTCTAGTGATATGGAACGCTTGCAAGTAACAGGAAGCGCAATTCTTGGCGGTGCGAACAGCGGTAGCAGCAGTTACTTTGGCGAAGAAGATATTGCCAATACGCCAACCTTTAATCGTGACCTAAAAGAAGTTGCACGATTAAACCCTTACGTAAACTTGCTTTCAGGTTCCGAATCTCCACTAAGTATTGGCGGTGCGAACCCACGTTACAACAGTATTGCGATTGATGGTGTTGGCGTCAACGACGATTTTGGTCTGAACGGTAACGGTTACCCAACCCAACGTTCACCAATTTCTTTGGACGCTGTTGAACAGGTTGCTGTTGATGTCGCACCCTTTGACGCTGCAGAGGGTGGTTTCTCAGGTGGTCGTATCAACGCAGTGACTAAGTCAGGTACAAACGAATTTCACGGTTCATTGACATACGAGCGTATGAGCGATGCGTGGGCTGGTGATCCTAAGAACCCAGAGGGTGAAGAAGTACCATTAGACTTTGAGCGCGATACATACAGTCTGGCACTGGGCGGCCCAATCGTTAAGGACAAGTTGTTCTTCTTCGTTAACTACGAAAACGCTAAAGAGCCGGCTCAAATTGAATTTGGTCCTGCAGGCGCAGGCGCCGCTAACGATAGCGATGTTACTCAGGAAGAGTACAATCGTGTGAAAGAAATTGCGAGTTCACAGTACGGTATTGATATCGGTAACTGGGATTCTGTTCAGGATACTGAAAACGATAACTTGTTGGTTAAGTTAGACTGGAACATCAATAATGATCACCGTGCGGCGTTTACTTACAACCGCACTGAAGGTAATAACCTGCGTAACGTGAGCAGTGGTGAATCTTCATTAAACCTGGATACTAATTGGTATAACTATCAGCAAAACATGGATCTGTATCGTTTGACCTTGTTCTCTGACTGGAGTGCTGATTTCTCAAGTGAGTTTTATGTTAGCCATAAAGCGGTTGAAGCTATCTCAGGTTTGGTTACTAAAGACTTTGGTGATGTAAGCGTACGTACAGCTGAAGGTACTTTGAACTTTGGTCCTGATTCCAACCGCCACGCAAACCAGTTAGAAAACGATAACTTCAAAATTGGTGCCCGTTTTGATTACTTGATTGGTGATCACGAAATCGAATTCGGCGGTGAATATGATGAAGTTGAAGTCTACAACGTATTCGTTCGTAACTCTTTAGGTTCATGGTCATTCGAGTCAATTGATGATTTTGAAAATGGCACCGCAAGTGAGTTCTTCTACGAGAATGCATACACTAATGATGCAAATGACGCAGCGGCGAAATTCAGCCTGGGTCAAATTAACTTGTACGTACAGGATAACTGGTACCTTAACGACTCTATGGAGTTAGGTTTAGGTTTACGTTATGAGCGCTACGATTCAAGTGACAAGCCAACGTTGAACGAAAACTTCGTAGAGCGTTATGGCTTCAGCAACCAGGAAAACCTGGATGGTCTGGATATTTTCCTTCCTCGTGTTGATTTCAAATGGTTTGCAGCAGACGACGTAGTTGTTCGCGCCGGTGCTGGTCGCTTCTCTGGTGGTCGTCCTAATGTTTGGATTTCAAACTCGTTCTCAAACGATGGTTACACGCTTGTGCAGTTTGACCGCGATGCGGTTGCTGAAAGTGACTACCTGAATAACCAGGACGTTAGCCAAGTTCCACAATCTGTGCTGGATAGCATGGTTGCAGGTGACGGCGATACTAATAGCATCGACCCTAACTACGAAATTCCGTCTGACTGGGTTGCTCGTGTAGGTGTCGATTACCGCTTTGATATTCCGGGTGTTGGTGACGACTTCAACATGACTGCTGAAGTTATGCGTAAATGGATGACTGATAACAGCCAGTGGAAAGATATCTCACGCTGTGTTGCAGATGAAACAGCTGCTGGAGTTAACATTTACGAGCCATGTGACCCAACAGCGCCTTCAGGTCATTATGACTTAATGCTGACGAATGAAGATGCTAACGGAAAAGCGTGGATTTACACCGCTTCTTTGGCAAAAGACTGGGATAATGGCTTCAGTGCTTATGCTGCTTATACGCATCAGGACATTGAAGAAGGCAACCCAGGAACGTCTTCAACAGCAACATCTAACTACCAGTACAACATTGTTCGTGACCGTAATCAGGCGTTAGTTGGCACAGCGGACTATCAGGTAGAGCACAGCTTGAAATTAGCTTTAGGCTACAGCACTGAATTCTTTGATGGTTATGCATCTAAGTTTAATTTGTTCTTCCAGCGCCGCTCAGGTACTGCGTATAGCCACGTAATGGGCTTATACCAAGATGGAGATTTCGGCGACCAGCCATACTTCCAGGGCGGTAGCTCTTACTTACCATACATTCCTAATGGCGCAGATGATCCAAATATCAGCCCGGAAAGCACTATTTCCTATGAAGATATGATGGCTAACTTTGATGCTGCAGGTTTGAGTCAGTATGCTGGTGGTTTCGCACCTAAAGGTACCGGCCGTTCGCCGTGGGTAACTAATATGGATTTCCAGTTCCAGCAAGAAGTTCCTGGCTTCATGGAAGGTCATAAAGGCATGTTTTATGTCACTATCAATAACCTGCTGAACTTGATTGACAGTTCGAAAGGTGAAGTGTTGCGTCAGCAATATACTAATCAGGCAGTAGTTGATTTTGGCGGCCTGGATAGTGAAGGTCGTTACATATATGCTCCGGTATTCGGTGGATTCGAAAACTCTAACTGGAGTATCTTCGAGGCTGAAGAATCAACTTGGCGTGTGAAGCTCGGCATTAAGTACAGCTTCTAATTTAGATTTAAGCGCAAAAAGCGCTGATTCAAAAAGAATATAAAGCCGCGCCTTGAGCGCGGCTTTTTTTTACCCAAAATTCACAAAACTGTCACAAATAAGCTATACCTTATCTGCAGTTAACACCAAAAAAACAAAACCGGGAAGAACACACTATGTTTAATGCCACTTTCAAGCGTACAGCTGTTGCAGCTGCTATTGCTATGGGTCTTAGCGGTGCTGCTATGGCTCAGGAAACTTCATCCAGCCTGCGTGGTGTTGTTACCACTGAGTCCGGACAGGTTGTATCAAACGCGACTATCCAGTTGCGCGATGACCGTACTGGAACAACCAAAACCTTACGCTCAAACGAGCAAGGCACATTCTCTTCACGGGGCTTGCCGGTTGGTGGTCCGTACACTATCGTGGTGGAAGGTCCAAACGGCCGCACCCAGGTTGTAGAAGACGTTTACCTGACCTTAGGTGACTCACAAAATGTAAATGTTATGCTTCAGTCTCAGGAAGAGATGGAACGCTTAAGCGTTACTGGTTCTATGACCAGCAATGCGTTGTATGGTAGCAACAGTCCGGCTGCAAACTTTAATCTTCAGGATTTAGAAAACGCTCCGGCGAGTGACCGTGACTTGCGTGATGTTGTGTCGATTGATCCGCGCATCTATATCAATGAAACGAACTCTGGTGCTATTCAGTGTGGCGGCGCTAACCCTCGTTTTAACAGCTTGACTGTTGATGGCGTTCGTATGAATGATAACTTCGGCCTGAACAGCAGCGGTTATCCGACTGAACGCATGCCGTTCTCTTACGATGCCATTGAGCAGGTTGCGGTAGAGTTTGCACCATTTGATGTACAGTACGGTGGTTTCACTGCCTGTAATATCAACGCGGTTACCAAAACTGGCGACAACGAAATGTTCGGTGGTGTGTTCTATGACTACACCAACGATTCATTGCAAGGTGACGAGCTGGAAGGCGACAGTATTAACGTTGGTGACTTCAGCGAAAAACGTTATGGCTTCAACCTTGGTGGTGCGTTTATTGAAGACAAATTATTCTTCTTTACTGCGTACGAAAAACTGGAAGGTTCTGACACTTTTGATCGTGGTCCTGAAGGCTCAGGTGCGGCGACAGAAGTTGTTGGCGTAAGCCAGGCTGACGTTGAGCGTATCGCTGATATTGCACAGAATGTTTACGGATACAATCCTGGTGGTTTTCCGGCAAGCATGCCAGTCGAAGACGAAAAATTCCTTGCTAAGTTAGATTGGTATATTAATGATGCGCATCGTGCGTCATTAACTTACAACTATAACGACGGTTATTCTATTGCGGAGTCTGATGGTGATTCAGACGAGTTAGAGTTTTCTAACCACTTCTACGAGCGTGGCGCTAAGTTCACTTCTTATGTTGGTGAGTTATACTCTGACTGGAGTGATAACTTCTCGACTGAAGCACGTATTGGTTACTCTGAGTTAGATGCTCGTGTTAACCCGTTGGGCGGCACCGATTTCGGTGAAGTGCAGATTGGTGTTAATGACGCAACGGTTTACTTAGGTGCGGATGACTCTCGTCATGCGAACAAGCTGAAATACGATACGACCTTCTTCAAATTAAAAGGTACCTACTTAGCCGGTGATCACGTTATTTCTGCCGGTATCGAGCGCGAAGAATATGACGTGTTTAACCTGTTTGTTCAGGAAGCAGAGGGTGAGTACCGTTTCGGCTCTATTGATGACTTTGAAGCGGGTACACCGAGTACTGTAATTTATGAAAGCGCTGCCGGTACTAACAATCCGCAAGACGCAGCCGCTGAATTTGCTTACGCGGTAAATACTGCTTATGTTCAGGACGAATACTATTACGCTCCAATGGACATTACTTTCACTTATGGCTTGCGTTATGACTGGTATACCAGCGATGACTTGCCGGTGAATAACCCATTGAACCAGGAACTGTACGGCTTCTCTAACCAGCAAAACATGGATGGTCAGGACTTATTGCAACCCCGTTTTGGTTTCAACTGGTTTGTTAACCCGGACTTAGAAGTTCGCGGTGGTGTTGGCTTGTATTCTGGCGGTAACCCGAACGTGTGGATTTCTAATAACTACTCAAATAACGGTGTAACTCAGTACGAGGCTTCTCGCAGCTTTGCAGACGAGCCGTTATTTAATGTGCCGCACACTGGCGAAGGCCGTCCAATTTATGATGTTCCTCAAGAGCTGTTCGACGAGGTGGCTAACGCAAGTGGTCAGGGCCCAATTAATACTATGGACCCTAACTTCGAATTACCAAAAGAATGGAAATATGCTTTAGGTGCAACTTACACCTTGCCGGATAACTACATTCTGATGGCTGATTTCTTATACACTGATAAGAAAGACGCTGCAGTTATCTACAACATGGGTCTGGAGCAGGTTGGTACGGCACCGGACGGTCGTCCAATTTTTGAAGAGTTGTCGACTGATGGACGTGACCAGGGCGATGACTTCCTGCTGACGAATGTTGATGGTGATTCAGGCTCACAGACGACTGTTTCACTGGCGTTGAGTAAGACTCATGACTTTGGTCTGGACTGGACCTTTGGTTATGCTTACAACAAAGCGGAAGACGTTAACCCAATGACCAGTTCAGTGTCGTTCTCTAACTACACGAATCTGGCAACAGCTAACGCTCAGAATCCTGGTGTTTCTACGTCTAACTACGAAATACCGCACCGCTTTACCTTTAAAGCGAACTACACTAAAGAGTTCTTTGATGGCTACGAAACTGTTGTGACCTTGTTTGGTACACGCAACAAAGGTCGTCCGTTCTCTTATACAATGAGCGATGGTCCTTTTGGCGACATAGCCTATCAGGGACGTAGCTTGCTTTACGTACCAACAGGTCTGGATGATCCAAACTTTGCCGTCGGTACAGACGGTGATGGTAACCCATTTGAAACAGGTGCTTTCTTCGACTTCCTTGAAGAGTCTGGTTTGAGCAAATACGCGGGCGGCATAGCACCACGTAACGAGTTCAACAGCAAATGGTGGACTAAAGTGGACTTGCGTGTTGAGCAGGAATTACCAGGCTTTATGGACGGACACAAAGCATCTGCCTTCTTCGTTATTGAAAACTTAGGTAATATGCTGAACGACGACTGGGGCGTGCTGTATGAAGCTCGATTCCCACGCGCCATCAATATTGCTGACGTTGAAATTAATGACGCGGGTCAGTACCAGTTCAACAATTTCCGCGACGTATCAAACGTTCAGTCACGCCAGGGTGAACCTTCACTATGGTCTGTGCGCATAGGCGTAGAATACAAGTTCTAACGGACGTAACCTGACGTTTACGTCAGGAACGATATCCCACCTGACATAAATGTCAGGCTACGGGGTGGCATTTCAGATTACGGAATGTCAGGTTATGAGTTAGTGTTATGAATAAACCGCCGCTGGTATTGCCCGCGGCGGTTTATTGTTTTAACCTCCCAGTATCAGACATTTACAAACGCACCCTAATGGAACTGAGCTGGACCAGTCTTTTACCTTCCTTATTGGCAATTGTATTTGCCATAGTCACCCGAAAAGTTCTGCTGGCGCTTATTGGCGGTATTATTCTGGCCAATATACTGCTGTTCTGGCCTGCTCCTGACAATATTGCTTACGGCACTTTAGAGAGCACTTGGGACACCCTTATCGACCCCAGTAATATGCTGGTGTGGTTTTTTACTCTGGGTATTGGTGCGTTGTTTGGCGTGCTGGAAAATGGCGGTACGTTTAAAGAGTTTGTGCTGAAGCTGGAAAAAAAACAGTGGATAGAAAACAAGCGCCGGGCACGGTTAATGACCTGGATACTGGGCGTTGTGGTCTTTATTGAATCGAACGTGACTATTATGATTTCCGGCACCACCTCGCGGCCTATTTATGACCGCCTGGGCATTGCCCGCGAAAAGCTCGCTTATATTGTCGACTCCACTTGTGCTGCTATTTGTATCTTAATTCCGCTGAATGCCTGGGGGGCGTTTAATTTAACGCTCATTACGAACCAGGGCGTTGAGCAACCATTGCTGGTGTTTATTCAGTCTATTGCTTTTAACTTCTATGCCATTTTTGCGGTATTGCTGGCGCTGTTTGTGGCGTTGTTCGACTGGAACATTGGGCCCATGAAAGCTTTTGAAAAGAATGCTGTGCCCGATCAGGTTTCCAAAAATACCTGGGGCGATGGTCCGGATGATGAGGCCAGTTTTGGCAAAGGCACAGCGGTGGTTATGACCAGCCTGATTTCGCTGGTGGTGATGGTTCCGGTTATGCTGCTGGTTACCGGGAACGGCGTATTGGTTGACGGCAACGGCACTTTAAGTGTGTTTGTCGCTATTTATGTGGCGCTGGGTATTGCTGTAGCCGGAACCCTGATGACACAGCCGGCAGGTTTAGCCGATATTGGTAAGTACCTGTTAAAAGGTGCCTGGAATATTCTGCCACTGGCGGTCATTTTGTGGTTGTCTATTGCACTGGGTGGCTTAACCCGCGACTTAGGTACGGGAGAGTTTTTGGCGGCTGCTCTGGATGGTTCGGTGGCATTGTGGATGCTGTTACCGCTGATATTTGTGCTGTCGGCTATTACCGGTTTTTCTATTGGCTCCAGTTGGGGAACCTTTGCCATTATGCTGCCTCTGGCGATACCGTTGGCAATGACGTTAGGTTTGCCGGCCGCGCCCTTTATAGCAGCGGCAATTTCCGGTGGCATATTCGGTGACCATGCGTCGCCTATTTCTGATACCACTATTATTGCTTCTATGGCGTCGGGAGTTGAGCACATAGACCATGTGCGTACGCAATTACCTTATGCTTTATTAGCCGGGCTTGCAGCGACTGTGGCTTACGCTATAACGGGCATGCTTATTTAGCGTTAGCCTTGGCGGATTTGCGGCGGGCGCGGAAAAAGCGGCGTAAAATGTCGCCGCATTCTTCGGCCAGTACGCCGCTCTGCACATCTACTTTGTGGTTCATAGAGGCGTGGTTGATAACCTCAATGGCGGTACCGGTGGCTCCTGTCCGCGGGTCGGTTGCGCCGAACACCAAGCGTTTGACTCGTGCATGAGTGATTAAACCGGCACACATGGCGCAGGGTTCGAGGGTTACGTACAGGGTGGCGTTGACCAACCGATAATTATCGATAGCCTGACCGGCAGAACGAATGGCTTGTGCTTCGGCATGAGCGGACGGGTCGGACAAAGAAATAACCTGATTGTAACCTTCGCCAACAATTTTATCGTCCATGACCAACACCGCGCCAACGGGCACTTCGTCTGCGTTTTGCGCCTGTTCAGCAAGTTCTAAGGCTCGCTGCATGTAGATTTCATCGGTTGTCATGAGGGCGATTTTAGCGCAGGATATTACCCAGTACCAGAATAACAATCCGCACTTATGCAGGAGAGAACAATGAAAAAGCTCATTATTAGCTTAATGCTGGCCAGTAGCTTTGCCTATAGCGCTCAGGCTGCTGCTCAGCAGTCACCGGTAAAAGTCAGCAGTGACTTAGAAGCTCAGGTCATTGAATGGCGTCGTCATATTCATGCCAACCCTGAACTGAGTAACCGCGAATTTGAAACCGCAAAAATGGTAGCTGAGCATTTGCGCTCTCTGGGCATGGAAGTGGAAACCGGTGTGGCGCATACCGGTGTTGTGGGTATGCTAAAAGGCGGTAAGCCAGGCCCAACCATAGCGTTACGTGCGGATATGGACGCATTGCCTGTTACTGAACAGACCGATGTGCCTTTTAAGTCGACGGTAAAGTCGGAGTATCGTGGTAAAGAAGTGGGTGTAATGCACGCCTGCGGACACGATAATCACGTTGCTATGTTAATGGGGGCGGCGGAAAAGCTAGCCGAAATGAAGGATGAACTTGCCGGTAACGTTATGTTTATCTTTCAGCCAGCTGAAGAAGGCGCGCCTGAAGGCGAAGAGGGCGGCGCTGAGTTAATGCTTGAAGAAGGCTTGTTTGCCGACAATAAACCAGAAAAAGTCTTTGGTATTCATGTCTGGGCAGGTTTCCCTACAGGTCATGTTGGCTATCGTAAAGGTCCGCTGATGGCGTCCTCGGATCAGTTCGAAATTAAAGTAAAGGGTAAGCAAGCGCACGGTTCTACGCCATGGGCTGGTGTTGATCCTATTGTGACCTCAGCACAAATTATTAATAACGCACAAACCATTATCAGTCGTCAGACGAATATCACCAAAGCCCCGGCTGTTTTGTCTTTTGGCATTGTGGAAGGTGGTGTGCGTAATAACATTATTCCGGACGAAGTGACTTTAATTGGTACCATCCGCAATTTTGATATGGATATTCGTTCGGATATTCACGCTAAACTGAAGCACACAGCCGAGAAAACAGCCGAGGCGAATGGTGCAGAAGCCCACGTGCATGTCGATTTAGGCTACCCGGTAACCAGTAATGATGCCGACTTGATTGAGCAGATGCTGCCGGTAACAAGAGCGGTAGCCGGCGCCGATAAAGTACAGGAAGTACCTTTAGTGACTGGAGCTGAAGACTTCTCTTACTATGCGCTGGAAGTACCCGGAATGTTTGTCTTTTTAGGGGTTACCCCACCGGAGCGCGATATGTCAGCAGAACCGAGTAACCACTCGCCGCATTTTTATGCCGACGAAGACGCACTGAAAACCGGTACTGAACTCTATGTGAATTGGGCTTTGGAATCTCTCTAATATGCCGAAGTCTGCAGTATCGCTGTTTGCTATTTTACTGCTGGCCGCTAGTGTAATAACGGCCTGCAGTCCTCAAACCCGCCCCGATGCCATGTCCGTAGTTCAGGAACGTCAGGTATTGCGGGTGGGAACTTTGATAAACCCAACCAGTTATTATTTTGATCATGACCGTGAGCAGGGCTTCGAATACGACCTGGCGAAACGCTTTGCTGATCGCTTAGGCGTGGAGCTGGAGATGGTGCCGCGCTTTGACGTGAACGACTTGTTTACCATGTTGCGTCGCGGCGAGGTTGATATTGTTGCAGCGGGTCTGGACCGGACCTCGACGCGCGCTCAGCTATTCCGTTTTAGTCCGCCTTACGACATTATTAGCCAGAAGGTGGTTTTCAAGCAGGGCTCACGTCAACGTCCACGAGACTTGCAGCAGATTACTGACGGCGAAATAGTGGTGGTGGAAGGCAGTTCTCACCATGAGTTTTTAAAAAGCCTGGGTGATAGTATTCCGACACTAAAGTGGCGCGCGACCCGCGATCACGATGCGGTCGAGCTGTTGCAAATGGTGATTAGCGGCGAGGTTGATTACACCATTACCGATAGCACGGCGTTAGATATTCAGCGGCGGTTTCATCCCGACTTAAGTGTGGCTTTTACGGTAAAGCATGATCAGGATATTGCCTGGGCTTTACCTCAGGGCACAGATGACTCGTTGTTTTCCGCGGTAATTGAGTATTTTGGTGAAATTCGCTCCAGTGGGCGTTTAGCTCATATTAAAGAGCAGCACTTTGGTCACGTAAAACAATTTAATTATGTAACGACCAGTTTGTTTATAGAAGCGGTAGAGCGCGTTTTGCCTGTTTATATAGAAACTTTTAAAGAGCATTCAGGGTCGCTTGACTGGCGTTTGCTGGCTGCTATTTCTTATCAGGAATCGTTGTGGAATCCGCGGGCGGTTTCTCCTACTGGGGTGCGCGGAATGATGATGCTGACTTTGCCTACAGCCAAAGCTATGGGGGTTAAGAGCCGCCTGAATGCTGAACAAAGTATTCGCGGTGGAGCGCGTTACCTGGAGCGCATGCTAAATAGGGTGCCTGCAAGAATTCCGCAACCGGACAGAACCTGGTTTGCGTTAGCTGCGTACAATATAGGATTCGGTCATTTAGAAGACGCGCGAATTTTAACTGAACACCAGGGTGGGAACCCGGACCGCTGGGTGGACGTGAAAAAACGTCTGCCACTGCTGAGACAAAAGCAGTTTTACCGTCATACCCGCTATGGGTTCGCGCGGGGCGATGAACCAGTGACCTATGTCGGTAACATTCGCCGTTTTTACGACACATTGAAATATTTAGATGAACAAGGGCGCCTGTAACAGCCATAAAATTAGGTGTTTAAAATGAAAAAAATAGTCGTCGCAGTGCTAATAGCTTTAGCGCCGGTATTTGCCTTAGCACAAAGCCTGGGCGACAAAATTGAGTTATCTGTAAACAACCAACTTATTGAAGGAACTCTGGCTGAGTCTTTGTCGTCGGAAAACAGTTATCGACTCACTTTTGAAGACCGCTATGGTGACACTCAGCATTTAGGTTTTTTGCATAAGCGTGGTAATAACCAACTTATTTCAATTACGCACCCCGATATTGGTGAAGTGGAAATTCGTCGTGTAGACGGTAAAACCTATATTAACCAAAGAAACCGCACACCATCAGAGCCGTTAAAACCTAAGAGCGGCACAGAACCACTAAAGCTGGAAAAGCAGTTTCAGGTAGCTTCGGCTCCACGTAAAGCGGCACTGACAAAAGCCAACAACGCTCAAATAACTTCTCTGGTGACTCAGTTCGATAACAGCATTGACGTGCTTTTTCTGTACGACGAAAAGTTAATAGGCTATGCCGATGACGAAGGCTACGATTTAGCTTTACGCATTGAAGCAGCAGTAAGCACAAGTAATTCAATTTTTGAGCGTTCACAATTACCTGTTGAAATGTCTGTGGCCGGTGTTAGTTTTTTCAATCCGGAATCTACCACTAACTTTCCGACAGAAGACCCTGATTCGATTATTGATGAACTGGTTGATGATCAACGAGTACGTCGGTTGATGGATCGCTATCAGGCCGATGTGGTCCACTTTATTGGCGCTGAAAACTCCAGTGTTTGCGGTTTGGCTTTTGTTGCCACTGACTTTGATGTCAGTGACAACTTAGTGAACAGGGTTAGCGGCGCTTCAGGTGCAGGCTATACCAGCTTGTCCTGCACCGGTTCGGGAACGGTTGCTCACGAGGTTGGACATAATTTCGGCCTCAATCATGACCGTTATACGTTGGCGAACAATGCGAGCGGCGGTAGTGGTGATCAGAAGGATTACCATATTCCTTACGGCTTTATTGAAGATAACGGACGTTTTTATACGACGATGTCGTACGGTAGCGTCTGCCGGAATGAATTTGGCAGCGGAGCCGACTGTAATGAGGAACCCGCCTACTCCAGTCCTGACCTGGTCGACAGCAACTTTGGACTGCCAATGGGTAAAGCCGATTCTGAAATAGATGCGGCAGATGCCAGCACTGCGGCGCAACGCAGTAGCGTGGTGTGGGCTAATAACGCGTCACGCACTAATGTTAATGCTATGGCGGCCAGCCGTACCGGGAATTCGGAGCTGACCTTAAGCTGGCCGTCGGTAGCCAATGCCGACCGCTACGCTTTGGGCGGTGGTCGCTGCGAAGAATATAGATTTGCCCGACGTGAAGCACTTTTGAATTTGCAAAGTTTTAGTGTGAACTCGGTTGCTTTAGGCGGAATACCTAACGGAGCAACCGATATCTGCATTATCGCGATAGAGGAATTGACCAACGGAGCTGCACGCTGGCGTTTTGTGAGTAATAGTAGCTTTAACGGTAATTTCTCAAGTACCGGAGCAAATTATCTGCTACTGGATAGCAATGTGATAGGCCTGGTGGAGGCCGGAGACAAGGCCAGTTTTACCATTGAGCTATCGGATGCCGATACCAGTAATCAGTCATTACAGATGGCAATTCCGACAACCGCTAGTGGCACTTCGGTGAGTCAGGAAGTTGGCATAGTAACTGCCGAACAATGGTTTGACTGGGTTGTCAGCGGTAGTGGCAACACACGTATGATGACGGTAACTTTAAAGACTGATATTGAAGAGATTGCGGCAAGCCTGGATAAAGACAATATTTATAATCCTTTCCACTGGCACTTAAAAGTGGTGAATACCGATTTTAACGATTTTAATATTTCCAGCGGACTGTGGAATGACCCTTCCGATATGGTTGGCTCACGCCCGCAGGCTTTTTTAAGTTCGGGTGATACGGTTGGCGAACTGGAGGAGCTTGATACTCAACTGAGCCTGTTTAATGTCAGTAATGATGTGGCTGTGTCAGTGGTTAATTTAGACGATGACCTGATTAATGACTTTAGCTTTAACGAGGTGAGCGGTGCTGTTGATGGTGAGCGACGCTTTTCTATAGAAGGGACGGCAGGGATTGTTGATTCGGAGCAGACCGCGATACTGAGAGTAGATTTCAGCGACGGCAGTGACAGCCTGAGGGTTGCGTTAACGGTTGAACCTAGAGCTATTGCTCCGACCATACTTGGTTTTACGGCAACAGGCACAACGGAAGGGCAAACTGTTCGCCTTTCGGCAACAGTGGCTGATGCCGATTTGAACCTTGCCCCGGGTAGCCTGCGGTTATTCAGGGTAATGGAGAGTAGCGAAGATGAAGTAACCGGATTTAGTTTTAATGATGGTGCATTCAGTGCCTCATTAGGGCAACTTTCGGCGGGAACGTATCAGTATCGGTTAAGTGTAAGTGATACCGAGGGCAATACGGAATCGGCGACGGCTCGCTTTACTGTTACCGCAGCTGACTCTGGCAGCAGCGGCGGCCATGCAGGCTGGCTTGTGGTGCTTGGCTCAGTCGCTCTTGGCTTGCGCCGCCGCACCGCTCATTGAAACTGCAGTTCTTTGTAGCTGAAATTGGCTTTGACTTCTTTTTGCATCCATTCGAGCATAACAAAGCAGCGTGATTCACCGTCCAGTTTGACAATCTTAGCAAGGAAACCACGGAAAGGGCCTTGCTGAATTTCGACCGTGTCGCCTATCTGAGGCGCCTGTTCATCGGTCAGTTGGTCAATCCCTCTCATTTGGTCAACCCAGCTTTGTGGAACCTTCGGAATGTTGTCGCCAAAACGCAACACACCAGCGACACCATAGGTGCTGCGCAATTTGTAGAACTGCTCAATAATGTCATCGGGTTTCACGAACACATAGCCCGGAAACATACGCTCAACCACAGAGGTACGCACACCCCGACGAACCTTTTTCACGGTTAACTCGGGCGCGAAAACACCGAACCCCTGATTCTCCAGATTCAGTATGGCGCGTTCTTCCTGCTTAGGCTTGGTTCGTACTATGTACCAAACGTCAGATTCGAGTTCATTCATAACAGGTCCTTTTGAGCGTCGGCGGGCGATCTTTCCACATTAGTCTAAGTTACGCAAACTAGGCTGGTAAGCCAGCATAAAATCGTTGCAAAAAAGCAGTATGACAAGGTAAGCTGATTAGGCATTTAAACGCAATAAAGGCATAAATCTATGCAAGCCAACCGCCTCAGACGTGAAAACAATTCCCGCCGTCGCGCCGTTATCCGTAAGCGCAAGCAGCGCATTATTGAGCGCCGCGAAAAATGGTTCCGCATAGTGAATCGCGAAGGCACCCCGAAAATTGAGTAGCCAAACGTGTATGTCAGGTTCGATATTGTACCTGACATGAATGTCAGGCTACTGTATAATCTGCCAGCAAAAATCGCCCAGCTTTGGAGACCTTGCTTGTGGAAATCTACCGCGGTGCACCTGCCTTATCAGCCTTCAAAACAACGAAGCAACTTGAACAACTGAAACAGGCAGGAATTCCTGTCAAAGAGCTTTATGCCGAGTATCAGCACTTTGTTGACTTGCATAATGAACTTAGCGACGAACACCGTTCGGTATTGCTGCAACTACTGAAGTACGGCCCCGAAATGCCGGCGCACGAGCCACAAGGTGCTCTGGTACTGGTAACCCCTCGCATTGGAACAATTTCCCCCTGGGCCTCTAAAGCAACTGACATTGCCCACAATTGTGGCTTGAAAAGCATTCATCGTGTTGAGCGTGGTGTGGCTTTTTATCTGCAGGGTGACTTGTCGGCAGAAGAACTGAAGCAGGCTGCGCTACTATTGCATGATCGTATGACCGAAAGTGTGTTGTACGACATGAACGACGCGCAGCAGCTATTCCGCTCACAGGAACCGCAGCCATTGTCTTCGGTAGATATTCTCGCTGGCGGCCGTGAAGCACTGGCACAGGCAAATATCAGCTTAGGTCTGGCACTGGCCGACGACGAAATTGATTATCTGGTAGAGAATTTCCGCAAACTGGACCGTAACCCGAATGACATTGAGCTTTATATGTTTGCCCAGGCAAACTCTGAGCACTGTCGTCATAAAATTTTTAACGCCGACTGGACCATAGACGGCGCGGAACAGCCTAAGTCGCTGTTCAAAATGATTAAAAACACCTTTGAAACCACACCGGACTACGTGTTGTCGGCTTACAAAGACAATGCCGCCGTTATGGAAGGCCATGAAGCCGGGCGTTTCTACCCACAACCGGACAGCATGAGCTATGGCTACAGCCACGAGCCGGTGCATATCTTAATGAAGGTGGAAACGCATAACCACCCAACGGCTATTTCTCCTTACCCGGGTGCGGCAACCGGCTCGGGCGGTGAAATTCGCGACGAAGGCGCTACCGGTGTTGGTTCTAAACCTAAAGCTGGTTTGGTGGGTTTCAGCGTTTCTAACCTGAACATTCCAGGTTTTAAGCAACCATGGGAAGAGAACTACGGCAAACCAGCGCGTATTGTTTCGGCGCTGGATATTATGCTGGAAGGCCCATTAGGCGGCGCAGCCTTTAATAATGAATTTGGTCGCCCGGCGCTGACCGGCTATTTCCGTACTTACGAGCAAACAGTCGACAGCCACAATGGACGCGAGACCCGTGGTTACCATAAGCCAATTATGATTGCCGGTGGTTTAGGCAATATTCGTGAAGCTCACGTACAAAAAGGTGATATTCCGGTTGGTGCTAAGCTGGTTGTACTAGGTGGTCCGGCAATGAACATTGGCTTAGGTGGCGGCGCAGCATCTTCTATGGCGTCGGGCGAGTCGACCGAAGATTTAGATTTTGCTTCAGTGCAACGTGAAAACCCGGAAATGGAACGCCGTTGTCAGGAAGTGATTGACCGCTGCTGGCAGCTAGGGGCCGATAACCCTATTGCCTTTATTCACGACGTGGGCGCTGGTGGTTTGTCGAATGCCATGCCCGAGCTGGTGAGTGATGGTGGTCGTGGTGGCCGCTTTGAATTGCGCGAGATACCAAACGATGAACCCGGCATGACACCGCTGGAAATTTGGTGCAACGAGTCGCAGGAACGCTACGTTATTGCCATTGCTCCGGAGAACATGGCGCGTTTTGAAGCCTTGTGTGAGCGCGAGCGAGCAGAGTACGCCGTTATTGGTGAAGCGACTGAAGAGCTGACTATTTTACTGAACGATGCCAAGTTCTCGAATCAGCCCATTGATTTATCACTGGACGTACTGCTAGGCAAACCGCCGAAGATGCACCGCGACGTGGCCCGCTTGCAGGCCGAAGGTACGCCATTGCATCTGGAAGCGGCTGATTTGAATGACGCGGCTGATCGCTTATTGCGCTTACCGGCTATTGCTGAGAAAACCTTCTTAATTACCATTGGTGACCGCAGTGTTACTGGCCTGGTTGCCCGTGACCAAATGGTTGGCCCGTGGCAGATACCGGTGGCTGACGTTGCGGTAACTGCGGCCAGCTATGACAGCTACCATGGCGAAGCTATGGCCATGGGCGAGCGTACGCCGCTGGCATTACTGAACTTTGGTGCTTCGGCCCGCATGGCAGTAGCAGAGTCTTTGACTAATATTGCCGCTGCGGACATTGGCGACTTAAAACGCATTAAATTATCCGCCAACTGGATGTGCGCAGCTGGTCATCCGGGTGAAGACGCAGGTTTGTATGAGGCCGTTAAAGCCGTCGGTGAAGAGCTGTGTCCTGAACTGGGTATTACTATTCCGGTAGGTAAAGATTCGATGTCGATGAAAACTCAGTGGCAGGAAGACGGCGAAGACAAAGCTGTGACCGCGCCAATGAGTCTGGTTATTACGGCGTTTGGCCGGGTGAATGATATTCGCTCTACATTGACACCGCAGTTGCGTACCGACAAAGGTCAGTCGCATCTGGTACTGATTGATTTAGGTAAAGGCCAGAACCGTTTAGGCGGCTCTGCACTGGCGCAGGTGTACCAGCAACTGGGGCAACATACGCCAGACCTGGACGACACTGAAGCTTTTAAAGCTTTCTTTAACACCACGCAGCAGTTGGTAACCGAAGGTCGTTTACTGGCGTATCACGACCGCTCGGACGGTGGTTTATTCACTACTGTTGCGGAAATGGCCTTTGCCGGTAACTGTGGTGCGAAAGTAGCGCTGGACGAATTAGGCGAGGATAACTTAGCGACTCTGTTCAACGAAGAGCTGGGTGCTGTTATTCAGGTTAGTGACGAGCAGTACCAAAAAGTCATGGACGCCTATAAAACCGCTGGTTTGGGCGACTGTGTGAAACGCATTGGTGAGCCAACGCATGAAGATGCCATTGTCTTTACCCGTGACGAACAGAATGTATTAGCCCAGAGCCGTACGCACTGGCGTACGGTATGGGCAGAAACGACGCACCACATGCAGCGTCTGCGTGACAACCCAGTGTGTGCTGACGAAGAATTCCGTCTGAAACAACGTGCCGATAACCCGGGTTTACTGGCCGACTTAACTTTTGATCCTTCTGAGGATATTGCTGCGCCTTATATTGCTAAGGGCGTTGCGCCGAAAGTGGCGATTCTGCGTGAGCAGGGCGTGAACTCGCATTACGAAATGGCCGCGGCGTTTGACCGTGCCGGTTTTGAAGCGGTTGATGTTCACATGAGCGATATTTTAGCTGGTCGTGTGTCGTTAGAAGATATGCAGGCACTGGCTGCTTGTGGTGGCTTCTCGTATGGCGACGTATTAGGTGCCGGTGAGGGCTGGGCTAAATCTATTTTATTTAACGACCGTGCGCGTGAGCAGTTTGAAGCTTTCTTTAAGCGTAACGATACACTGGCACTGGGTGTGTGTAACGGCTGTCAGATGTTGTCGACTCTGAAGCAGTTAATTCCGGGAACTGAGCATTGGCCTCGTTTTGTGACTAACCGCAGCGAGCGTTTTGAAGCGCGCTTTAGTCTGGTGGAAGTGCAGGAATCTAAGTCGATTTTCTTAGGTGACATGGCGGGTTCGCGTATGCCAATTGCGGTGTCTCATGGTGAAGGCCGTGCGGAGTTTGCTAACCCTCAGCAGCAGTCTCAGCTGGAGCAAAGTGGCCAGGTTCCACTGCGATACATTGATAACTGGGGCGAAGTAGCTGAGCAGTATCCGGCCAACCCGAATGGTTCACCGAAAGGTATTACTGCGGTAACCAGTGACGATGGTCGTGTGACCGCAATGATGCCACACCCTGAACGCGTGTTCCGTACCGTAGCCAATAGCTGGCACCCGGATGAATGGGGCGAAGACAGCCCGTGGATGCGCATGTTCCGCAACGCCCGTAAGCACCTCGGGTAACGCGCCCGGCGCAAACCGCAATTCGGCTAACCGGCTGGGTTGCGGGATGTAGCCTGATGAGATGGTCCCC